>DASTCK010000365.1:0-6396 GCA_035711225.1 Casimicrobiaceae bacterium
GCGGATCGCGCGCGCGACGCCGACGCCGATGTCCTCGGCGTGCAGCACGCGGAACGCGGCCTTGCACAGGGTCTTGGCGATCGCGAGCTGGTCCATCTCCTCGTAGTCGCCCTGCTGCAGGTCGACGATCTCGCGCTCGGAGGAGCCGCTGACGAGGATCATCGGGAAGCAATTGGTCGTCGCGTGCGCCAGCGCCGTGAGACCGTTGAGGAATCCGGGCGCGGAGACGGTCAGGCAGATGCCCGGCTTCTGCGTCAGGAAGCCCGCGATCGACGCGGCGTAGCCGGCGTTCTG
Organism: Casimicrobiaceae bacterium; assembly: GCA_035711225.1. Classification (GTDB taxonomy): domain Bacteria; phylum Pseudomonadota; class Gammaproteobacteria; order Burkholderiales; family Casimicrobiaceae; genus VBCG01. The sequence goes on from DASTCK010000365.1 coordinate 295, forward strand.
CTCGTGGCGGAACGAGATCACGCGCAGCCCCGCGGCCTGGCACTTGCGCGTGAGATCGGTGATCGGGATGCCGGGCAGCCCGAAGATCGTGTCGATGCCGTTCAGCTTGAGGGCCTCGATCACGAGCTGGAAGCCGTCGGTCTCCTGCGTCGCGTGGTCGATCGGGGCGCCCGCGGTCCTGGCCGCGTCCTCGGCGGCAGCCGACGCGGGCTTCGGGGCGGTCTTGAGCGCTTGGTCCTGCATGGAATCCTCCGGTGAACGGAGCCGTCGCGCCGCCGTCGTCCCGCAGGGACGCCGGCCCTCGCGACGGGTCAGGGGGTGGGGCCGGATGCCGGGACAGCCGGGCCGGGCGATGCGATGCGCGGAGCGCGGCGAGCAGGCGGCGCGCCGGCGTCTCGCGCGCCGGCGACGGTGCGTGTCATCGCGACCGGCCCGCGGTGGGGCGCGATCGGCGCGTGCCTCGCTGTGGGAACCATCCCCCGCCGTCCTCCAGGTGGGGACCGTCGCCGGCGATGTCCGGGCGCGGTCCTTGTCGTTGCGAGATAAGGTATTTGATATATCAGACCGCGTCAACGACGTTCGCGGCCGGGTAACCCGCCGGCGCGTGCGCGGCCGTCACGCGAAACCTCTGGCCCGGCGCGGCCTGCGGCACGGGCGGTCCGGCCGCTCGCCGGGGCCATGTAGCCCTCGATCAACCGCGCTCCGTCGGCCCGGAGGAAGGCCTTGAACGCCTCGGCGACCGGTGGGAGCGTCTTCTGGCGGCGGTGCACGACGTACCAGTGACGCATCGCCGGGAACCCCTCGACGTCCAGGATCGCGAGGCGCCCGGTCTCGACCTCGAGCGCGATCGCGTGCGACGACAGGAAGCCCAGCCCCATGCCGGCGATCACGGCCTGCTTGATCGTCTCGTTGCTGCCGATCTCCATCGCCACCTCCACGGCCGGGAACGACGCGCCGAATGCCTCGCGCATCGAGTTCCAGGTGTCCGAGCCGCGTTCGCGGACGACGAACGCTTCCTCGAGCACGCGGGAGAGCGGGATCGGGCGCTGGTGCACGAGCGGGTGCGACGGCGCCGCCACGATCACGTAGGCGTGGGGCGCGAACGCCTCGTGCACGGTCTCGTCGCCCTCGGGCGGCCGGACCATCACCGCGAGGTCCGAGAGGTTGTCGTCGAGCTGGCGCAGCAGCCCCTCGCGGTTCTGGACGGTGAGGTCGAGCGAAACGCCCGGATGGCGCCGCTGGAACTCCGCGAGGAGGCGCGGGAAGAAATAATCGCCGGCGCTGATCACGGCGACCGACAGCGTCCCGCCGCTGATGCCCTTCAGGCGAGCCATCGCCTCCTCGGCTTCGCGCCATTGCTGCAGGATCGCGCGGCTCTGCACGACGAGCTCGCGGCCCGCGGCGGTCAGGTAGACGCGGCGACCCAGACGCTCGAACAGCGGCAGCCCCGCATGACCCTCGAGCTCGTGGATCTGGGCCGACACCGCGGGCTGCGTGAGGTGGAGCTCCTCCGCGGCGCGCGAGAACGAGAGGTGCCGGGCGACCGTCTGGAACACCTTGAGCTGGCGGAGCGTCGCGTTCTTCATGGCGATGTCAGATAAGTAACTAGTTATGCATTGGACAATTAAAACAAACTATACATTATGAGAGCGCGCGACTATCGTCGCTTCGACGCCCTTGCACGAATCCGCCCCGGAGTCCGACGATGATGCCGCTGCCCGCCCCCCACATTCCGCGCCCCCGCGTCGCGACCGAATCCGATCCCGAGCTCGACGCCTACAACGCGGCCTTCGACGAACTCGAGCTCGAGTGGCGCTGGGACCGGAGCGTCCTGCGCGATCTCGCCGGCATCGGCGCTGAAAAAGACCGCATCGCCGCGTATCTTCGCGCACACCGGCCCCACCTGCTCAAGGTCTACGACGCCGACGGGCTGGCGGCCGAGATTGTCGAGGTCAAGAACCGGTTGCTTGCCCGGAGCGCCGGGCGAAACAACTAGCGAACGGCGCGGGGTCCCCCGGGCGGGTCAGGGAAGCGCGGGGTCCCTCGCGGGCACCGACTGGAACGCACCTGCCCGACGCGCATCGGGCCGCCGGATAGGCCGCGGGCTTCGGCACCTGGCAATCGTCGAGGGCGTATCGCCAGCCGTTGCTGATATATAAGATACGCGGTGCAGGCCTGATGCCGTCGCCTCCGACCGGGGTGCGCGGCAGCGCCACGGGCGCCCGGCGCCCCTCGAACCCATGTCCCGCGGCCCCGCCGTCGCCCCCAAGACCGCGTTGTCGGTCGCGCCGATCGCGTCGAACGCGAGCCTGCGCGACCAGGCCTATGCGGCGCTGAAGCAGGCGATCGTCGAGGCCGACATCTACTCGCACTCCGGCGAGGTGCGCCTCGACGAGCGCCAGCTCTCGCTGTCGCTCGGGGTGTCCCGCACGCCGATCCGCGAGGCGATGACGCTCCTCGAGCAGGAAGGCCTGCTCCGCACGGTCCCGCGGCGGGGCATCTTCATCGTCCGCAAGACCAAGCGGCAGATCGTCGAGATGATCGAGATGTGGGCGGCGATCGAGAGCCTGGCCGCGCGGCTCGCGACGCTCCACGCCTCCGACGAGGAGATCGCCGGGCTGCGCAAGATGTTCGACGACTTCGTCAACTCGGCGCCGGCCGAGCACATCAGCGAGTACTCGGACGCGAACATCGCGTTCCACCAGGCGATCATCCGGCTCTCCGGCTCCCACCTGATGGGCCAGACGCTCGAGAACCTGTTCATCCACGTGCGCGCGATCCGCCGCATGACGATCTCGCAGGCCGACCGCGCGTCGCGCTCGATCGTCGATCACATGCGCATCATCGAGGCGCTCGAGCGCCGCGACACCGAGCTCGCCGAGCGGCTGGTGCGCCAGCACTCGCTCGACCTGGCGGCGTACGTCGAGAGGAACTGCGATTTTCTCGATTGAGATCGAGGAAGATCGGCGATAGGCGATAGGCGATTGGCGATGGGCGGCGAGAGGTTGCGCCGAGGCAGGCGCGTGCGCGGTGTTCCCTATCGCCTATCGCCTATTGCCTATCGCCTATCACCCATCGCCGCCTCATCCCACCTCCAGCATGATCTTCCCGACGTGCCTCGACGACTCCATCAGCGCGTGCGCCGCCGCCGCCTCGGCGAGCGGGAACACGCGATGGATCACCGGCAAGACGCGGCCCGACGCGTAGAGCGGCCACACGCGCTCGCGCAGCGCGGCGGCGATCGCGACCTTGCGCTCCACGGGGCTCGCGCGCATCGTCGAGCCGGTCACGGTGAGTCGCTTCAGCATGATCGGCATCCAGTCGACCTCGACGCGGCTGCCGTGCAGGAACGCGATGATGACGAGCCGGCCCTCGATCGCGATGCAGCGGAGGTTGCGCGCGATGTAGTCGCCGCCCACCATGTCGAGGATCACCTCGACGCCGCGCTTCCCGGTGATCGCGGCGACCTCCGCGACGAAGTCGTGCGTCCGGTAGTTGATCGCGTGATCGGCGCCGATCTTGCGGCAGAACGCGGCCTTGTCGTCGCTCCCCACCGTCGCGATCACCTTCGCGCCGAACGCCTTCGCGTACTGGATCGCCGTGTAGCCGATGCCGCTGGTGCCGCCGTGGATCAGGATCGTCTCGCCCGCGGCGAGCCTGCCGCGCTCGAAGACGTTGTGCCACACGGTGAACGCGTTCTCCGGGAGGCTCGCCGCCTCGAGAAGCGAGAGCCCCGCGGGCAGCGGCAGGCAATGGCCTGCCGGCGCGACGCAGTATTCCGCGTAACCGCCTCCCGGCGTCAGCGCGCACACCTCGTCGCCGTCGCGCCACGCCGACACGCTCGCCCCGGTCGCGACGACGACGCCGCCGACCTCGAGGCCGATGATCGGCGAGGCGCCGGGCGGCGGCGGATAGTTGCCCGACCGCTGGATGCAGTCGGGCCGGTTGACGCCCGCGTAGCGAACGCGGATCAGCACGTCGTTCGGGCCGGGCTCAGGCACCGGCCCTTCGCCGATCGCGAGCACGTCCGGGGGGCCGGGCTCGCGCATCGCGATGTGGCGCATCGTGGAAGGAATGTCGCTCATGGACGGATTATGCGTGCTGGGGGCCGGGCTTCATCCGGACCGGAGCGATCGTCCGCCTGATGCCCGACCCACGGGCGTCGGCGACGAGCGCCGCCGAGGTGGGTCGGCCTTCAGCCGGGCGGCGGCGACGCGAGCTTCGCGCGGAGCTCGGCCTTGACGACCTTGCCCATCGAGTTGCGCGGCAGCTCGGTGACGAAGAACACGCGCTTGGGCACCTTGAAGCTCGCGATCTCGTGGCGCAGCGCGCCGATGATCGCGCTCTCGGTGAGCGCGTGGCCCGGCTTCGCGACGACGACCGCGGTCACCGCCTCGCCGAAATCGGGATGCGGGACGCCGATCACCGCGCTCTCGGCGATGCCGTCGAGCGCGTCGATGCGCTCCTCGATCTCCTTCGGGTAGACGTTGAGGCCGCCGGTGATGATCAGGTCCTTCGCACGGCCGACGATGCGCACGTAGCCCTCGGGCGTCCACTCGCCCATGTCGCCGGTGCGGAACCATCCGTCCGGCGTGAATTCCTCGCGCGTCCTGTCGGGGAGCTTCCAGTACCCCTTCAGCACGTTGGGGCCCCGGACCTGGATCGCGCCGATCGTGCCGGGCGCGCAAGGCGCCCCGCCTTCGTCGACGATGCGCACCGAGACGCCGGGCAGCGGCGGGCCGACGGTGCCGGCGAGGCGCGGCCCGTCGAGCGGGTTCGAGGTGTTCATGCCCGTCTCGGTCATGCCGTACCGCTCGAGGATGCGCTGGCCGGTGCGCCGCTCGAACTCGTCGAACGTCTCGGGCAACAGCGGTGCCGAGCCCGAGACGAACAGCCTGACCGGGTCGCTCTGCGCGCGCCCGAACGACGGTTCGGCCAGGAGGCGCGTGTAGAACGTCGGCACGCCCATCATCACCGTCGACTTCGGCAGGAGCGACATCACCTCGCGCGCGTCGAACTTCGGCAGCCACAGCATGCGGCTGCCCGACAGCAGCACGCAATGGATCGCGACGAAGAGCCCGTGCACGTGGTAGACGGGCAGCGCATGCAGCAGCGCGTCGCCGCGCGTGAACCCCCACGCGTCGACGAGCGCCAGCGCGTTCGACGCGAGGTTGCGATGGGTGAGCATCGCGCCCTTCGAGCGCCCGGTGGTGCCTGACGTGTAGAGGATCGCGGCCAGGTCGTCCGGCGCCCGCGGCACCGTGTCGAACGAGGGCGGCCACGCGTCGGCGCGATCGAGCAGCTCGCCGCCGCCGGCGTCGAGCGTCAGCACCGTCGCGTGCTTCGCCGCCGCGGCCACCACGCCGAGCCGCTCGCTGCCGCACACGACGACGCGCGGCTCCGCGTCGCCGAAGAAATAGTCGAGCTCGGCGCGCTGGTAGCCGGTGTTGAGCGGCAGGTAGACGAGCCCGGCCCGCAGCGCCGCGAGGTAGAGCGGAAGCACGGTCCAATGCTTGTCGGTCTGCACCGCGACGCGGTCGCCGGGCACGCAGCCGGCGCCCCTCAGCGCATGCGCGATCCGGGCGGAGAGCGCGTCGATCTCGCCGTAGGTGACCACCGGGCCGTTCGGAACGACGATGCACGGCGCCGCGGGATCGGCGACGTGCTGCGCGAAGAGCGTGAAGAGATTGGCGTCCACGGCGTCGGTCGTTGCGCCGCACGCGTGCTACCGTGTGCGCCCGGGCGTCGCCGCACGGCCGCATGCCCGACCGGTGGCGGCAGCGGCGGCGGAGCCGCCACTATACGACAGCCTCGCAACGCCGCCGTGACCGCGCTCGCCGCTCTCGATCCCGAAGCCCGCCTGGCCGCGCTCGCCGATCCCGGCTCGCTCGCGGTCGATCCGCCGGCGGGCGCGAGCCCCGATCTCGCGCGCTTCGGAATCGTCGCGCATGCCGACGACGGCATCGTGAGCGGTCGCGCGACGATCGACGGCCGCGCCGTGCTCGCCGCCGCGCAGGACGAGCGCTTCCTGCGCGGCGCGGTCGGCGCGATTCACGGCCGCGCGCTCTCGGCGCTCGCCGCGCGCGCTCGCGCTGAGCGCCC
>DASTCK010000366.1:0-14478 GCA_035711225.1 Casimicrobiaceae bacterium
AGCGCTCCTGCGTGGTCATCGGACGCACGGGCCGCGACGCCTGCGACGTCGGCCGACGCGTCGTCCGGGCGTGTGGGGCTCTCCTCGCGCGACGACGTTCCGGTATTCGCCTCCGACGCCGGACGCGTGCCGGCGCCTTCCGCGATGCCGCCACGCTACGCGCGTTCCGGAGTCGACGGCGACGACGATCTCTCGACGCGCGGCCGGCGCATCGTCGCCGAAACCGTTCCGGTGGTGGCCGCGCAGGCGTCCGCGGATGCCGCGATTCCTCTCGGCCTCGCTTCGAGCGCCGCGCCGTCGCGTTCGTCCGGCGCATTCGCCGACGCGACGAACGTGCGCTGGCGCAGCGAGGCGAGCCCGGTTCCCACGCCCGCCGACGCCTTTCGCGCACGCGAGCTCTACGATGCGGCGCACCGCGCGTACACCGCGGGCCGCAAGGCGGAGGCGATCGAGCTCGACCTCCGCGCGCTCGCGGCGAATCCACGCGATCCGGACGTCGCCGGGTTCCTCGCGTTCCTGCACCTGCGCACGACGCCCGCGCGTCCGGAGACCGCGCGGCAGCTCGCGCTGCACGCGCTCGCGTTCAGCGGCTCGCGGCGCGGGACGCGCTTCGAGGACTGGAACACGTTCGCGGTGGCGAGCGCGCTCACCGGCCGCACCGCCGACGCGACCCGCACCTACCTGCTCATGCTCGGCCTGTCGGGCGACGCCGACCGCAGCTGCCGCGCCGCCCTTCGCGCGCAGGCGGCGTTCGGCGACGCGTTGCGGCCGAGCGTCGAGGCGCTGTCGCAGCGCATCCGGCGCGAAGGGCGCGGCGACGAAGCGCCCGGGTGCGCGACGATCTCGTGAACCGCTGACAAGCGTGTCCGCGACCGCGTGCCGCGAGAAGGGAATGACCGGGCCGCCCGTCGCGGCGGCACGCCGGGATCAACGCTCGCGGGAGCGACGCATGCGCCGGCCTGCTGTCGCCCTTCAAGTCGTCCTGTTCGCAGTCGTCGCCGTCGTGTTCGCGGGGGCGGCGTACGCGGAGCCGTGCCCGCGAGCCGCCGACTGAGGACGCCACTGCATGGCGGCGGACGGATCAAAGCTCCAGGGGTGGGCGCCCGACCGGTTCGGCAAGTCGCTGGGCACCTGCCGACCGGGACGCTGTGCAACGAGCGCGGAATCTGCGCGCGGGTCGAGACCTGAGCGCCTGTGCGGCGGGGACGCCGGGACGTTGACCGGGTAACGCCTGGGCGTTATACTTGCAATCCTTCCGCGGGGTGGAGCAGTCTGGCAGCTCGTCGGGCTCATAACCCGAAGGTCGAAGGTTCAAATCCTTCCCCCGCAACCAACAATATCCGGTCCTTGAGTCTCAAGGACTTGGCGGCGACAGCAAGCAGCTGTTGCCGTCCGTCGGCGAGTACCGCTTCGAGGTGCTCGCCGTTTTCATTTGGACGCAGGGTAATCGCTTCGCCGAGCAGCGTTCGAAGCGACGTGCGCGCTTTCACGACGCCGGTGCGCGCCGATTCCTCGAGGTTTACGCCGAGCGCGCACACTTGTCCGCCATGCGCGGGAGATGCGCTCCACCCTTCGCGATCGGCACGACTTGCATCGGCGTAGCCTGGCGCAAGGTAGCAGCCCGCTCATGGACAGCTCAATCCCAGCGGCTGCGTCAAGCGCGTCAGGCTCATGGTACCGACACCGAAACTCGGCGAATCGAAGCTGACGGTGCCGTGGTTGCAATCGATGAAGCGGAATGCCAGTGTGCCCCATGCGCCATGCACGACCGACGACGGATTGAAGTTGGGAATCCAGCGTCCGCCGGTCGGCATTTCGACACTTGCGATCGTGGCCGTGTCGCCGCTGTACGTGCCGACTCCCACGAACCATGCCTGCGCCGTGCCCTCGGGATTGAACGCGAGCCACGCGGCGAGCAACCGATTGTCGCGAAGGACCTGGACGAGGATGCCGTGTCCGCTCTGTGCAGGGTCGTACCAGGTGCCGCTGATGCCGGCATGGATTTCGAACGATGGGACATAGAGCTCCGCCGTCCCCCTGACGGGAAACCCTTCCCCCGCGTGTCCCATCCCGCCGGCGACCAGCACGTTGCCGTTCGCGAGTTTCGTTGCGGTGTGGGACTGTCGCCCGATGCCGAGAGGGTTCGCGCTCGTGAACTGCTCGGTGACCGGGTCGTAGGTCTCGACGGCAGTGCTCACTCCGACGCCTTTGAGCGCACCGCTTCCGGCGAACAGCACCTTGCCGTTGGTCAGAAGCGTCGCGCTATGGCCGAGACGCGCCGCATGGAGAAAGCCGTGGTCGCTCCATGCTTCAGTCGTCGGGTCGAAGAGATGGGCGCTCCGGTCAAGGAAGGGGTCGCCGCTACCGGCGATCAGGACCGTCCCGTTGGCAAGGAGCGTGGCCGTGTGCTCGAATACGCCGCTCAACGGCGTTCCCACTTCGCGCCAGCCATTCGTGGCAGGGTCGTAGATCTCGAAGCTCCGGTACTGGGGCGACTCGTCTTGGTTGTAGCCCGAAATGCCGCCTGCTACGAGCACCGTGCCGTTGGGTAGCAATGTGGCCGAATGACCGGAGCGGGCCCATTTCGGATTTCCGGCGGCCGTCCATTGCCCCGTCGCCGGATCGTAGAGCTCCGGCGCGACCGGCGCGCTGAAGTCGACCGTGTTCCCGACGATGAGCACCTTGCCGTCGGCAAGCCGCGTTGCGGTGTGGCCGAACGGAAGGGCCACGATGCCGGAGGTCATGCTCCAGGTGTCGGCAACCGGGTCGTAGATCTCGGGACGTTCGCTGCCACCGACCACCAGTACGTTCCCGTCGAAAAGCAAAGTGGCCGTAGGCCGGCCGCGCGCGACCGCGGGTGACGTGACAACGCTCCACCTGCCGCTCGCAGGGTCATAGCGTTCGGCACTCGCAAGCGCGTTGGCGGCGTTGGGATCGTTGAAACCGCCGACGACAAGCACGCTGCCGTCGGCTAGCAGCGTGGCGGCATGGTCATATCGCGGAACATTGAGTGGGCCGGTCGCGACCCAGCCCGCGTTCTGGGCGTTGACCGGTGGCGCTGCAAGGCAGGCAGCGCAGCCGAACGCAACGATGGCGTACGGAAGACGTTGTGCGAGCGTTTTCATCGCGTTCCTCCATGCATCGACGCCTGCCCCGGTGATCCCAGTCGTCGGGATTCGCCCGGAAAATCGAGCGGCAACTCGGCTTTCCCGAGGGGAAGCCAACGTCGCGTCTGTGCTCGGTCAGATGAAGGGCCAGATCCGAGTAGCGGCCCTTTGCGCGAAGGCTGGCCCCCACTCGGATGTAGCGAAACGGACAAGAGCGACGCTACGCCGCCGGCATCGGAGGGTCAAGGAACGCGGTCGCTGCTGCTCTCGCCGTGGCCGCGCGAGTGGCCGGTTGTCTAGCAAGGCTCTATCCGCGCGCGGAGGAGGGGCAGCGGTATTCCTTACCGTAGCGCCACGACCCGCTTAGCGGGTGTGGCATAGCCAAATCGCTCCCCCGCAACCCATTCCGAGGGCCTGCAGCGATGCATGCCCTCTCGTTGCCGCCGCAAGTCCCTCTTCGAGCCAGGTCCGTGCGCGTCGCGCGTTGTCGACGCGCCCTGCACGTAGCCGACGACGCGTCCACACGATCGTGGTACGTGACCTCATGCCCGCAGCAGGGCCGTTCGCCTGGCGGCCTCGCGTCCGCCCCCGCGTCGCGCAGAATGGGCCGTCGTTCACTCTCGCCGGGGGGGCGAACATGGGCTCGACAACCTTTCGACACGTTCGCGCGATTCCGGATCGAGCGTCGATACCAGGCGCTACGCGCCATCGTGCGGGGTGCTCCGCGGGCGGCGATCCCGCGTCGCTGCAGGTCGAACTCGATCGCGTTGAGCGTCGTGCGGCGTCGATGTTCGTCCCCGGCAGGCTCCAACCGCAGTACTTCGAGCTCCGGTCGCACGTCGCATGGGTGCACGGCCTGCTCGTTCGCCGCAAGGCATCGCAGCGCGCCGAGGTCCCCCGGGCGGATGTCTAGCGTCGGCGACGCATGTCGAATTCCGTCCCTGACCTTACAATGCGGGCATGACGCGGACCCGCCTCGGATCGACCATGCACTTCGGCTTCGTCCTTCTCGTCGCGTCGATCGCTCTCGGCGGATGCGCGACGCGGCCGGTCAACCCGCCGCTCGCCCACTACGACGCCGGCAAGGCCTACCGGATCGAGCGACCGTCCGCCGTCGCCGAGGACAACGCGACGCTGGTGATCCTCGCGTTCTCGGGCGGCGGCACGCGCGCGGCCGCGTTCTCCTATGGCGTACTGGAGACGTTGCGCGACATGGAAGTCACGTCGCGGAGCGGCCGGAAGCTCCGCGCGCTCGACACGGTCGACGTCATCACCGGGATCTCGGGCGGAAGCTTCACCGCGCTGGCCTACGGCCTGTACGGGAACGACGTTTTCACGACCTACGAGACCGGCTTCCTCAAGAACAACGTGCAGGGCAAGCTCATCGAGCGGGCGCTGAACCCGGTCAACTGGCCTTCGCTCGGTTCGGACGGGTGGGGGCGCTCGGAGCTCGCCGCCAACCTGTACGACGAGATCCTGTTCCGGGGCGCGACGTTCAACGACTTGAAGCGGGACGGACCGCGGATCCTGGTCGGCACGACCGATCTCGCGGATGGAACGCGCCTCGTCTTCAATCCCGAGAGCTTCGACGTGCTCTGCGCCGACCTGTCGGGCGTCCGCCTCGCCCGTGCCGCGGCGGCCTCCTCGGCGGTTCCGGTCGTGCTGTCCGCCATCACGATCGACAACTACGGCGGGACCTGCGACTACCGGCTGCCTCCGTGGGCCCAGTTGTTCCTCGACAATCCCGATCCGCCGCGGCCCGCCGCGCGCACCGTGAAGCGGCTGCAGGAGTTGCAGGCGTTCGCCGATCGCGCCCAGCGTCCTTACCTGCACCTCGTCGACGGCGGCGTTTCGGACAACCTCGGCATGCGCGGCGTGCTCGACGTGCTCGCTACGTTCGAGGCGCTGCACGCGGCGGGACTGAAGACGCCGTACGACCACGTGCGCAACATCTTCGTCTTCATCGTCAACTCGCTCGCGACGCCGCCCAACGACTGGAACCGGCGCGAGAACCCGCCGGGGTTGGTCGACGTGTTGATCAAGTCCGCCGGCACGCCGATCGACCGCTACTCGTACGATACGGTCGAGACCCTGAAGGACGTCCAGGCGCGTTGGGCCTCGCTGCGCGAGTTGCGCGAGTCGATCGCGCCCTATCCGGCCCTCGCCGACAAGCTGCAAGTCGTCATGCGCGCCCCGGACATCAACCTCCGCGTCATCGACGTTTCGTTCGAGGCGCTCACCGACCGCGCGGAGCGCGACTATCTCAACACGCTGCCGACGTCGTTCGTTCTCGACGACGACGCGGTGGACCGCCTGCGCGTGGCCGCGAAGAACGCGATCCTCGCCTCTCCCGAGGTCAAGCGGCTCATCGACAGCGGGGCGCTGCGCATGGTCGGCCCCGGGCCGGGCGTGCGACGGGCGAAGTAGCGCGGCGGCACCTTGCGCGACTCAGTGCGGGACGAAGCGATACCGCTCGCGTCGCTCGCGTACCGCGTCGTGGTTGCGGATCACGCCCTCGTGCTACTTCTGAACGCTTTGCGAAGCCCCGACCGCTGCACGATCCGAACTCCCGCGACGTCGGCGGCGCGACCGAAGCGGCCCCGACGAACCGCCTACTCGTGAGGCTGCTCCCGCCGCCGCGAATGGCGTCCGGCCAAGCTCCCCTGAACGCGCAGGACGGGGTGACGAGGCGATGTGTCGCGTCCACGTCGGACTGAGGCGGACGGCCGGTTCGGACGGCGGGCAGTGCCGTGCGTCGCGCGGTTTCGTAAAGTGCGACGGCATGAAGGCTTCGTCATGGACAGAGGCGTTCCGACACGCCTCGACGCGCGTCGCGTGCGCTGTCGGCTCGCCGTGGGCGTTCCTGGTCGCGGTCGCGATCGTCGTCGCGTGGGCGGCCGCCGGGCCGCTCCTCGACTACTCGCCCGAGTGGCAGCTTTTCATCAACACCGGCACGACGATCGCGACTTTCCTGATGCTGTTCGTGCTGCAGAACACGCAGAACCGCGACACCAAGGCGATCAACATCAAGCTCGACGAGCTCCTGCGCGCGATCGAGGGCGCTCGCACCGGCCTCGCCACGGTCGGCGACCTGAGCGAGGAGGAGCTCGACCGGATCGAATCCGAGTTCCGCACGCTCGCGGCGAAGGCGGGCGATGCGGCGGACGAGGTGCAGCAGCTCGGCGAAGACGATCGTGCGGAGCCGGCCTCACGCGCCGAGGCGATCGCGGAACGCCCGTAGCGCGTCGAGCAGGTCCGCGATCAGCCGCTCCTGGTACCGATAGGCCATCTCCTGGCCCATCGGCACGAGCATCGACAGCGACTGCTTGCGCGCGCGCTTCGACAGTGCGATCAGGTCGCCGATCAGGCGATCGAGGCGCTCGCGCGATGACGACGCCCGATGCGCTTCGCCCGGCGTCATCTCGCCGATCTCGCCGACCGTCGCGCCCGTCGGAAAGAGCTTCGCGACGTCGCTCTCGATGCCGACGCGGGCCGCGTCGAGCCGCCACAGCCGGAACCGGTGCCACAGCGCCTGCGCGGCGAACAGCATCGAGAAGGCGAACACGAGCTGCACCCAGCGCGCCATCGGCATGATGTCGATGACCCACGGCACGTACTCGCCGACGCGATCGGGTCCGCCGTCGTCGATGAAGCTGCGCGCGGCGCTCGCGTACGGAAGGCCGGTAAGGTTCGGCCGCTCGCGGTTCGTGCGCACGAAATCCGGGAATACGCCGGTGATCGCCGTGATCATGCCTTGCGTGACCGATTCGCGCGCGCAGCCGTTGCCGATCAGGAGCGTGTCGACGTCGATCACGCGCTTGTCGGTCGGCGGAAGCACGCGCACGGGATCGTAGTAGCCCGCCCGGATGATGCCGGGCCGCGCCGAGGGCAGCTTGCTCGCTATCGCGTCGGCGCCGAACAGGTCCAGGATCTGAAGCTTGCGCTCGCGGATCGCATGCGACATCAGCGCGGCGTCGCGGTCGATCACCATGGCGCCGAGGTCGAGCTCGCCGCGTTCGAGCATCGCCAGCTGATCGACGATCGCCGGCGTCGACGTCTTGAGACCGAGCTCGCTGAGCTGGGCGATGACCTGTCGCGCGACCTGCTCGGTTCCGCTGCCCACCGGGCCGAGGCCGACGCGCATGCCATGGACGTCGGCGAGCGCGCCCACGCGGTCGGCCTCGCGCCCGAGCACCACGAAGGATTCTGACGACGGCAACCGCCCGATCAGCTCGAACGAATGCCCATCGGGCCACGGCATGCCGTCCTGAACGAGCGCGTACTGCACCTGGCAGCCGTTCTTCGCGGCCGCGAGTCGAGCGATGTTCTCGACCGAGCCCGCGCTCGACAGGTTCGCGATGTGCCCGCGCCGCCGTTTCGCCTCGTCCGCCGCCTTCGCCACGATCGCGTAGTAGTTGCCTTGCGGGCTGCCGGAGAGGATCGCGACGTCGACGTGCGACAGGTCCGGCTGGCGATTGAAGCGCGTGGCGCCCCACGCGATCGCCATGAACGCGGCGAACAGGAGCGCGGACTTCACGGTGCGCGAGGGACCGGGCGTCCGTCCGAGCGTCCTGCGCAGGCGTTGGGGGAGCGGGGGAGCCATGGCGGAAGGCATCATAGCTCGTGCATCGTCGAGCGCACGAGGGCCCGTCGGTAGCAACGCCGACGCGCCCGCGACGATGCCGAGTACGCGGAGGCGAATCGCAGGGGACGTGCGCTCCCCGGGCGAGCGGCCATCACGTTCGCCGGCCCCGTTGGCTCGCGCAAGTTCACGGCGCAGCGGACGCATCGACGATGATCGGCGGCATCGGTGCCGCCTCGCCGGGAACCACCGGGCCGTGATCCTCGCGCGGCCCGAGGACGGTGGAGTGCGCGCCGCCGTCGCGCTCGCCGCAACCCGCAACGCAAGGGCGACGGGGCGGTATCTCGGTCAACCGAGCCGCGGACGGGTGGCGACCCAGGAAACCGGCAACGCAGCGCTGGTGAGGCGAGCAACCGGGCCGAAGTCTCGCGTTCATCCACGGCGACCAGTCGCGTCGCCTGCCGCCGGTCAGGTTCCACGCTGCCCGCGTCGGAAGCCTGGCAGCGATGCTCACCGCGACATCTCGCGAGCGGGACGTCGGCGTGCGCGTGAACGGGAGCCTTGCGGGCGCGTCGAGCGAACGATGAGCCGGCGCGCGTGCGCGTTGCGCACGCGGACGATGACATCGTCATGAACGTGCACTGCGCTGTAGTTGTCAGCGCGTCGCATACAACGCCGTTCGTCAGCACGCGCACTCGCGTTATTTACTTCCTGCATTTCACTGCGCAGAATCGTTTTCGTTGGCATCGCTTCAGCGGTCGAGATGGAACAGTGTGCCCTACAAGAATGCATGCGCGCCGTCCAATCTCAAGGAAGAGAGGCAAGTCATGAACGCAACAGCGGAGCCAACGAATCCTGCAACGAAGATGTCGCGTGCGATGGTGATGGCGGCGGTCCTGCTGGCCTGGATGGCCATGTCCGGCGAGGTCCGTGCCGCGAAGCCGGATCCGATGTGCGACGGCTTGACGGGGTTGCAGCGTGGCCTGTGCAGCGCGGCCACCGCGCTCGGCTGCGGCCAGTCGACCAAGCACCAGAAGCAGTGCGACGTCCTCGCGGCGCGTTACGAGAAGCTGACGGGGTTGCCCCCGCCGTGGGAGGAGCCCGTCTACCCGTCGCAGTCGGTGATCCTGTCGTTCGACACGGACGCCGTCGACGTCGAGACCGGCACGGTGTGCAGCGGATTCCTCGACGGCGTCGCGTGCAACGACTCCGACACGACGACCATGCGTCCGCCCAACGATTTCGGGTTCGTGCGCGTCGAGGGCGAACCGAACCCGGCGGTGCTCTTCCATAACCAGGATTGCGGGATCGGGTCGTCGAACACGCCCGGGATAGCCTTCCTCGACGGCACGCCCTTCGACTCGGTCGACTCGTCGGTGCTGGCGACGCTCACGCTCGAGAACGACCTGATCGCCTTGCCGCTCGACCCGGACGACACGGTCGTGCTGCGGACCTGCGACGGCAATTACTTCAAGGTCGGCAATGCGCGGTGCAACGATGGAGTGAGCGACGCGTGCCAGAGCCCCGACACCGGCATCAACACGGTGAAGGTCGATTACGAGCGGCTGGTGTTCTAGCGTGCAGACGGGCGACGACACGTCGCCGCCCGTCGCTCCGGTCGCACCGCCGCGGGTCCCGGGCGCCCCGGGCGGCCCTCAGGAGCCCGGAACGCGCTGCGCCTTGAGCAGCCGGTGCTGGATCTTGCCCGTGGCGGTGCGCGGCATTCGCGACTCCTCGATGAACTCGATCGCGCGCGGGCGCTTGTAGCCCGCGATGCGGTCCCGGCACCAGGCGAGGAGTTCGCTTTCCGTGACGCGTGTACCCGCGCGCTTGACGACGACCGCGTGCACCGCCTCGCCCCACTTGTCGTCGGGGATGCCGATGACGGCGACGTCCTGCACGTCCGGATGCTGGGCCAGCATGCCCTCGACCTCGGACGGGTAGATGTTCTCGCCGCCACTGATGATCATGTTGCTCTTGCGATCGACGAGGTGATAGAAGCCGTCCTCGTCGCGGCGCGCCATGTCGCCCACCGAGCACCACGCGCCGCGGAACGCTTCCGCCGTCTTCTCCGGATTCTTCCAATAGCCGTCGAATGCGTACGGCGTGCACGAGAACAGCTCGCCGACCTCGCCGTCCGGCACGTCGCGCCCGTCGCTGTCGAGGATGCGGATCGGCCCCGAACCGGTCCACTCGCGGCCGACGCTGCCGAGCTTGGTGAGCTGCTCGTCGGGCCGCAGGAGCGTCACCCATCCCGCCTCGGTCGAGCCGTACAGCTCGAAGAGCTGCGAGTTGCGAAAGTGCTCCATGATCGCGAGCTTGGTTTCCCGGCGCGCCGGCGCCGAGGAGATCATGAGCTTGCTCACCTTGCCCACGTCGTACCTGCGCTTCACCGCGTCGGGCAGCCCGAGCATCATGATGTAGTGCGTCGGCACCAGCGAGGTGAACGTCACGTGGCGCTCGGACAGCGTCCGCAGCAGCTGCTCGGGATCGAAATGCCTGTGGTCGTCGATCACGCACTCGGCGCCGAGGTAGGTGAACGTGAACGAGAAGTACAGCGAGTTCGCGTGGCACATCGGCATCACCAGCAGCGCCGTCTGGTCGCGCGCGAACCCCATGTCGAGCGCGCTGACGAGCGAGATCAACGCGCTGCCCGCGTGGTTGCGGATGGCGCCCTTGGGCCGGCCCGTCGTGCCGGACGTGTACATGAGCGCCCAGGTGTCCGCCGGCCGCACCACGATGGCGGGCGCGCCGGTCGAGGCGCGCGCGATCAACGCTTCGAGCGATTGCCAGCCTGCCGGCGCGGTCTCCTGGCCGAAGTGGATGAAGCCGCCGTCGACGACGCCGAGCTTCCCGCGAATCGGCTCGACGCGATCGACGAGGTCGTCCTGCACGATGATCGCGCGCGCCTCGCAGTGCGCGGCGATGTACTCGATCTCCGCGGGAACCAGCCGGAAGTTGACGGGCACCGCGACCAGCCCGGCGCGCGCGAGCGCGACGTACATCTCCATCCATTCGAGGCAGTTGAAGGCGAGGAGGGCGACGCGATCGCCCTTCTGCAAGCCTAGCCCGAGCAACGCGTTGGCGAGGCGGCTCGCGCGCTCGTCCCACTGGGCGAAGGAGATCGACCGCCGTGAATCGCGCGCGCCGACCTTCGACGGCTGCAGCCGCGCCTGGGCGGCGACGACCTGCGACAGGTTGAGCAGGTTGTTCACGGGGCGCGGCGCGCGCGCTCGGCATCGTCCCACGCCGTGAGCGCCTGGTACTCGGGCACCCAGCCCAGGCCCTTCCCCGCGTCGGAGGACAACGCGTCCCGCGTCACCACGACGTCGAGCAGCGCGGGGGCGTTCGCGAACGCGTCGGCCAGCGCGCCGTCCAGCCGCGCGGGATCGGTGACGCGCTCGCCGTGCAGGCCGAAGGCCCGCGCCATCGCGGCGTAGTCGGACCACGCGAGCGTCGTGCCGACGACGCGGCCCCCGTAGTTCATCTCCTGGTCGAGCCGCTCGATGTTCCACGCGGCGTTGTTCGAGACGATGAACACGACCTTGGCGCCGTGGCGCTTGGCCGAATCGACCTCCATCGCGTTGATGCCGAACGCGCCGTCCCCGGTCACCACGACGACCTGGCGGCCGGGATGCAGCAGCGACGCGGCGATCCCGTAGGGGACGCCGACGCCGAGGCAGCCGAACGTTCCCGAATCGAGATACGCGCGCGGCGGCAGCCCCATGCGCGCGAAGCTCAGGATGTCGCCGCCGTCGGCGATCGTGATCGCCTCCGGGCCGAGCTGCTTGTGGAGCGCGGCGAAGATGCGATTCGGATGCATGTGGCCGTCCTTGCCGGCCGGGGCCTGCGCGAGCGACGCCGAATACTTCGTCGCGCGCCGCAGGTGCTCGTCGCGCAGCGATGTCGTCCACGCGGTATCGAGGTGCGGCGGCCGGCGCGTCATCGCCTCGGCCACGGCCGCGAGTGCGAGCGACGGCGTCGCGAACAGCTCGACTTCGCCCCGGCGGTTCTCGCGGAGCTCCTCCCAGTTGTCGCCGATGCGGACGAGGCGCGCGTGGGGCAGCACCGCCGGCGATCCGTAGCCCGTCTGGTAGTCGAGCTTGCGGCCGACGACGACGACGACGTCCGCCTCCTGCATGGCGCGCGCGCGGACTGCGCCGACGACCGACGGGTGTTCCGCGGCGACCAGGTTGCGGCTCTCCTGCGTGTCGAGGTACACCGCGCCCGTGCGGTCGAGGAACCTCGCGAGCTCCGCCGCGCTGCCCGTGGCGCCGCGTCCCGTGAGCACGAGCGGACGCTTGGCCTCGCCGAGGATGCGGGCGGCCGTCGCGACCTCGGCGGGGTCGGGGGCGAAGCGCCGCGGCGGCTTCGCGTCGAGCCATTCGCGCAGGACGATCCTGGTCGCGACCGTCCTGCGCAGGACGTCGGTGGGAATCTCGACGTACACGCTGCCGGGCGGATTGCCGTCACCCGCGGCGGTGGCGTACGCCTTGTCGAGATCGCGCGGCACGTTGTCGGCGTAGCGGAGCGTGCGCGACAGGCGCGTCACCGGACGCATGATGTCGACGTGCGCGATCCCCTGCAGCGGTCCGAGGTCGTCCTGTGCGACCGGCGCGCAGCCGCCGATCAGCAGGACGGGAACGCGCTCGAGCTGCGCGTTCGCCATGGCGGTCACGCAATTCGTGACCCCCGGCCCTGCGGTGACCATGGCGACGCCGACGCCACCGCCGAGCGCCGCGTGCGCGTGCGCCATGTGCACCGCGGCACCTTCGTCGCGAACGTCGACGATGCGGACCCCCCGCTGGCCGAGCTGGTCCCAGATCGGCTGGATGTGGCCGCCCTGCAACCCGAACACGCGATCGACGCCGCGGGCGACGAGGAAGTCGACGACGAGCTCGGCGACCGTCTTGTCGTGGCTGGTGGACATGCGGGCTCCTGCGCAGATGGCGCGTAGGCACGAACGCTACCCGGGAGCATGACGCCCTGCAACCCGAGTCGGGGTCCCGTCGCCGCGCGTTCGCCGACCGGAACCGCTCGAAGGGGCCGGAGCAGCGCCGAAACGCTGCATCGTCGACCACCGACATCGCCTCGAGCACGCGGCCGATACGCGGGCCGGTTCCGAGGCGTCAACGTTTCCATGGTGTTCACAGGAGAATGGGCCATGGCGGACGACAAGGGCAATCGCGGCACTCCCGACCGGCAACGCATCAACGCTTCCGAACCCTACGAGTTGCGCGACTGGGCGAAGTCCCTCGGCGTGTCCGAGGAGCGGCTCAGGACCGCGGTGAACGAGGTCGGCAATTCGGCGGAGGCGGTTCGCCGCTACCTGGGGGGCGGATCGCACGCTTCCGGCGACCCGTCGCAAGGCTCGCGCGGCCGGCCCCCGGGCGGCCAGTCGCCGGGATCGCGCTGAATTCCCCTCGAGCGGCGCGTCGGCGTACCCAGCGCCGTCAGCGGCCGCCGACAGGAGCATCGGACGGCCGAGGATCGACCGCGCCGGTCGCCGCGAGCAGAGTCGGTCACCGGGCGAGCTCGGCGATCGTCGCCGCGGCGTCGTGCCCGCGAGGAGCCACGATGCAGATCAAGGTCAAGCGTCCCGACGTGTTGGCGTCCCCGCCGAAGCACGAGCCGATCCCCGCGCCGAGGCTGCCCGAGGACGAGTCGAACGACGAGCGGGTCTACGAGGACCGCCAGGATGCCGCGTTCGATCCGAAGGGCGATCGCGCGCCGCCCGAAGGTTCCGACGAAGAAAAGACGCCGTCGCGATGACCCGATCGCGTGTCGTTGCGGTAGTGGCGCTCGCCGGGAGCGTGGTCGCTCCTGCGGCGTTCGCGCAGGCGGACAACTCCAATTCGCTGACGTTTCCCGACCGGCACTGGATCGCGCTGATCGCACCGCCGGCCACGGTCCCGGATCGCACGGTGCAGCGGTCGCCGCTCGACGAGGTTCTCGCCACGCCCACGGCGAGCCGCCATTCGGAGAACCTCGATGCGGTCGAGCTGGGGCTCCTCTACGGGATCGTCGACGCCCCGACGGGCGACGTGCCGTAGCTACCTGGGGAGCGCGCAGCCGCTCGCGCTCCGAGGCTTCAACACCGACACGCGTCGAAGGCGCCGCTGCGCCACGGGAACCTCACACGGCGTCGCAGCGATCCTCGCGCATGCGCCGTTCCTGCGTCTTGATCTCGTTGCCCGCGTGCTGGCGGGCGACCTCGCTCGATCCCTCGAGCAGCGGCTTCTGGCGCTCGATCATCTCGCGGGCGCTGCGGCACCGATCGCGGCGTTGCGCCAGGTCGCGGTCCATCACTGCGCGTTCCTCCGCCGTGTTGCCGTTACGCATCGCCTGCAGGCGGGGGTCGTTGTCGGCGAGCTTGCGACTCACCGGATCTGCCGTGCCGCTGCCGGCTGGGGCCACCGACCCGGACACGGCAAGCTCCCGGTCCCCGTCGGAGCAGGGCTTGGCCTGGTAGAGCACCGTCCCGTCGCGCTTGGCGCATTTGTACATCGCCCCCTCGGCGGGGGCGGTGACAACCGCGATGCCTGCGGCGAGGACGAGGACGGCGGCAAGGCGCATGGGAGCGATCCGGGAAGCGTTTCCCTGTAGGACAGCAACCCCCATGCCAACGCGCCTTCGCCTCGCGGCGAACCGCAGTGCGGCCGACGGGCGGCGTCGGGCGCCGGCCGGGCGTACGGCGCGCGGGGCGCCGATGCGATTTCCCGATGCCCGCCGACGGAGCGGCGACGGCACAACCGATGGAATGGCGGCAGACCCATGGTCGTGCCACCA
>DASTCK010000367.1:0-3721 GCA_035711225.1 Casimicrobiaceae bacterium
CTGGTTCGACCGCGGCTTCGAGACCGGCGTACCGGCCGCGTGAACGACACGGCGGCTCAGGCGCGACCGGCGTCGGGAGCGTGCTTCGAGCGCGCGGCGTCGGCGACCGCGAGCGCCGCGATCACCTCGCTGTCGTCGACCTGGCGGAAATCCCGGTAGAAAGCGCCGACCGCGCCGAACATCGCCGGCGCGTCGAGGCACACGACCTCGTCCGCGTACGCACGAACCTTGGCGAGCGCCTCCTGCGAGGCGACGGGCACCGCGCACACGAGCCGTCGTGGCGCCTGCCCCCGCAACGCGTGCAGCGCCGCGATCATCGTCGCGCCGGTCGCGAGCCCGTCGTCGACGACGATCACGACACGACCCCTCGGGTCGATCGAGCCGCGGCCGGGCGTGAAGCTCGCGCGCCGCTCGCGGATCGTGCGCAACTGCTCGGACTTCTCGCGCTCGAGGTAGGCCTCGTCGGCGCCGGCGCGGCGCGCAAAATCGGCGATGTAGGTCCAGCCGCTTTCGTCGATGGCACCCACCGCGAGCTCGCTCTGCCAGGGGGCGCGCAGCTTGCGCGTCAGCACGACGTCGAGGTCGCCGCCGAGGCGCTCGGCGATCACGCCGGCCATCGGCACCGCACCGCGAGGGATGCCGACGACCAGGGGCTGCTGGCTGCGGTAATGCACGAGAGCGTCCGCGAGCCGACGGGCAGCGTCGAGGCGATTGGCGAAGATCATCGAAGGGGAGCGTCCGCTCCGTGACGGCCGCTCGCGGCCATCGTCGCGCATCGCCGTCGCGCGTACTTGACGTGCGTCAACAGCGGCGCAGGGGCCGCGCCGATAATCGGACTCGAGGCACCGTCGTCGAAGGGAGCTCCGATGTCACCGCGCACCGCCAAGACCAGCCCTGCTGCGCCCCACCGGCGGCCGAAGGCTCACGCCCCCGGCGCGGCGGCGCATCCGGAAACCATTCCCATCCCGCCGGCGCGCAAGGTCGACGAGGCGTTCGACCAGCCGTTCGCCGAAGGCATCACCGACGAGCTCGACGCGGACCTGCGCCATCGTTTGGTCAGCGAGGTGGCGTTCCAGCGCCGCTCGGAGCGCGCGTCCGACGACTACGACGACGAGGACTGGCGCGACGCGGAAGCCGCCGTCGACCACGTCGTCGTCGAGCGGCCGACCGACGAGAAGTAGGACGCCGGACCGGCGTCAGGCGCCGGCCGCCTTCTCGAGGTCCGCCACCATCCGCGCCACCCGCGCGGCGAGCGCCTCGGTGGTGAGCTTCTCGCGGAAGATCTCGACCATCAGCGGGAACGCGAAGGGCGTGGGGCGCGTCGGCGTCGTCACGACCGCGCGATCGCGGCGCATCCGGTCGAGCGCCGCTTCCAGGCGCGGCGCCTCGAGGCGCCGGTCGAGCACCTCCCTCAGGCTCTGCTGCAAAAGGAGGTTGTCGGGGTCGTAGTCGGCGAACACGTCGTAGATGAGGCTCGACGACGCCTGCAGCTGGCGCGCCGACTGCCCCTGGCCGGGATACCCCTGGAACACGAGCCCGGCAACCCGCGCGATCTCGCGGAAGCCGCGGCGGCTCATCTCCGCCGCATTCACGCCCAGAAGGATGTCGTGCTCGACGTGCGGCGCCGCGAGCAGCGCCCCGAGCGTGCCGAGCGAAAGGTCGACCGGCTCGGGCGACAGCAGGCCGAAGCCGTAGTCGTTGACGGTCATCGAGAACGTTCGCGGCGTCTCGCGGGACAGCCGGTAGCCGAACAGCGTCGCGAGCCCCAGGTGCGCGAGGCGGCCCACGAACGGGTAGAAGAACAGGTAGTGCCCCTCGCGGCCCCTGAAGCGCTCGATCAGCCACTCGCGCTCGTCGGGGAGCGCCGACCATCGCTTCTGCAGCTCGAGCAGCGGACGCACGAGCTCGAGCTCGGGGGAGCGGTAATGCCCGTGCTTCGCCTCGGCGACGAGCTTGCGCGTGCGCTCGGCCAGCAGCGTCGAGAGCGCCATCTTCGCGCCCATCCAGCGCGGCACGACGCCGGAGCGCGCCGGCGCGGGCTTCACCCATGCGGTCATCTCGCGCACGCGCACGAACTCGAGCACGCGACCGGCGAACACGAAGCAGTCGCCCGGCTTCAGCCGGTCGATGAACGATTCCTCGACGTGGCCGAGCGCCTTGCCGTGCGACAGGCGCACCGTGATGCTCGCATCCGCGACGATCGTGCCGATCTGCATGCGATGGCGATGCGCGATCTGCCGGTCGGGGACGCGCGCGATGCCGTCGTCGCCGATCACGACGCGGCGGTACTCGGGGTAGGCGTTGAGGCTCGCGCCGCCGTGCGTGACGAAGTCGAGCGTCCAGCGCCACTCGTCGGCGGTGAGCCCCCGGTACGCATGCGTGCCCCGCACCTCGGCGAGGAGCTCGTCTGGCGCGAACCCGCCGCCCAGCGCGCAGGTGACGAGATGCTGCACGAGCACGTCGATCGGGCGCTCGTACGGGACCCGCGGCTCGATCGTCGCCGCCTGGGCGGCATCGCGCGCCGCGGCGGCCTCGACCAGCTCGAGCGCGTGCGTCGGCAGCACGGTGACGCGGGAGACCTCGCCCGGACGGTGGCCGCTGCGCCCGGCACGCTGCATCAGCCTCGCCACGCCCTTGGGGCTGCCGATCTGGAGCACCTGGTCGACCGGCGCGAAGTCGACGCCGAGGTCGAGGCTCGACGTGCACACGACCGCGCGCAGGCGGCCCTCGCGCAGCCCCGCCTCGACCCAGTCGCGCACCTCGCGCTCGAGCGAGCCGTGGTGCAGCGCGATCGTGCCGGCCCAATGCGGCCGCGCCTCGAGGATCGCCTGGTACCAGATCTCGGCGGAACTGCGCACGTTGGTGAACACGAGCGTCGAGCGCGCCGACTCGATCGCGCGAATCAGCTCGGGCAAAAGCTTGACGCCGATGTGGCCGGCCCACGGGAAGCGCTCGATCGTCGGCGGGCGGACCGTGTCGATGACGACCGTCTTCGCCTCCAGCCCGCGCACGATGCGCGCCTGCGCCGCGCGCGCCGGCCCGAGCAGCGCCGCCGCGGCGCCGTCGAGGTTCGCGAGCGTCGCGGAAAGCCCCCACACCGGGAGCGACGCGTGCAAGCCGCGCAAGCGGGCGAGCGCCAGCTCGACCTGGACGCCGCGCTTGCTGCCGAGGAGCTCGTGCCACTCGTCGACGACGACCGCCGCGAGGTGCGCGAAACGTTCGCGCCAGTCGGCGCGCGACAGCATCAGCGTCAGGCTCTCGGGCGTGGTGACGAGCGCCGTGGGAAGGCGGCGATCCTGCCGGGCACGCGCGCCGGCCGGCGTGTCGCCGGTGCGCACGTCGACGGTCCAGTGCGGCTTCAGCGCCTGCGCGGCACGCGCGAGCGCGAGGCCGGTGTCGGCGGCGAGCGCGCGCAGCGGCGTGATCCAGAGCACGGCGAGCGCCGGCGGCGACTCGGCGGTGCCCGTGGTGCCGAGCGCGAGCGGGCCGAGCCACGCCGCCCACGTCTTGCCCATGCCGGTCGGCGCGTGGACCAATCCCGATTCGCCGCGCGCGAAGGCGGCCCACACCTCTTGCTGGAACGCGAACGGCGTCTGGCCCTGCGACGCGAGCCAGTCGCGCACCGCGCCGAGCGCGAGCGCGTCGGGCGGCAGGTCGCGCGGGCGGTTCAACGCGGTATCCGCGTCGGGTCGTCCGCCCGCGCGGCGGCGGCCTTGTTCTC
>DASTCK010000368.1:0-3050 GCA_035711225.1 Casimicrobiaceae bacterium
TCTCGACGATCGTCGGGCCTGCCATCGCGCCCGCCAGGAAGGCTGCGACGGTCTCGTGCAGCTTCGCGCGCCGGTTCTCCTGCGCGAGCATCTCGACCTCGGGCGAGGGCGCGATCTCGAGGTCGAGCGCCGCGCCGAGCACCGCGAGCCACGTCTCGAGCTCCGGGGTGTGCGCCGTCACCTCGTCGCGCAGGCGGCCCTCGACGATGGCGGAGTCGTCGTCGCGGCCGACGACGAGCAGGTCGCGGAGGAGGTCGTGCCACACCGCGTACGGCGTCGACGACGTGTACGCCTCGCAGGCGACGTGCAGCTTGCGGTAGCCCATCGCCGCATCGCGCATCGCCTCGAGGAGCCGCGTCTTGCCGATCCCCGCGTCGCCGATGATCTCGACCAGCTGCCCCGCCCCGGTGCGGGTGGCGCCGAGCGCCTTGCGGACGATGCCGAGCTCCGTGTTGCGTCCGGTCAGCGGCAGGCGCTGATCGGCGACGCTGCGCGAGCGCGTTCCCTTCGCCCGGCGCACCGCCAGCGCGTTCACCGCCTCCGCCTTGCCCTTGACGATGAACGGCTCGAGAGTGTCGGTCTCGAACAGCGTGTTCGAGTGGTCGAGCACGTCGGGCGTCGCGATGATCGTGCCCGGCGCCGCCTTCGCCATCAGGCGCGCGGCGAGATTCACGACGTCGCCCATCACCGTGTAGGTACGCCGGTAGGGCGGGCCGATGTCGCCGGCGAACACCGCACCGCGGTTCACGCCGATCCTCACCGGCAGCGGGAGGTCGGCGTCGAGGATCCGTCGCACGGCGAGCAGCATCCGCTCCTCGTCGTCGCCGGTGACCTTGGGCGCGCCCGCGCACAGGATCAGCTTGCCGCCGTTGCCGTCGAGGTCGGAGCCGAGCAGCGCGACGTCCTGCGCGTCGACGGCGGCCTGCACGGTGCGCACCATCTGGTCGAGCACGCGGGCAGCTTCCGCCTCACCCTTGGATTCGATCAGCGCATCGGTCCCTTCGAACTTCAGGAACGCGACGGTGACCGGCCGGTGCTCGGACGTGACGCCACCGGCGACGACGTGCGCGCGGATCAGCGTCGACAGGCAGGTCGCGAGCGTCGCGGCCGGCAGCGCCGGGCGTGCGCGGTGCGGCAGCGCCGCCGGCTCGCCGTCGAGCGGCGCGAGCAGGATGCCCGCCCCCTTGGGCTCGCCGCGCGCCTCGGCGGGCAGGAGCTCAGCCGTCGCGGGCGACAGCAGGATCTCGCCGGCCGACGCCTCGGTCTCCATCGCGACCAGCTGCGTCCAGCCGGGCCCGACCGGCAGGAACTCGGTGTGCGAGCCGCCGACCGCGAAGAAGTGGAACGTGCCGCTGTGCACGCCCTGCGACATCTGCAGCGTGATCTCGGCGCCGGGCAGCGTGATGCGGCCGACGCGCGCGAGATCGGCGCGCATGTGCACGGTCGCCTGCGTCGCGCGCCCGAGGTGGCCGTCGCCCGCGAACCACAGCAGCAGCGCGTCGCCGCCGAACTTGAGCAGGCTGCCGCCGGCGCCGTACGCGACCGCGAGGATCGACGTGAAGCTCGCGTTGATGACCTCGGTGATGTGCTCGGCGCCTTCGCGACCGCGGGAGGCGAGCGCCTCGGAGAGCTTCGTGAAGCCCGAGATGTCGACGAACACCGCGGTGCCGTCCTCGCGCCAGTGGGTCGCGTGCGGATCGTCCCGCAGGTGCTGCTGGAGGATCCGCGGCACGTAGAGGCGCAACCGGTCGGCGACCTCGTCGGCGACGGCGGACTCGTTCGGGAGGGCGCCGTCGGGGGCGCGCTCCGAGCTCATGGCAGGTCTGGGCGGGGGAAGGACGGGAGGAACGCGATGATAATCCCCCGCCGCACGTTGGCGCACCGATGGTTGCATGCGACGCGTCGCCGGGTGACCCGCCGCCGGATCGCCCTGCCTTCGTCGTGCCGAGCCCCCCGTGCGCCCGGCGTCGTTGCTGCTGGCGCGGGCGGGCGCGGAACGATTCGACTGGCGCCGAGCGCCACGCCGGCGCCAGCAGGCCCTAGTCGTTCTGCACCGCCGAGTCGACGTAGATCGACTTCGCGTCGTTGCCCGTGCCCGAGGACACGGTGATGCGGTAGGGATAGAGCGCCTGGGTACGCGGCGAGCGGTCCGTGCACGTGTACTTCAGGCCCTGTGCCAGCGGGCGGCAGCCCAGGAACCGCGCGCCGTCGATCGCGATGCCCTCGTCGCGGACCCGCCACGGCGAAGGTCGCGGCGGCAGCTCCCGGACGATCCCACCCTCCTTGTCGTCCTGCAGCACCACCAGGGGTGCTGGTCGACGACGAGGTGCTTGCCGGCGAGGACGCGAACCTCGACGCCATGCGTCGTCGCGGCCTGCTTCGATTGCGGGAGCGCCGGCTGGGCGCCGGCGAGGGCGGCGAAGCCGGCTGCCGCGGCGAGCGTGGGCAGGACGAAACGCTTCATCGTGGTCTGGTTGTGCGAGTCAGCGTTGCAGGACGCGGTCCCCCAATGCGTCGACGACGCGGCCGGCCAGCGTCGGCATCCCGACCATCGCGTCGTCGGCGCCACCGGCGTCGACGACGCGGGCGAGCGCTCCGGCGAGCGCATCGTCGGCCCGGCCCGTCACGCCTGCGGCGAACTCGTCGACGTCCACACGCAGGCGCGCGAGGTCGCGCGCGGCCTGCGCGTAGAGCACGTTGTGCGGCCCCTCCCACGTTTCCATGACCGCCGCGTCGCGGTAGAGGCGGGGAAGCGGCGAGAAACGCTCCTCGACGCCGTTGGCCCCGAGCGCCAGCACCGCGTCGTGCGCGAGCAGGCTCGCGCGACGCGTGAGCACCGGCTTGGCGAGCGACAGCAGGATCCGGAAGCGCGCGGCGTCGGGCGATCCTTCCGCCGCCGGCCAGAGTCTAAGCAGCTCGAACGCCACGGCCAGCGCACGCGCGCGGGCGGTCGCGATCTCGTCGACCGACTGGCGCACGAGCGAGTACTCGGCGAGTCGATGGCCGAACGCCGTGCGGAAGCCCGTGTAAGCGCGCACGATCCGCTCGGC
>DASTCK010000369.1:0-2623 GCA_035711225.1 Casimicrobiaceae bacterium
GAAGCCGACGCGCTCTGCGTCGAGGACGTCGCGATCAACTACACGATCGGCGAGCACGGCTTCCGGCTGCTGGAGCGCATCGCCGCGCGCAACGCCGGCCCGGTCAACGTGATGACCCACTGCAATGCCGGCGCGCTCGCCACATGCGGCTGGGGAACGGCGACGGCGCCGATCTTCCTCGCGCATTCGCGCGGGATGCCGCTGCACGTGTGGGTCAGCGAGACGCGTCCGCGGCTGCAGGGCGCGAACCTCACGGCCTGGGAGCTCGTGCAGCGGGGCGTCCCTCACACGATCGTCGTCGACAGCGCGTGCGCCGCGCTGATGCGACGCCGCGACGTCGACGTCGTGTTCGTCGGGGCCGACCGCGTCGCGCGCAACGGCGACGTGTGCAACAAGATCGGAACTTACGACAAGGCGCTGGCCGCGCGCGACAACGACGTGCCGTTCTACGTCGCGTTGCCTTCGCCGACGCTCGACCCGGCGCTGGCCACCGGCGATGCGATCCCGATCGAGTCCCGCCCGGCGGACGAGGTGCTCGAGGTGCTGGGCCGAGACGAGTACGGCCAGGCGATCCGCGTCGGTGTCGCCCCCGCGCACGCGCGCGCAGCCAATCCTGCGTTCGACGTGACGCCGGCGCGGCTCGTGACCGGGTTGCTCACCGAGCGGGGTGTCGCGACCGCCTCCGAGGCCGGCATCGCCGCGCTCTTTCCCGAGCGCTTCGCGTGATCGGCGTCGACCCGGCGGAGCGCCTGATTCGCGAGCAGGTGATCGCGACCGCGCTCGGCATGAATGCCGCCGGCATCAACCGCGCGAAGGCGGGAAACGTGAGCGCCCGATGGCGATCAGCGGCGTTCGACGGGTTCCTCGTCACGCCGAGCGGCGTGCCCTACGACCGGCTCGCTCCGGAAGACATCGTCGCGATGACCATCGGTGGAGCGTCGCGCGGGTCGCTGGCGCCATCGTCCGAATGGCGCTTCCACCGCGACATCTACGCCGCCCGTCCCGAGGCGCACGCGATCGTCCATGCGCATTCGCCGTTTTGCACGACGCTGGCGTGCCTGGGCCGCGGCATCCCGCCGTTCCACTACATGGTCGCCGTAGCCGGCGGCAGCGACATTCGCTGCGCGCCGTACGCGACGTTCGGCTCGCAGGCGCTCGCCGGCCACGTGGTCGCGGCGCTCCAAGACCGGCGCGCCTGCCTCATCGCGAACCACGGCATGGTGGTCTTCGCCGACGACCTCTCGAGCGCCCTGCAGCTCGCCATCGAGGTCGAGTCGCTCGCCGAGACCTACTGGCGCGCGTTGCTGGTCGGCGAGCCCGTGCTGCTCGACGAAGGCGAGATGGCGCGCGTCGTCGCGAAGTTCGCGACGTATGGACAGGCGCGGCCGCGAGAACGTTAGTTTCGACCGGCTTGGGGTGCGCGAGCGGCAGTCGCCGACACGCGCGTGCGCCGCAGGATGACAGACGCCGGAAACGGTCGCGAGTCACCATGACCGCTCGCCGGGGCAAGAGGTCCGGCGCCGTCCCGTTCGTCATGGAGGCGCCCATGAAGCCCGCACTCAGGCAATCGACGCTGGTGGTCGCAGTGGGAGCGATGGCGGCAGCGTCTGGATTCGCCGTCTCCCAATCCTTCATTCCGGCGCCTTCGCTAGCGCTCACGACGGTCGCGAGCGCTTCGCCTGCGGCAACCCTGCCGCAGATGCGCGCATCGAAGATGATCGGCATGAGCGCGCACGACCGAGAGGGAAAGGCAGTCGGCGTGATCAAGGACATCGTCCTCGACGCCGATACCGGGCGCGTGCATTACGTGGTGCTCTCGAGCGGAGGCGCGTTGGGCATTGGCGAGAAGCTGCACGCCGTTCCGATGTCGCGTGTCCGGGTCGACGGCAAGCGCGCGCTCGCCCTCGACCTTGGCAAGTCGGACCTGGCTGCCGTCACGACCTTCGATCAGGCGAGGTGGCCCGATTGGAGCGCGCTGCAGGACCATGAGGCGGGACGCAAGGCGGGGTCGCGCGAAGCGAAGGCGCACCTGCGCCGCGCCAGCGACGTGCTGAAGGCCAACGTCCGCGACAGCCATGGCGGCGGCATCGGCAAGGTCGAGGACCTGCTCGTCGACATCGGCGGGGGCCGCGTCCAGCAGGTGGTGGTCAAGTTCGACCGCGCGTGGAATCCGAGCGACAAGCTGATCGCCTTGCCGATGTCCGCGTTCGCGGACGGCGCGACCTATTCGTTCAAGACGCCGCTCGCCGAGGGCGCTGCGCCGCCTCGCAATCCGCCGCCACCGCTGGCGTTGATCAATCCCACCGGCGAGCCCTCGAAGGGGACCGCGAGCGCGGTGACGCCTCCCGACGGCGTCCAAACGAACCCGCCCTCGATCGCGACGGGGCGCGGTGCCCCGGCCGCGCCGCTCGAGCGGCAGCCGTTGAAGACGACGACGTCGTACGCGGACGACGAAAGCCTGGTGTTCAAGGGCACGCGCGAGCAGCTCGTCGACGCGCCGGCGTTCGATGCGAGGCGGATCGGGGAGTGAGGCTCGAGCGTTCGCTGCGACGCCGTCCCGCCGGCTTGACCGCGCACGCTCGCGCTTGGCGCGGTCAGCGAACGCCGCGCGCTGGCGCGCGTC
>DASTCK010000370.1:0-38221 GCA_035711225.1 Casimicrobiaceae bacterium
CGGAGGGTCGGGAACTTTTCCCCGCGTTTGCGGACGCGCCGCGTGCGGGAATGCAGTCGAGCCTACCGTCGACGAACTGAAGCGTAATGTCGAAGCACGATGCGAGTTGGGATCGTGCGTCCCGGACGAGAGCAGCACGTCTAAACCGGGGTCAGGCCCCGATGAATCGGCGATGAATCCGGGGTCAGACCCCTTAGACCCCGACAAACCCGGGGTCAGACCCCCTGGACCCCGGACAGCTTTCCGTCGACGAGGTGAAGCGTCCTGTCGGAGCGCGACGCAAGCTCGGGATCGTGCGTCACGATGACGAGCGCCGTGCCGACGGCACGGTTGAGCTCGAGCATCAGGTCGAACACGTGCTCCGCGGTGCGGCGGTCCAGGTTGCCGGTCGGCTCGTCGGCGAGCACGCAGCGCGGCTCGGTCACGAGGGCCCGCGCGAGCGCGACACGCTGGCGCTCGCCCCCCGACAGCTCGCCCGGCACGTGCTCGAGCCGATGCGCGAGGCCGACCCGCTCGAGCATCGCGCTCGCCGCGCCGCGCGCCTCGTGCGCGGGCATGCGGCGGATCGTGAGCGGCATCGCGACGTTCTCGACGGCGGTGAACTCCGGCAGCAGGTGATGGAACTGGTAGATGAAGCCGAGCGCGCGGTTGCGGACGCGACCGCGTTCCGCCTCCGGAAGCGATGCGAACGGGCGCCCCTCGACCATCACGTCGCCCGCGGTGGGATCGTCGAGGCCGCCGAGCAGGTGCAGCAGCGTGCTCTTCCCCGAGCCGGACGCGCCGACGATCGCGACGCGCTCGCCTTCGCGCACCGCGAGGTCGACGCCGTTCAGCACGACGACGTCTTGCGGGCCGCCCGTGTAGGTCTTCGCGAGCCCGCGGCAGGCGAGGACCGGCGGCCGGGGCTCCCCCGGAACCGCGCTGCCGCTCTCGTCACTCATAGCGCAGCGCCGCCGCGGGATTGACGCGCGCGGCGCGCCAGCTCGGGTACAGCGTCGCGACGAGCGCGAGGAAGAGCGCGATCAGCGCGATCGTGACCACGTCGCCGCGCTGCAGGTCGGACGGCAGGTCGCTGATGTAGTAGACGCTCTTGTCGAGGAACGTGATGCCGAACGTGCGCTCGATCGCCGGCACGACGGTATCGACGTTGAGCGCGAGCAGCACCCCGCCGGCGACCCCGATCAGCGTGCCGATGATCCCGATCAGCGCTCCCTGGATCACGAAGATCGCGAGGATCGACGACGGCGACGCGCCGAGCGTCCGCAGGATCGCGATGTCCGCCTGCTTGTCGGTCACCAGCATCACCTGCGCCGACACGATGTTGAACGCGGCGACCGCGACGATGAGCGTCAGGATGATGAACATCACGCGCTTCTCGATCTGCACCGCCCGGAAGAAGTTGGCGTGGCTCTGCGTCCAGTCTCGCAGCTCGGCGTCGACGCCCAGCGTCCGCGCGAGCGCCTGCGCGACGCGCGGCGCGGCGAAGAGGTCGTCGAGCTTGAGCCGCACGCCCGACACGCCATCGACGCGGTAGAGACGGCGCGCGTCGTCGAGGTCGATGAGCGCGAGGCCGTTGTCGAACTCGAACATGCCGATCTCGAAAATGCCGACCACCTTGAAGCTCTTGACGCGGGGCAACGTCCCGGCCGGCGTCACGGTGCCCTGCGGCGTGATCGCGACGACGCTCTCGCCCATCCGCACGCCGAGCGCGCGCGCGAGCTCGGCGCCGAGCACGATGCCGAACTCGCCCGGCTTCAGGTCCGCGAGCGCGCCCGCGCGCATGTGGCTGCCGACGTCGGCGACCGAGTCCTCTCGCGACGGATCGATGCCGCGGACGATGACGCCTCGGTTGACGTCGCCCGCGGACAGCATGGCCTGGCCCAGCACGTAGGGCGCCGCCGCGGTGACGCGCGGATCGCGCAGCGCGGTGGCGGCGACCGCCTGCCAATCCGCGAGCGAGGGCAGGCCGCGAACCTCGATGTGCGAGGCCACCGACAGGATGCGGTTGCGCAGCTCCTGCTGGAAGCCGTTCATCACGGACAGCACGACGATCAGCGCCGCGACGCCGAGCGCGATGCCGGCCATCGAGATCAGCGCGATGAACGAGATGAAAGCGTTGCGCCCCGAGCCCTTGCGGGCGCGCGTGTAGCGCAGGCCGACGGCAAGTTCGTAGGGAGACAAGGCGGGCGGGAAGGCGTCGTCCGCGCGGTCGACGCGGGGCGCGATTATCGCATGCTAGACTCGCCGCACGCGGGCGCGAGCGCGTTCCTTCCCAGCGCCGGCGCCCCGCCGATGCGCTTCACGTTCGTCGTCCCCGGACTCGCTTCGCTCGACCGCACGCTGCTCGCGGCCTCGCGTCCGCTCGCGCGCCTCGGATCGTGGTCGAAGGTGCGCGTCGAGCCTCGCGGCCTGCCGGTCGCCCTGTTCGCCGCGTTCGGCGCGCCGGCCCCCGATTCCGGGCGCGACGTTCCCGTCGCTCCGCTCGCCGCGCTCGGCGCGGGCGTCGAGCCGCGCGCCTCCTACGTGCTCGCCGCCGATCCCGTGTCGCTGGTCGCCGGACGCGACGACGTCGCGCTCGCCGCCCGCGTCCACGACCTCGACGACCTCGAGGCCCGCGCGCTGATCCGCTCGCTCAACGCGCACTTCGCCTCGGACGGCCTCGTCTTCGTCGCGCCGCGTCCGGACACCTGGTTCGCGACGCTCGACGCGCGCCCCGACCTTCGCACGGTGGCCCTCGACACGGCGCTCGGGACGATGCTCTCGGCGCATCCCCCCGCCGGCCGCGACGCTCGCACCTGGCAACGCTGGGCGACCGAGATCCAGATGCTGCTGTTCGCGCACCCGGTCAACCAGCGCCGCGAGCGCGAGGGCCGCGTCACCTGCAACGGCGTGTGGTTCTCGGCAGGCGGCGAGCTCGCCGATGTGGGCCTCGTCGCGCCGCTGCGCGTGCACGCGCCCGAAGGACGCGCCGGCGATCTCGTGCGCGGGCTCGCGCTGCACGCGGGCGGCGAGGCGCTGATCCTGCCAGGGTCGTTCGAGGCTGCGCTCGAGGCCGCTCCCGCGGCGCGGCCGGCAACGCATGTCGCCGCTTCGCTGCCCGACATCGCCGACGCGGCGTCGCTCGCGACGTTCGAGCGCTCGTGGCTCGCGCCGGCCCTCCACTGGCTCGAGCGCGGGCGCATCGCGTCGCTGGCGCTCGTCACCGGCGGCACGACAGCCTCGACCTGGGTCGCGCAGCGCCCCTCGATGCCGGCGCGGATGCGGGCCGGGCTCGCGCCGCGCCGCTTCTCCGTGCCGGGCCGATGACGCCGACGATCGTGCGCCGCGCCGTGCCGGCGGCAGCCGCGGCGCTCGAGCGCGCGGGCATCGACCCGTTGCTCGCGCGGCTGTACGCGTCGCGAGGCGTGCTGGATGCCGCCGAGCTCGACCTGTCGCTCGCCGGCCTGCCCCCGCCCGCGTCGATGAAGGGCGTCGAGGCCGCGGCGGAGCGGCTCGTTCACGCGATCGACGCGCGCCAGCGCATCGTCATCGTCGCGGATTACGACGCCGACGGCGCCACGGCCTGCGCGATCGGCCTGCGCGCGCTCGCCGCGATGGGCGCCGACGTGCGCTTCGTCGTCCCCAACCGCTTCGAGCACGGCTACGGGCTCACGCCGGAGATCGTCGAGCTGGCGCGCGGGCTCGGTGCGCGGCTCGTCGTCACCGTCGACAACGGCATCGCGAGCGTCGAGGGCGTCGCCGCGGCCGCGGCGCTGGGCATCGACGTGCTCGTGACCGACCATCACCTGCCGGGCGACCGCCTCCCGGCGCCCGCGCTGATCGTCAACCCGAACCAGCCGGGCTGCGGCTTTCCGTCGAAGCACGTCGCGGGGGTCGGCGTGATGTTCTACGTGCTCGCGGCGACGCGATCGCTG
Organism: Casimicrobiaceae bacterium; assembly: GCA_035711225.1. Classification (GTDB taxonomy): domain Bacteria; phylum Pseudomonadota; class Gammaproteobacteria; order Burkholderiales; family Casimicrobiaceae; genus VBCG01. The sequence goes on from DASTCK010000370.1 coordinate 3,915, forward strand.
CTGCGCGAGCGCGGGCGCGACGAGGCGGCGCTGCCGAACCTCGCGGCGCTGCTCGACCTCGTCGCGCTCGGCACCGTCGCCGACGTCGTGCGCCTCGACCGCACCAACCGGATCCTCGTCGATCAAGGCCTGCGCCGCATCCGCGCGGGGCGCGCGCACGCGGGCGTCGCCGCGCTGTTCGCCGTGGCGGCGCGCGACGCGTCCCACGCGACCGCCACCGACCTGGGATTCGTCGCGGGGCCGCGCGTGAACGCCGCGGGCCGGCTCGCCGACATGTCGCTCGGCATCCGCTGCCTCGTGACCGACGACGCGCGCGAAGCGATGGCGCTCGCCGCCGAGCTCGACCGCATCAATCGCGAGCGGCGCGCGATCGAGGCGACGATCGAGGCCGAGGCGCTCGCGGACCTCGACGCACTTGCGGCGGACGTGCAGGGATGCGCCTCGGTGTGCGTGCACCGCGCGGGATGGCACCAGGGCGTGGTCGGCATCGTCGCGTCGAGGCTCAAGGACCGCGTGCACCGGCCGGTGATCGTGTTCGCGCCCGGCAACGAGGGCGAGCTGCGCGGGTCGGGTCGGTCGATCGCGGGATTCCACCTTCGCGACGCGCTCGATCTCGTGTCGAAGCGGGCACCGGGGGCGATCCTCCGCTTCGGCGGCCATGCGTACGCCGCGGGCCTGTCGCTACGCGCGAGCGAGCTGCCCCGCTTCGCCGAGGCCTTCGAGGCGGTCGCACGCGAGGCGCTCTCGGACGACGACCTCGCCCGGCATTGCGACACCGATGGGGAGCCCGCACGCGGCGAGCTCACGATCGCGGTGGCGCAGCGGCTGCACGCGACCGTCTGGGGACAGGGCTTCGCGCCGCCGCGCTTCGACGCCGCCTTCGACGTCACGGGGCAGCGTGTCGTCGGCGGGAAGCACACGCGACTCGCGCTCGTGCGCGACGGCGAGGGCTTCGACGCCATCGCGTTCCGGCACGCCGATCCCTTCCCGCCGCGCATCCACGCGGTGTTCCGCCCGGAGGTCAACCGCTGGCAGGGGCGCGAGTCGCTGGAGCTGGTGATCGAGCAGTGGGCGCCGTCCCACGCCGTCCCCGCCTCGTGACACCTCCCCCTCGGGGTCGGATTCCGCGTCGACCCCAGCCCTACCGGGTCGGAGGGGAATCCGACCCAGTCTTCGCGACGGCTCGAGTACCGTTGCGCGGGTGCGACAGCTGCGGCGCAACAGGTTGCGAGGGACGCACCGAGGTCGCCTCCCTAACTCTTTGTTGCGATTGATCAATACTTCGGTCAACGCCGGTCCGCCTTGCCCCGTTTTCGGCTTGTGCGCCGCATCAATGTCAGGTAGATTGTTGCGGTTTGGCCGTCGGACGGCCGACGGCCGGAAGCAGTCCGCGAAAGGCTCACCCATGCGTCTCAAGGACAAGGTTGCGATCATCACCGGTGCCGGACAGGGCATCGGCCAGGCGACCGCGATCAAGTTCGCCCGCGAGGGGGCCAAGGTGGCCCTGTGCGACATCAACCGCGCCGCGGTCGATTCCGGCGTCGAGGCGATCGTCGCCAACGGCGGCCAGGCACTGGGCTACATCGTCGACGTCACCGACAAGGCGTCGATCGCCCGGATGGTCGAGGGCGTGATGGGCGCCTGGGGTCGCATCGACACGCTCGTCAACAACGCGGGCATCGTGCAGGACGCGCAATTCCGCAAGATGACCGACGAGCAGTTCGAGCGCGTCATCGACGTGAACCTCAAGGGCGTCTACAACGTCACGAAGGCGGTCGTCGACATCATGCTCGAGCAGAACTCGGGCTGCATCCTCAACGCATCGTCGATCGTGGGGCTGTACGGCAACTTCGGGCAGACGAACTACGCCGCGACCAAGTTCGGCGTCATCGGCATGGTCAAGACGTGGGCGCGCGAGCTGGGCCGCAAGGGCATTCGCGCCAACGCGATCTGCCCGGGCTTCATCAGCACGCCGATCCTCGCCTCGATGCCCGAGAAGGTCGTGCGCATGATGGAAGAGAAGGTCCCGCTCGGCCGCCTCGGCCGGCCGGAGGAGATCGCGAACACCTATGCGTGGCTCGCCTCCGACGAGGCGTCGTACATCAACGGCGCGGTCATCGAGGTCTCGGGCGGCGTCACGATCTAGGGGTCGTTCGCAACCCGACCCCTGACGTTCGCCGCTCGATCGGGGCGGGTCGCGAGCGCCGGCCCCGCCGCTCCGTCGCCGCCCCACCCCCGCCCGTCCGTCTGACTTGGCCCCCCGTTCGGGCGAGCGTAGGATGCCCCGATTCCGTTTCGGGGGAATTTCCGCCATGCGCCTGCTCGCCGCCGCCGCCGTCGTACCGCTCCTCGCTGTCCTCGGGGCACCCGCCTCGGCGCAGAAGATGATCGGCGGCAACCCGGGCCCGCAGTACAACTACGTCTGTCCCAACGCCGACGGCGCCCCGCCGCTCGACTGCTACTTCGACGCCGTGCGCCACCTCTACACGATGTGCCGGCACGTCAAGTCGATCGAGATCATCGAGTGGGGCTTCGAGAAGGCGCAGGAAGGCGTCAACGACGCGAAGAGCAATTCGTGCATCGAGAAGCAACGCGGCAACATGGCGAAGCCCTACCAGGCGGCGCTGAAGGAAGCCTCGATCTCGCGGCAGGCGGTCGACGGCGTGCGCAGCCTCAACGAGGCGTGGCAGCTCGCGCTTGCGAGCCTCAAGTGGAAGCCGGGCGAGTCCAACGACGACTACCTGACGCGCACGGTGAGCCCGTACATGGACTTCGAGGAGCGCATCGACGGCATCCGGTTGATCGTCGAGACGGTACGGGCGCGCACGACGCCCGCCACGAAGACCGCGAAGGCCAAGGCGCCCGCCGGCAAGGCCGCGGCACCGAAGGCCGTCGCCGCCAGCAAGTAGGCAGCCCCGATGGGAGGACGCGACGCCCGGAACGCGGGCGGCGGCATCCTCATGCCTGAGCCGGCTGCGCTGTCGCTGCCGGGATCGGCGATCGACCGCGACGTGATCGCCGCGTTCGCCGCAGGCGGCCCGCTCGCGAGCCTCCTTCCCGACTATCGCGAGCGCCCGCAGCAGGTCGCGATGGCGCTGGCGGTGGCGCGCGCCATCGAGGAGCAGGGACGCCTCGTCGCCGAGGCTGGCACCGGAACGGGCAAGACGTTCAGCTACCTCGTCCCGGCGTTGCTCGGCGGCGGCAAGGTGATCGTGTCGACCGGCACGAAGACGCTGCAGGACCAGCTCTACGAGCGCGACCTGCCGCTGGTGCGCGACGCCCTGCGCTCGCCGGTGACGATCGCCTTGCTCAAGGGGCGCGCCAACTACCTGTGCCTGCACCACCTCGAGCGCACCTCGCGCGAGGGTCGCCTGCCGTCGCGCGACGACGCGCGCCACCTGACGAAGATCGTGCAGTGGGCGCACGCGACGACGCGCGGCGACCGGGCCGAGCTCGGCGACGTGCCCGAGAACGCGTCGATCTGGCCGCTCGTGACGTCGACGCGGGACAACTGCCTCGGCTCGAACTGCGCGCACTACCGCGAATGCCACGTGATGCAGGCCCGCAAGGATGCGCTCGAGGCGGACATCGTCGTCGTCAACCATCACCTGTTCTTCGCCGACGTGATGCTGCGCGACGAGGGCCTCGCCGAGCTCCTCCCCGCCTGCAACACCGTGATCCTCGACGAGGCGCACCAGCTTCCCGACACGGCGACGCTCTTCTTCGGCGAGCAGACAACCGCCGGGCAACTGGCCGAGATCGCGCGCGACGCGGAAGTCGCGGCACGCACGACGCTCTCCGACGTGCCGGGCCTCCCTGACGCGGCGGCGGACATCGCGCCGGCGATCCGCAGGCTGCGCCTCGCCGCCGGCGAGCTCCCCGGCAAGCTGCCGCGCGACGCCGCGCTCGCGCGCGAGGGCTTCGCGGAGGCGCTGGACGAGCTGTCCGCAGCGGTCGATCGCGTCGCGACCGAGATGGGCCATTTCGCCGAGCGCAGCGAGGACCTTGCGAGCGTCGCCGCGCGCGCCGACGAGGCCGCGCACCGCATCGCGCGCTGGCGCGACATGGTCGACACGCCGGACGAATCGGGCGAGCGCTGGATCCGCTGGATCGACGTGCTTCCCAACAGCTTCCAGCTGCACGCCTCGCCGCTGTCGGTCGCGAACCTGTTCCGACGCCAGCTCGACGCCACCGCGCGAGCCTGGATCTTCACGTCGGCCACTCTCGCCGTCGCCGGCAACTTCGACCACTACGCGCGCGAGCTCGGCCTCGACGACGCGACCACCGGCGCGTGGGAGAGCCCGTTCGACTACGACGCGCAGGCGCTGCTCTACGTGCCGCGCGGCCTGCCCGAGCCGAACAGCGCCGCGCACACCGATGCGGTGATCGATGCGGCGCTGCCCGTGCTCGCAGCGTCGAAAGGACGCGCATTCCTGCTGTTCACGACGTTGCGCGCGCTGGCGCAGGCGCGCGAGCGCCTCGCCGACGAGCTTCCCGCGATAGGCGTCGACGGGCCGCTGCTCGTGCAGGGCGAAAGCTCGAAGACCGAGTTGCTCGAGCGCTTCCGTCGCGCCGGCAACGCGGTGCTGCTCGGCAGCGCGAGCTTCTGGGAGGGCGTCGACGTCGCCGGCGACGCGCTGTCGGTCGTCGTGATCGACAAGCTGCCGTTCGCGCCCCCCGACGATCCGCTGCTCGCCGCGCGCCTGAAGGCGCTGCGCGACGACGGCGGCAATCCGTTCCGCGACTGGCAACTGCCCCAGGCCGCGATCAGCCTGAAGCAGGGCGCCGGCCGGCTGATCCGCACCGAGACCGACCGCGGCGTGCTGATGATCGGCGACCCGCGCCTCGTCGACAAGCCGTACGGGAAGACCTTGTGGCGCTCGCTGCCGCCGATGAGGCGGACGCGCGAGATCGACGACGTGCGGGCCTTCTTCGCGCCAGATGTCAGATGTCGGATATCAGATGTCAGCGAGCCCACACCGGAACGCGATCCTGACGTCTGACATACGACATCCGGCATCCGCCTACCAGATCTGCCACCAAGGCTTCGGCCCGCCCTGCCCCGTGGCCGTGCCGGTGTCGACGCCGCGGTAGATGTCGGTCCCCCAGAACTTCCACCAGGGACGCGCCGCGCCGAGTTCGCCGGTGAGATAGAGGCTCGCCGGGTAGGTGCGCTGCATGATCTCGCGCGTGTCGTCCCGAAGCTGCGCGAGGCCGAGCTTGTCGTACGAGCGCCACAGCACGTCGAGCGCGTGCTCGTTCGCGGGCGTCTTCGGATAGTTGAGGAGCGAGGCCTGCGCCCGGCTCGCGGAGGCGACGTAGGCGCCGCGGTTGTAGTAGTAGCGCGCGACGTGCACCTCGTACATCGACAGCGCGTTCGACAGATAGACCATCCGGATCTGCGAGTCCTCGGCGTAGCGGCTGTCCGGGAACTTGGCGACGAGCTCCTTGAACGCGGCGAACGCGTCCTTCATCGACTTGGGGTCGCGCTCGGAGAGGTCGAACTCGTAGACGTAGCCGAACAGGCCCTGGTCCTCGCGGAAGTTGACGACGCCCTTCAGGTAGTACGCGTAGTCGACGTTCGGGTGGTTCGGGTAGGTACGGATGAAGCGGTCGAGCGTCGAGATCGCGGTGGGGGTCTCGGCCGCGCGGTAGCTCGCGTAGGCGCTCTCGAGCATCGCCTGCTGCGCATAGCGGCCGTACGGGAAGCGCGCCTCGAGCGTCTCGAACAGCTTGACCGCCCGCGTATAATTTCCCTCGAGCAGCGAGTCGTGCGCGGTGCGGTAGATGCGGTCGGCGGACCAGCTCGCGGTCTCGTCCTTGACCTCGGGCAACAGGCTGCAGCCGCTCGAAAGAGCGGCGGTGACGAGGACGAGCGCGAGCGTGCGGATCAGGGCGGCCATCGGACGAAGGACGTGCCTTGCAGACCGATCAGTATAGCCGAGGCGCCGAGGGGCGCCTCGCGCTCACCGTGCCGCAGGACTGCGCGGGCCTGCGCCTCGACCAGGCGCTCGCCAGGCTGCTGCCCGAGCACTCGCGCAGCCGCCTGAAGGCGTGGATCGACGCCGGGCGCGTCGCGGTCGACGGCGCGGCCGCGCCGCCGCGGCGCAAGCTCGCCGGCGGCGAGCGGATCGACGTGTCGCCGGACGCGGGCGAAGCGGCGGCGGCCGCCACCCCGCAGGCGATCGCCCTCTCGATCCTGCACGAGGACGACGCGACGATCGTCGTCGACAAGCCGGCGGGCCTCGTCGTTCACCCGGGCGCGGGCAACCGCGACGGCACGCTGCTCAATGCGCTGCTGCACCGCTATCCGGAGCTCGCGTCGGTCGCGCGCGCCGGCATCGTGCACCGCCTCGACAAGGACACCAGCGGCCTGATGGTCGTCGCACGCACGCCGCAAGCGCAAACCGACCTCGTTCGCCAGCTCGCCGCGCGTGGCGTCACGCGCGAGTACCTCGCGGTGGTGCGAGGCGACATCGCGAAGCCGGTGACCGTCGACGCGCCGATCGGGCGACATCCGGTGCACCGCACGTCGATGGCCGTCGTCGAGCGCGGCAAGGAGGCGCGCACGCACGTGGCGCCGGTCGAGCGCTTCGGCATCGCCACGCTCGTGCGCTGCACCCTCGACACCGGCCGCACGCACCAGATCCGCGTGCACCTGACCGCGATCGGCCACCCGCTCGTCGGCGATCCCGTGTATGGCGCGAGGCGCAGCGCCATTGGCCTTGCGCCGTTCGCCCGGCAGGCGTTGCACGCGCACCGGCTGGGCTATGCGCATCCGGTGACCCGACGCGCGCTCGCGTTCGAGTCGGCGTTGCCCGCCGACCTGTCGGCGCTGCTCGACGGGCTGCGCGCGGGTTCGCGGTAGGCGACGGCTCGATGCCCGACAGATGAGCGCGCTCGAGCTCAAGGTTCCCCCGCTGCTCGTCGCGCTGATCGTTGCGCTGGCGATGGGGGGCATCGCCTCGTTCACGCCGACGCTCGACATCGACCGCATGCTCCGAGCCGCGGTGGCCATCGTCGTGGCGGCCGCCGGACTCGCCGTCGGCCTCGCCGGCATCCTCGCGTTTCGTCGCGCGACGACGACCGTCAATCCGATGACGCCCGGCAACGCGTCGTCTCTGGTCACCGGCGGCATCTATCGCGTCACCCGCAATCCGATGTACGTCGGCGTCGCCATCGTGCTCGTCGCGTGGGCCGTTTTCCTTGCCTCGCCATGGGCGCTGGTCGGCGTCCTCGCGTTCGCGGCGTACCTCACGCGCTTCCAGATCGTGCCGGAAGAAAAGGCCCTCGCCTCCCGGTTCGGAGACGCGTACGCGAGCTACGCGGCGCGGGTCCGGCGATGGCTCTGACCCGCGACCCGCCGCTCGGTCCGGACGCGGTCGACGCACACGCCGCATTGCGTGCCCGGCTCGAGTCGGCCGGGCTCGACTGGATCGTTCCCGACTGGGCCGCCCCCGGGCACGTGGTCGCGCTGTCGACCACCAAGGCGGGCGGCGTCGCGGGTGCGTTCGATCCCGGGTCGTCGCGCCCGAGCGACGCCGCATCGCCCGCGCAGGTCGCCACGGACCGCGCGCGCCTCGCCTCGTTCCTGCCCGCGCCGCCGGTCTACCTGCACCAGGTCCACGGCACGCAGGTGGCGGTCGTCGACGACGCGAAAGCGCAACGCGCGCGCGACGTACCTCCGCAGGCCGACGCGGCGATGACGCGCACGCCCTGCATCGCGCTCGCGGTGCGCGCCGCCGATTGCCTGCCCGTCCTCTTCTCCGACCGCGCGGGCAGCGTCGTCGCCGCCGCGCACGCGGGATGGCGCGGCCTCGCGGCGGGCGTCCTCGAAGCAACGCTCGCCGCCATGAGCGTCGCTCCGCAGGACGTCATCGCGTGGATCGGGCCGGCGATCGGACCGCGCGCCTTCGAGGTCGGGCGCGACGTGCTGGACGCGTACGTCGCGCTCGACGCGTCGGATGCCGCGTGCTTCGTTCCGCACGTCGCGGGCAAATGGCTCGCCGACCTGCCCGGCCTCGCGCGCCGGCGCCTCGTGCGCGCCGGCGTGCGCGACGTCGCCGGCGGGACGTGGTGCACGGTGAGCGACGCGGCGCGCTTCCATTCGTGGCGGCGCGAGCGCAGCGCCGGCCGCATGGCGACCGTCATCGCGATCGCCCCCCGCTAGCCGGCAGCGCTGGCGCAGCTCTTCGCTATACTGCGGGGCCCTTTCGCGCCGCGCGCTTGCCCGCCGGCCCCGACGCTTGCCCACGCTCGCCCTCATCGTCGCCGCCGCGCTCGCGGGCGGCGTGATCTCGACGGCCGTCGCCGCGTTCACGCTCGCGCTCGGGCCGGCGTGGATCTCGCGCCTCGTGAGCTTCGCCGTGGGCGCGCTGCTCGGCGCGGTGTTCCTCGAGCTCGTCCCGCATGCGCTCGAGACCGGCGACGCGCGCACGGTCATGCTGGTGATGCTCGCCGGGCTGCTCGCGTTCTTCCTGCTGGAGAAGCTGGTGCTGTGGCGCCACAGCCACGGGCACGAGCAGCACGACGACGCGAGCGACGAGAGCGAGCACGACCACGCGCTGCACGGCCACGACGGCGGGCGCTCGGGCCTGATGATCCTGATCGGCAACGGCGTCCACAACTTCTGCGACGGCATCGTGATCGCCGCGTCGTTCCTGGCCGACCCGGCGCTGGGCATCGCGGCGACGGTCGCGATCGTCGCGCACGCGCTGCCGCAGCAGGTAGGCGATTTCGCGGTGCTGGTGCACTCCGGCTATTCGAGGCGCCGTGCGTTCGCCGTCAACGTCGCCACCGGGCTCGCGACGCTCGCCGGCGCGCTCGGCGCCTGGTTCGCGCTGTCGGACATGACGCAGGCGCTGCCGATCGTGCTCGCGCTCGCCGCGGCGAGCCTGCTCTACGTCGCGGTCGCCGACCTGATCCCGAGCCTCCACCGGCGTCCCGAGCCGCTCGAGACGGCGAAGCAGTCAGCGTTGATCGCCGCCGGCATCACCGTGATCGCCGTCGTCCACGCGTTGCTCGGGCAGTGACGCCTGCGTTCGCCGACGGGCGCCGAGGCGCCGGAGCTTGAGCCACGCGTAGAGCGCCACCGGCGCGATGCCCGCGAGCGCGAAGAACGCGATCCCGCCGGGCAGCGATGTCCCTGTCAGCGACATCGTGCCGATCACGAAGAGCCACGCCATGATGACGAGATGCATCGGGAGGCGAAGCGGCGTTGTCGGGAAGAGGGTCGCACGATAACATCGCGACGACGCCATCGACGCCGGCCGGCCTTCGCATGAATCCTCCCCCTGCCGTTCCCTCCGCCGACGCGACCGGCTCCGCCGCGCCGGCGTGGACCGACCTCGCCGGGGAGTGGTCGCGCTTCGCGCAGGAGTGGTCGAGCTGGTGGACGCGCACGGCGCTTCCCCATGCGGCGCCGGGCGCGCCGACTGCAGTTCCGACCGAGTTCGCGGTCGACCCGGTCGTCGCGACGACGATCACCGAGCGCTACGCGGAGAAATTCCAGGAGCTGTGGCAGGCGCTGATCGCTGCCCCCTCGGCGCCACCGGCGATCGTCGAGCCCGGGCCCGGCGACCGGCGCTTCGAGAGCGCCGTGTGGCGCGAGCAGCCGTGGTTCGCCTGGCTCAAGCAGAGCTACCTGCTCTATGGCGACTACCTGCGCGAGCTCGCGGCCGCGAGCCGCCTCCCGCCCCGGGACAAGCGACGCCTCGCGTTCCTGACGCGCCAGTTCGTCGACGCGATGTCGCCGACCAATTTCGTCGCGACCAACCCCGACGTGCTCGCCGAGGCGGTCAGGACCGAGGGCAACAGCCTGGTCAGCGGACTGGCGAATCTCGTCGCCGACGTCGGCCGCGGACGCATCTCGATGAGCGACGAATCGGCGTTCGCGATCGGGAAGAACCTCGCGGTCACGCCGGGGCACGTCGTGTTCCGCAACGAGCTGATCGAGGTGATCCAGTACGCGCCGTCGACCCCGACCGTGCACAGGCGGCCGCTCGTGATGGTCCCGCCGTGCATCAACAAGTTCTACATCCTCGACCTCAAGCCCGCGAACTCGTTCGTGCGGCACGCGGTGGCGCAGGGCCACACGGTCTTCATGCTGTCGTGGCGCAACATCCCGCCGGAGCTCGGGCACCTCACCTGGGACGATTACCTGATCGAAGGCGTGCTCGCCGCTCTCGACGTCGCGAAGAGCGTTTCCGGCACGCGCACGGTCAACATGCTCGGCTTCTGCGTCGGCGGCACGCTGCTCGCGTGCGCGCTCGCGGTGCTCGCCGCGCGCAAGGATCGCAGCGTCGAGAGCGCGACGTTCCTCACCACGATGCTCGACTTCGCCGACCCTGGCGAGATCGGCGTCTACGTGACGCCCGAGTTCCTCGCGATGCGCAAGCCGGCGTTGTGCGCCGGGCATCGGATGCAGGGCTCGGAGCTCGCAAGTGCGTTCGCGAGCCTGCGCGCGAACGAGCTCGTGTGGAACTACGTCGTTCGCAACTACCTGAAGGGCCAGACGCCGCCCGCGTTCGACCTGCTGTACTGGAACGGCGACTCCGCCAACCTTCCCGGGCCGATGTACGCGACCTATCTCGAGGACTTCTACATCGGCAACCGGCTGATCGAGCCCGGAAGGCTCACGATGGCGGGCGAGTCCGTCGACCTCGGTCGCATCACCATGCCGGTATACGTCTACGCGTCGCGGGAGGACCACATCGTCCCGTGGAAGTCGGGATGGCGCACGACCGGCCTGGTCGGCTCGAGCGACGTCACCTTCGTGCTCGGCGCCTCGGGCCACATCGCCGGCGTCGTCAATCCTCCCGATCCGCCGCGCCGCAGCCACTGGGTCAACGACCTGCTGCCGGACGACGCGGACGCCTGGCTCGCGCGCGCCGAGGAGGTCGAGGGAAGCTGGTGGCCCCACTGGTGGCGCTGGCTCGACCCGCATGGCGGACCGCGCGTGGCCGCGCCGAAAGCGCCGGGCGACGCGGGCCACCCGCCGATCGATCCGGCGCCCGGTCGCTACGTCGTCGAAGCGTCCCGCTGACGCGAGCCGGGCGCGTGGCGCCTGCGCGCCGGCGCCTGCTCCCCGCGCCTGCGTTACCATGCCGGGATCGCGGGCGTGAACGTCGGCCCGCGCCTCCCGGAGATCCCTGCATGACCGACATCGTCATCGTCGCCGCGCTGCGTACAGCGATCGGCAAGTTCGGCGGCGCGCTCGCCAAGGTCCCTGCCCCCGAGCTGGGAGCGACCGTCGTCCGCGCGCTGCTCGACAAGACCGGCGTCGAACCGGACGCCGTCTCCGAGGTGATCCTCGGCCAGGTGCTTGCCGCCGGCAGCGGCCAGAACCCGGCGCGCCAGGCGTCCCTCAAGGCCGGCCTGCCGAACGCGATTCCCGCGATGACCATCAACAAGGTGTGCGGCTCCGGCCTGAAGGCCGTGATGCTCGCCGCCCAGGCGGTGCGTTGCGGCGACGCGGACATCGTGATCGCAGGGGGCCAGGAGAACATGAGCGCCGCGCCGCACGTGCTGCCCGGCTCGCGCGACGGCTTCCGCATGGGCGACGCGAAGCTCGTCGACACGATGATCGTCGACGGGCTGTGGGACGTCTACAACCAGTACCACATGGGCGTCACGGCCGAGAACGTCGCGAAGAAGTACGGTGTGACGCGCGCCGCGCAGGACGCCTTCGCGGTCGCGAGCCAGCAGAAGGCCGAAGCCGCGCAGAAGGCGGGACGCTTCGCCGCCGAGATCGTTCCGGTGATGATCGCGCAGCGCAAGGGCGATCCGCTCGCGTTCGCCGCCGACGAGTTCCCCAAGCACGGCACGACGCTCGACAGCGTCTCGGGACTCAGGCCCGCGTTCGCGAAGGACGGCACGGTGACCGCCGCCAACGCGTCCGGGCTCAACGACGGCGCCGCGGCGGTGATGGTGACGAGCGCCGCGCGCGCGAAGGAGCTCGGGATCGCGCCGATCGCGACGATCCGCGCCTACGCGTCGTCGGGCGTCGATCCCGCGATCATGGGGATGGGGCCGGTGCCGGCGTCGCGGCGCGCGCTCGAGAAGGCGGGCTGGAAGCCGGCCGACCTCGACCTGATGGAGATCAACGAGGCGTTCGCGGCGCAGGCCTGCGCGGTGAACCAGGAGATGGGCTGGGACACCGCGAAGATCAACGTCAACGGCGGCGCGATCGCGCTCGGCCACCCGATCGGCGCCTCCGGGTGCCGGGTGCTGGTCACGCTGCTGCACGAGATGCAGCGCCGCGACGCGCGCAAGGGGCTCGCGTCGCTCTGCATCGGCGGCGGCATGGGCGTGGCGCTCGCCGTCGAGCGGCACGGCTGAGCCGCGGGACCCATCGACCACCGCGAGGCCGGTCGACGCACGCCGGCCCGACCACGTCGTCCATCACCAGAGGAGGAACGCATCATGCCCTTGAAGACACCGCGCGTCGCGCTCGTGACCGGCGGCATGGGGGGCCTGGGCGAGGCGATCTGCATCAAGCTCGCCGCGCTCGGCTACAAGGTCGTCACGACCCATTCGCCGGGCAACACCAAGGCGGCCGAATGGCTCGACGCGATGAACAAGCAGGGCTACGGCTTCCGTGCCTACGCGTGCGACGTGGCCGACTACGACTCGGCGGTCGCCTGCGCGCAGAAGGTGGCGAGCGAGGCCGGGCCGATCGACGTGCTGGTCAACAACGCCGGCATCACGCGCGACATGACCTTCAAGAAGATGGACAAGGCCAACTGGGACGCCGTGATGAAGACCAACCTCGACTCGTGCTTCAACATGACCAAGCAGGTGTGCGACGGGATGGTCGACCGCAACTGGGGCCGCATCATCAACATCTCGTCGGTGAACGGCCAGAAGGGCGCGTTCGGGCAGACCAACTACTCGGCCGCGAAGGCGGGCATGCACGGGTTCACCAAGGCGCTCGCGCTGGAGGTCGCGCGCAAGGGCGTCACCGTGAACACGATCTCGCCGGGCTACATCGGCACCAAGATGGTGATGGCGATCCCGAAGGACGTGCTCGACAGCAAGATCATCCCGCAGATCCCGATGGGCCGGCTCGGCAAGCCCGAGGAGGTCGCCGGGCTCGTCGCGTACCTGTCGAGCGACGAGGCGGCGTTCGTCACCGGGGCGAACATCGCGATCAACGGCGGGCAGCATATGTTTTGAACGATGGCTCCAGGGTGAAAAGAAAAATGCGACGGCGGCCGGAGGGCCGCCGTTTGCATTTTTCGTCATGCGCGTGGCGGCGCCGCGTTGGTCGTACAGAACGGGAGGCGAACGCCGACCGTTCTTTTTCATCCGAGATCCATCCTCTGCCAAAAAAAAGCCCCGCATGACAACGGGGCTTGAAGCGTATCGTTCCAGGAGGAGGGGAAGCGATACGTGTGCGACTGGCGCCGCACCAAGATATTGTCGCGCCACGCGCTAGAGCAGAAAACCTAATCGGCGCGACGAATCGAGCTCGGCGGACGCGAATATTCGCCCGACGGCGACGAACGGCGTCGATGCGCGCTTGAGCGGTCGTTCGGGGCGATGCGCACCAGGCCGTGCGGAGCGCGACAAGAAGAACGCCCCGCCGGTCGCCCGGCGAGGCGTTCGAACCGTATCGATCAGGAGGAGGGGATGCGATACGGGAGGAGCATCACACGCCTGCTACATCGGGATGCGTCCTGCGCGTTTCAACCCCCCGCACGGGCGCTCCCCCTGGAGCGAACCCCTGAAACGAGAACGGCGGCCAGCGGCCGCCGTTCGTCGATGCTTCGCCTGCGTTCCGATCCGCGCGGCGGGCCCCGGCGACTCTGGGGGTGCGCCAAGGCCCGTCGGCGGTCGAAAACGTTGCTGCGTTACGCGGACTTGCGGCCCGACTTGGTCGCGGCCTTGCTCGCGTTCGCCGCGGCGGCGCGCACGCTCGCGTCGGCGAGGTTGATCACCTGCTTGGACGCCTTCTGGAACTGGTCGAACGCGGCGGTCGAGGCCGCGAACGTCGACTTGAACGCGTTGACCGCGACGTCCGAGCCGGCGGGGGCCGACTTGGTCGCCTTGTCCACGATCGCGGCGACGCCCTTCGTGTAGTTCGCCCAGGCCTCTTCGGCCATCGACGAGTACTCGGCCTGCGCTTCCGACGCCAGGTCGTACAGCGTGCGCGAGTACGACAGCGCGGTCTGGACGCCCGACTCGGCGTACTTGGCGCGCAGCGCCATCAGGTCCTGCACGTCCTTGACCGACGCGGCGGCCTGGGCGCCTTCGACGCCCTGCGCCAGCGCGATCTTCGCGGCGTTGAGGTTGAGCTTGAAGAGCTTCTCGGCGTTCTCGATCGAGAGCGCGGCCAGCTTCGTCGCGTTGGCGACGTTGACCTTGTTGAATTCGGCGAATTGCTCGGTGGGGTTGTACATGGTGTCCTCTGTCGGTCTCGTTAGGGTTCGGGGGGTCGACGCCACTAGGGCCTCGGGCCTCGCCCCGGGGTCCCGGCGGGACCTTCGGATTCGGTCTGCCGGCGTCCGGTTTGTTGCACCGCACAAACGCAGTATAGGGACGGCAGGCAGGCAAGTCAAGGATTTTTTGGTGCAGTGCACAACTCCCGCGAACGGCCCGGAAACGACCCCCCAAACGGCCGACGAATCAATGGGTTATAATCCGCGGTCCCGAGGAAGGAAGTCGCGATGAGCGCTGCGATCCGCACGATCAAGAAGTACCCGAACCGCCGGCTCTACGACACCGCCAACAGCGGCTACATCACGCTCGCGGACGTGAAGCAGATGGTGCTGGAGCAGATCGACTTCCAGGTCATCGACGCGAAGTCGGGCGACGACCTGACGCGCGCGATCCTGCTGCAGATCATCCTCGAGGAGGAATCCGGCGGGCTGCCGATGTTCAGCTCCGAGATGCTCACGCAGATGATCCGGTTCTACGGTACCGCGCAGCAGACGATGATGGGCCAGTACATGGAGCAGAACGTCAAGGCGTTCCTCGCGATCCAGAAGAAGCTGCAGGACCAGGCCAAGCAGGTCTACGGCGACAAGATGATGCTGACGCCGGACCTCTGGAAGCAGTTCATGCAGATGCAGGCCCCCGCGATGCAGGGGATGCTCGGCAACTACCTCGAGCAGAGCGCCAAGCTGTTCATGGACATGCAGCAGCGGATGCAGGACCAGACGCGCGGCATGTTCGCGTCGTTCCCGTTCCCGGGATTCCCGGCGGGAAGCGCGCCCGAGGACGAGAAGAAGCGCTGAGCGCGCCTCGCGCGGTGCAGCACGCGCGCTTGTGCGGCGCGGTTGCTGCATCGCACCGCGCGCTCGCGCCGGCCCGCCGCGCCGCACCATGACTGCCCCACGCGCCCGTCCGCCCGCACCGCCGCGCGTGGGCTTCGTCTCGCTGGGCTGCCCGAAGGCGCTGGTCGATTCCGAGCAGATCCTCACGCAGCTCAAGGCCGAGGGCTACGCGATCGCGCCGACCTACGACGGCGCCGAGCTCGTGGTCGTCAACACCTGCGGCTTCATCGACAACGCGGTCGCCGAGTCGCTCGACGCGATCGGCGAGGCGCTCGCCGAGAACGGCAAGGTCATCGTGACCGGCTGCCTCGGCGCGAAGGACGGCGGCGCCTTCGTGCGCCAGGCGCACCCGAAGGTGCTCGCGGTCACCGGCCCGCATTCGACCGCCGAGGTCATGACCGCGGTGCACGCGCACCTGCCCAAGCCGCACGATCCCTACGTCGACCTCGTGCCCCCGCAGGGGATCAGGCTCACGCCGAAGCACTACGCGTATCTCAAGATCAGCGAGGGCTGCAACCACCGCTGCACGTTCTGCATCATCCCGTCGATGCGCGGCGACCTCGTGTCGCGCCCGATCGCCGAGGTGCTCGCCGAGGCGCGCCGGCTGCTCGAAGCCGGCGTGAAGGAGCTGCTCGTCATCTCGCAGGACACGAGCGCCTACGGCGTCGACGTCCGCTACCGCACCGGCTTCGTCGACGGTCGACCGATCCGCACGCGCATGACGGAGCTCGTGCGCGAGCTCGACCGGCTCGCCCGCGACCACGGCGCGTGGGTGCGGCTGCATTACGTCTATCCGTATCCGCACGTCGACGAGGTGATCGGCCTGATGGGTGGCGCGACGACGTCGGGCGGGCTCGTTCCCTACCTCGACGTGCCGTTCCAGCACGCGAGCCCGCGCATCCTGAAGCTGATGAAGCGCCCGGCCGCGCCCGAGCGCGTGCTCGACCGCGTCCGCCAGTGGCGCGCGGCGCAGCCCGACCTCGCGATCCGCAGCACGTTCATCGCCGGCTTCCCCGGCGAGACCGAGGCCGAGTTCGAGGAGCTGCTCTCGTTCCTCGACGCGGCGGACCTCGATCGCGTCGGCTGCTTCGCCTATTCGCCCGTCGAGGGTGCCGCCGCCAACGCGTTGCCCGATCCCATCGACGCGGACGTGCGCGAGGTTCGGCGCGCGCGGTTCATGGAGCGGCAGGCGGCGATCAGCGCGCGGCGGCTCGCCGCCAAGGTCGGGCGCACGCTCGACGTCATCGTCGACGCGCTGGAGACGACGGGACGCGGTGCCGCGAAACGCGCGATCGCGATCGCGCGCAGCACCGCCGATGCGCCGGAGATCGACGGGGTGGTGCGCGTCGAGGCGGGCGCCGGCCTCGTCCCCGGCCAGATCGCTCGCGTGACGGTCACCGGCGCGGATGCGCACGACCTTGCGGCGCGTCTGGCGTCGAGCTGACGGAACCAGGTTGCGACCCTGGTTCCTGCCGTCGGCGCACCAGGCAGGCGCCGGTGCTCCGCCCGACCGTTCAGCGAATCACCCGTTCCGCCGCGAGGTCGCGTGCGAACTCGCCGAGGATCTCGCCGAGCGAGGCGCTCTGCGCAGCCGTGTAGGTTTCGGCGCTCGGGGCGCTCAAGGCGGTCCGGCGACGGTACTCCTTCGACCACACCGGCGCCACTGAACGGTCGGTGCGCGAGACGTAGAACGTGATCGCGAGCTCGGCGGCGGGCGCCTTCGCGTCGCGATTGTCGGCGTAGAGCGAGCCGACGAACGCGTCGATCGTGAACTCGGCCTCCGGCGGCGCGCCCGGCGGGATCATCTTCGCGAAGACGCGCGCCTCCGACAACGATCGCGCGATCGCCTCCGCGATCATCGGCGCCGGCGCGACG
Source organism: Casimicrobiaceae bacterium (assembly GCA_035711225.1). Classification (GTDB taxonomy): domain Bacteria; phylum Pseudomonadota; class Gammaproteobacteria; order Burkholderiales; family Casimicrobiaceae; genus VBCG01. Next base: position 21,068 of record DASTCK010000370.1, read on the forward strand.
ACGTACTCGTGGTAGAAATCCGTCTCGAAGCGGAGGTCCGCCTCGCGGACGACGAACGCGCGGTCGCGGTAGGGTGCGCCGACCGTCACGGTCCCGATGCGCGCCGTGTACGGGCTGGTCGTCGCGACCGCCGTCGCGGGCGGCGGCTCGATCAGGTACATCTGCTTGACCGGCGACGGCCGCGTGAGCGAGCACGCGGAGAGCGCCGCCGCGGCCACGGCGACGACGAACGCGGAAGCGAGGGATCGGCTCATGGCTGGCGTCGCGGGAGCGGTTGCGGGGGCTCGCCGAACAGCAGGTTCGACGGGTAGCGCTTCGCGTCCTCGGAGAGGTCGCGCAGGTTGTCGGTGATCGCGCGCAGGTTGGAGATCGTCGAGGCGAGGTCCTGCTCGCCGCCGCCCAGGATCCGGTCGACGCGCGAGAGCGAGCGCTCGAGGCGATTCACCGTGCTCTGGAGCTTCGGGTCGGACACGAGCTCGCGCATCCTGGCCGCCGCGGCGGACGCCTCCTCGGGCAGCTTCTGCCACGCGGGATTCTGCAGCATCGCCTTGAGCTCGCCATTGGTCTGGCGCAGCTCCGCGAGCAGCGCGGTGCCTTCGGCGGTGATCTTCTTCGCGTCGATGTTCGCGAGCGTCTGGTCGACTCGGTCGAGCGTGCGGGACGCGCGGTCGGACAGTCCCTTGGTGTCGATCGACGCGATGCGATCGTTGGTCGTCACCATCAGCCTGTTGAGGTTGGCGAGCGTTCCCTCGATGTCGAGCTTGTGCAGCCGCTCGATGATCTCCGAGGCGGCGTTCACGAACTGCGCGACCGTCGACGGCGTGCTGGGGATGTAGACGTTGTTCGGCGTCCACGAGATCGGCAGCGTCGCCGGCGGGGGGTCGACGTAGTCGAGCTCGAGGAAGCTCGTGCCGGTGATTCCCTGCGGCGTCAGGCGGATGCGCAGCCCGCGCTCGGCCTCGGCCTTCGCGCCCTCGACGCTCGTCAGGTCGCCGGTCGCCGCGCGCCCGCCGACGAGGCGCGGCTGGATCTGCGACTCGACCAGCACGTAGCGCGCGCGCTGCGCCATCGGCAGGTCCTGCTGGTAGACGACGTAGGTGAAGCTGATCTTGGTCACCTCGCCGATCACGACGCCGCGGTACTTGAGCTTCGAGCCCAGGTCGAGCCCCTGCACCGATTCGTTGAAGTACGACTCGATCGTGGTCTTGCGCTCGAACCAGCGCCCCGAGCCGATCACGAGCACCACGACGATGCCGGCGATCAGCCCGCCGATCACGAACAGCCCCAGCTTGAAGTAGTTGGCTTTCTGGCTCATCGGTCTCAAGCCGCGGCCTTCTCCGGCTCGCGGCGCAGGAACGCGCGCACGCGGGGATCCGGGCTCGTGTCGCGCAGCTCGCGCGGGTCGCCCTCGGCGATGATGCCCCGCGCCTTGCGATCGAGCAGCACGACGCGGTCGATCGACGCGAACACGCTCGGCAGGTCGTGCGTGACGATCACGAACGTCACGCCGAGGCTCTCGGCCAGCCGGCGCACCGTCGCGTCGAGCGTCGCCGACGTGATCGGGTCGAGGCCCGACGAGGGCTCGTCGAGGAACAGGATCGGCGGGTCGAGCGCCATCGCGCGCGCGATGCCCGCGCGCTTCTGCATGCCGCCGGAGATCTCGGCGGGCAGGTGGCCGGTGAACCCGTCGAGGCCCACCAGCGCGAGCTTCATGCGCGCCAGCAGGTCCATCGCGTCGTCGGGCAGGTCGGTGTAGACCTCGATCGGCAGCCGGACGTTCTCGAGGAGCGTCATCGAGCCGAACAGCGCGCCCGACTGGTACATGACGCCGAAGCGGCGTCGGATCTGCTCGAGCGCCGGCCCGTCGGCGCCGACGATGTCGTCGCCGCCGAACTTCACGCTTCCGGACACGGGCGGCACCAGGCCGATCATGTGCTTGAGGATCGTGCTCTTGCCCCCGCCCGAGCCGCCCAGGATGCCGAACACCTCGCCGGCGCGCACCGTGAAGTTGACGTCGTCGAGGATCGCGACGCCGTCGTAGCCGGCATCGAGGTGCTGGACCTCGATCACCACCTCGCCGGGGGTGCGGCGCGGCGGCCCCGAGGCCGCGAGCGGGTCGGCGATCGCCATCACACGTTCAGGATGTAGTAGGCCACGGCGAACACGCCGTCCACCACGACGAGCAGGATGATGCCGGAGACGACCGCGCGCGTGGCGGACTCGCCGACGGCCGACGCGCCGGCCGCCGTCTGCAGGCCGCGCAGGCAGCCGATGCCCGCGACCAGCATCGCGAACACGAACGACTTGACGAAGCCCGCGAGGAAGTCGGTCAGCGTCACCGCGCTGTCGACTTCCTTGAGGAACGTGACGACCGGGATCGAGAACGACGTCATCGTGATCGCGCCGCCGACCAGGCCGACGAGCATCGAGAACAGCACGAGCAGCGGCGTCATCAGCAGCGCGGCGATCACGCGCGGCGTCACGAGGAAGCGGACCGGGTCGAGGCCCATCGTCGTGATCGCGTCCACCTCCTGGTTGACGCGCATCGTGCCGATCTCGGCGGCGAAGGCGGCGCCGGACCGCCCCGCGAGCAGGATCGCGGTCATCAGCGGTCCGAGCTCGCGCAGCATCGACAGCCCGATCAGGTCGGCCACGAAGATCTCGGCGCCGAAGCGCTTCATCGGCACCGCCGACTGGAACGCGAGGATCATGCCGAGCAGGAAGCTGATCAGCGCGACGATCGGCAGCGCGTCGGCGCCGACGCGCTCACACACGCGCCACACGTCCTTCCAGCGCACGCTCTGCGGCCGCAGCGCCGCCGCGACGAGCGCCGCGGTGAGCTCGCCGATGAAGGTGATCTGCTCGGCGATGTCCTTCCAGGTCGCGAACGCCGCGCGACCCAATTCTTCGATCGCCGGACGGCGCTTGGGCTCGGGATCGAGGTCCTGGGCGAGCCGCGCAGGGTCGAACTGGCGGAACAGCGCCTGGAACGCCGGCTTCAGGTTGGCGACCTCGACCGGCGCGCCGCGCTGCTGCGCGACGAGGTCGAGCAGGAGCGCGACGCCGGCGTTGTCGCAATAGTCGACCTTCGTCGCGTCGACGACCACCGGCCGCGTCGGCGCCTCGGCGAGCGCGCGGTGCGCCGGTTCCCACAGGCCTCGCACCGTCGACGCGTCGAGCCGACCGTCGAGCGCGACGACGCGGCGCCCGTCGGGCAGGTCGTCGACAGCGATGGCGGCGACCGCCATGGCGTCAGGGCTGAACGAGCTCGAGCTGCGTGCCGAACACGCGCACGCGGTCGCCGGCGCGGAACGGGGGCTCGTAACCGAGCGACACCGTGCGCGCCGGACCGGTATCCATCCGGATCGCGACCTGCCACCGCACCTGCTCATAGGTGTCGGGGCGCTTCGCGTAGCCGCCGCCCCCTGCCGAGCCGAGCAGCACCATGCCCTGGTTCCTCATCTCGGGCCCGATCCGGTACTGGGCGGTCACGCGGCCCGGCTGGCTGCCGCCGTAGTCGCCGGGCATCGTGCCGGGCGAGACGCTGCCGAGCGGCGTCCACGCGGTCGTCGACGTGGTCTGCCGGATGTCGGCGATCGTGCCGCAGTTGTCGCAGCGCTCGGCCGCGGGCGCCTGGGCGGGCGCGTTCGTCGCGAGCGCGCACAGCGCGGCCGCCGCCATCGCGCGTGCCGCCGCCCGGCTCATTGCGGCACCGTGTTCAGGTAGAACATCGCGTGCAGCATCGGGCCGGGCCGGCCCAGCGCCGCGAAATATCGCTGGAAGATCGGGTCGATGCCGCCGCTGCGGTAGAGCTCGACCAGAGCGCGGTTGACCGCGAGCCTGAAGTCCGCGTCGTCGCGCCGCATGACCAGCGCATACGGCTCGTACGAGATATCGGTGGGCAGGAAGTCGGTGTCCCGCCCCGCCGGCGAGCGCGCGCGCAGCGTCGTCAGGACGATGCGATCGCCGGCGAGGCCGTCGACGCGCCCGGCGGCGAGGAGCCCGATCCCTTCCTTGTAGCCTGCGATCGGCACGACGATCGCCGGCGCGTCGAGCGCGGTCAGCGTGCGGGCCAGCGCCTGCTCGGTCGTGGTCCCCGGGATCACCGCGATCCGCTTGCCCTTGAGGTCGGCGAGCCTCGCGAGCTTCGAGGCGTTGCGGACGAGCACCGCGCCGCCGTCGACGTAGATCGGCACGCTGAAGTCGACGCTCGCCATGCGCGAGAGCGAGATCGTCGTGGTGCCGCACTCGAGGTCCACGTCGCCGCGCGCGACGGCCTCGAGGCGGCTCGCGGCGTCGAGCGCCCGCCACTCGATCCGGATCGCGTTCGCGCCGGCGGCCTTGCCGACCTCGGCCGCGGCCTTCTCGCACAGCTCGACCGAATAGCCGCGCACGCGGCCCTCGCGATCCCGGAACGAGAACGGCGCCGCGTCGTCGCGGTAGCCCATCTGGATGGTGCCGGTGGTGCGGATGCGCTCGAGCGTGGGGCCCGCGAGCGCGGGGAGCGCCTGCGCGGCGCAGGCGATGGCGAGCGCGCAAAGCCCGGTTCGATGGGACGTTCGCATGGGCGATGGGCGTGAAAGGCGGGGCGCGCCGAGTGTAGCACCCTGGCCGGCGCCATCGTCGCGGCGCCAGGGCGCCGCGTGGGTGCGCTACGATGACGCCGACGCGCGGGCCCGCGCGTCCCGACCGTCGTCCGGAGCCTCCATGCGCCTTCCGTGCTTCCGCCGCGCCGCGTTCCCGCTCGCCCTCGCCCTCGCGCTCGCGTTGCCCGTCGCCGCCCTCGCCCATGACGTGGACACGCTGGGCAAAATCCGCACCGCCGGCCAGATCAACGTCGCGTACTCGCCCGACTCGATCCCGTTCTCGGCCACGATCGACGGCAAGCCCGGCGGGTACTCGATCGATCTCTGCCAGGGCGTGATCGCCGCCATCGGTCGCGCGGTCGGCAATCCTGCGCTGCGCGTCAACTGGATCCCCGGCACGGTGTCCGAGCGGCTCGCGGCCGTGAAGGCCGGACGCGCCGACCTGGAGTGCGCCAACACGACGACGACGGTGTCGCGCATGGCGGACGTGGATTTCAGCAACCTGGTGTTCGTCGACAGCGCAGGGTTCCTGGTGCGCACCGACGGGCCGATCCAGTCGATGGCCGACTTCGCCGGCAAGCGCATCGGCGTGATCGCGGGCACCACCAACGAGAAGCGCATCGCCGCCGTGCTGAAGGACCGCGGCGTCGAGGCGACCCTCGTAACGGTGCACGACGGTCCCGAAGGCACCGCGATGCTCGAGGCGCGCACGCTCGACGTGTTCGTCGGCGACCGCGTCAAGCTGGTCGGCCTCCTGGTGACGGCCAAGGACCCCAAGGCGTTGTCGATGCTGCTCGCGGACTTCTCCTACGAGCCCTACGCGTTCGCGCTGCCGCGCGGCGATTCGTCGCTGCGGCTCGTCGTCAACCGCGAGCTGACGCGCGTGTTCGTCACGCGCGACATCGAGGCGATCTTCTCGCGCTGGCTGGGCGCGCTCGGCCGGCCCGGCTCGCTGCTCTCGGCGATGTACCTGCTGAGCGCGGTGCCCGACTAGCGGTGGGGTCTGACCCTGATCCGATCCCCGACGAAGTCGGGGTCGGAATGGGGTCCGCCCCCGGTGTTGCTTTCGGTCGGAACGGGGCTGAGCCCGGCCTTGCTTTGGCGGGTCCGACCCCGGTTTCGCTCGCCCCCCACCGCCCCGCAACGTATCATCGCGGTGTCCGGTCGCGGAGCGCAGCGTCATGCGTACGGCCCTCATCATCGTCGGCGGCCTCGTGCTGTGGACAGCGATCGTGGGGATCGCCAGGCTCACCGCGGGCGAGGGCCGGCCGACGCCGGCCACGATCACGACCGCGTTCGTCGTCCTGTGGGTCGCCGTCGCCGCGGCCAACCTGGCGATGGGCATCGTCCGTGCCGGCTACACGTGGCGCGAGGAGCTGCCGATCTTCCTCGTCATCACGGCGATCCCGGTCGCCGTCGCATGGGCGACCCGGCGCTTCCTGTGACCGGCGCGACCGCGATGAGGACCACGCGTCTCGAGGCGTTCAGCGACGGCGTGATCGCGATCATCATCACGATCATGGTGCTGGAGCTCAAGGTGCCGCATGGCGAGGCGTTCGGGTCGCTCGCGCCGCTGACGCCGGTGTTCCTGAGCTACGTGCTGTCGTTCGCCTACGTCGCGATCTACTGGAACAACCACCACCACATGCTGCACGCGTGCGCCAAGGTCAACGGGCCGATCCTGTGGGCGAACCTGCACCTGCTGTTCTGGCTCTCGCTGTTCCCGTTCGCGACCGGATGGATGGGCGAGAACCATTTCGGCGCCGCGCCGACCGCGCTCTACGGCGTCGTGTTGCTGATGGCGGCGGTCGCCTACTGGGTGCTGCAGCAGACGATCATCGCGTCGCAGGGCGCCGACTCGCTCTTGCGCCGCGCGGTGCGCGGGGACTGGAAAGGCAAGCTGTCGCCGCTGCTGTACCTGGTCGGCATCGCGGCCGCCTTCCGCGCGTCGTGGCTGTCGCAGGCGATCTACGTCGCCGTGGCGCTCCTGTGGCTCGTGCCCGACCGGCGCATCGAGCGCGCGATGGCGGAAGGCTAGGGCCGCCATGGACGCCAGCGACCCGATCCGCCTGGTGCTGAACGGCGAGCGCGTCGACGTCGCGGGCGTCCCGCCGCAGACGACGCTCCTCGCGTGGCTGCGCGAGGCGCGCCATCTAACCGGCACGAAGGAAGGCTGCGCCGAAGGCGACTGCGGCGCGTGCACGGTCGTCGTCGCCGAATCGCGCGGCGACGGGACGCTCGCGTGGAAGCCGATCAACGCCTGCATCCGGCCGCTGCCCTCGCTCGACGGCAAGGCGGTGTTCACCGTCGAATCGCTCGCCGCGCCCGACGGCACGCTGCATCCGGTGCAGCAGGCGCTCGTCGAATGCCACGGCTCGCAGTGCGGCTTCTGCACGCCCGGCTTCGCGATGAGCCTGTTCGGGCTCTACAAGAACGCGCATGCGCCCGCGCGCGACGCCGTCGACGACGCGCTCTCCGGCAACCTGTGCCGCTGCACCGGCTACCGCCCGATCCTCGCGGCGGCCGGCCGGATGGCCGAGATCGACGCGACGGCGTGCGGTGCGACCGGCTGGCGCGGCCCCGGCATCGCGAGCGACGGCAGCCGCGTGACCTCGGACGACGAGGAGCGTCTCGCCGCTCAGCTCGACGCGCTCGCGCGTAGCGACACGTTCGAGTACGAGGCCGCCGGGCAGCGCTGGCTCGCGCCGGTCGATGCGGAAGGGCTCGCGCAGGCGTGCGCGCGCCATCCCGACGCGCACCTCGTCGCCGGCGCCACCGACGTCGGCCTGTGGATCACCAAGCAGCACCGCGACCTCGGCACGCTCGTCTCGACGGGCGCGGTGCGCGACCTGCAGCGCATCTCCCGGGACGCGACGCATTACGACATCGGCGCTTCCGCTTCGCTCGCGGGCGCCTTCGACGCGCTCGACGGCGACTATCCCGAGCTGCACGAGGCCTGGGTGCGCTTCGCGTCGGTGCCGATCCGTCAGGCCGGCACGCTCGGCGGCAATGTCGCCAACGGCTCGCCGATCGGCGACTCGATGCCGGCGCTCATCGCGCTCGGCGCGGACGTGGTGCTGCGCCGCGCGGATGCGGCGCGCACGCTCCCGCTCGAGCGGTTCTACCTCGCCTACCAGCGCACCGCGCGCGAGCCCGGCGAGTTCGTCGCCGCCGTGCGAGTGCCACGGCGAGCGCCGGGCCTCGTCCTGCGCGCGTACAAGCTGTCTAAGCGCTACGACCAGGACATCTCGGCGGTGTTCGCGACGTTCGCGCTCGTCATCGAGGGTGGACGCATCGGCTCGGCGCGTATCGGCTGCGGCGGCGTCGCGGCGACGCCCAGCCGCGCCAGGGCGACCGAGGCCGCGCTCGCCGGGCGGGCCTGGACGCGCGAGACGGCCGACGATGCGGCACGCGTGCTCGAGCGCGAGTTCACGCCGATCGACGACATGCGCGCGAGCGCCGCGTACCGACGGCGCGCGCTCGGCAACCTGATGCGCCGGCTGTGGCTCGAGACCGGCGAGCGGTCGATCGCGCCGACGCGCGTCGAGGACGTCGGCCGCCGGGCGTCGCTCGCATGAACGACCCGCGCCCACCGCTGCCCGACCTCGCGGTCGACCCGGCCGCGAGCATCGGCGCGCCGCTGCCGCACGACTCGGCCGCGCTCCACGTCTGCGGCGACGCGGACTACACCGACGACCTCCCCGAGCCTCGCGGGACGCTGCACGCCGCGCTCGGGGTCTCGCCGTTGCCGCACGCGCGCGTCCTCGCGCTCGATCTCGCCGCCGTGCGCGTCGCGCCGGGCGTCGTCGACGTCATCGTGGCGGCCGACATCCCCGGCATCAACGACGTCGGGCCGATCCAGCGCGACGACCCGATCCTGGCCGAGGGCATCGTCGAGTTCGCCGGTCAGCCGATGTTCGCCGTGGCGGCGACCGGCGTCGAGGAAGCCCGGCGCGCGGTGCTGCTCGCCAAGCCCGCGCTGGAGCCGCTGCCGCCGATCCTGACGATCGAGGAGGCGATGGCGGCGAAGTCGTTCGTGCTTCCGCCGGTTCACGTCGCGCGCGGCGACGCGCCGGGCGCCCTCGCCCGCGCGCCGCACCGGCTCTCGGGCACCGTGCGCAACGGCGGCCAGGATCACTTCTACCTGGAAGGCCAGGTGGCGCTCGCGATCCCGCGCGAGGATCGCACGATGCTGGTCTTCTGCTCGACGCAGCACCCGGGCGAGGTCCAGCACATGGTCGCGCACGCGCTCGGCTGCCGCGAGCACGACGTCGTGGTCGAGTGCCGCCGCATGGGCGGCGGCTTCGGCGGCAAGGAAACGCAGATGTCGCTGTTCGCGTGCGTCGCCGCGGTGCTCGCGCGGCGCACCGGGCGCGCGGTCAAGCTGCGCCTCGACCGCGACGACGACATGCGCTCGACGGGCAAGCGGCACGCGTTCACGCACGGCTACGACGTGGGCTACGACGACGACGGCCGCATCGTCGCGCTCGACCTGACGATGGCGTCGCGCTGCGGCTTCTCGGCGGACCTGTCGGGGCCGGTGAACGACCGCGCCGTGTTCCACGCCGACAACGCGTACTGGCTTCCCGACGTCGCGATCCATTCGTACCGCTGCAAGACCCACACGGTGTCCGACACCGCGTTCCGCGGCTTCGGAGGTCCGCAGGGGATGTTCGCGATCGAGGCGGTGATCGACGAGATCGCGCGCGCGCTCGGACGCGACCCGCTCGACGTCCGCAAGGCGAACCTCTACGGCATCGGCGAGCGCGACGTGACGCCGTTCGGCATGACCGTCGAGGACAACATCGCGCCGGCGCTGATCGCGCGGCTCGAGGAAACGTCGCGCTACCGCGAGCGCCGTGCCGAGATCGCCGCGTGGAACCGGTCGAGCCCGGTCATCAGGCGCGGGCTCGCCTTGACCCCGGTGAAGTTCGGCATTTCGTTCACGGCGACGCACTACAACCAGGCGGGGGCGCTCCTGCACGTCTACCGCGACGGCACGGCGCTGCTGAACCACGGCGGCACCGAGATGGGCCAGGGGTTGTTCACCAAGGTCCGCCAGGTGGTCGCTCACGAGCTCGGCGTTCCCGTCGCCAGCGTCCGCGCGAGCGCGTCCGACACGAGCAAGGTGCCGAACGCGTCGCCGACGGCCGCGTCGTCGGGGGCGGATCTCAACGGGATGGCGGCGCGCGAGGCCGCACGCACGCTGCGCGGGCGTCTCGCCGCGCACGCGGCGCAGAAGCTCGGCTGCGAGCCGGCGGCGGTCGAGTTCCGCGACGGCGTCGTGCGGGGCGGCGGACGGGCGCTGTCGTTCGCCGACCTGGTGGACGACGCGTACCACGCGCGCGTCCAGCTCTCGGCCACCGGCTTCTACGCGACGCCGAAGATCCACTACGACCGTCACACGCTCTCGGGCCGGCCGTTCTTCTACTACGCCTACGGCGCCGCGTGCGCGGAGGTCGCGATCGACACGCTGACCGGCGAGCACCGGCTGCTGGCGGTCGACATCCTGCACGACGTCGGGCGCTCGCTGAACCCGGCGATCGACCGCGGGCAGATCGAGGGCGGGTTCCTTCAGGGGTGGGGCTGGCTCGCGATGGAGGAGCTGTGGTGGAACGCGAAGGGGGAGCTCAAGACGCACGCGCCGTCGACCTACAAGATCCCCACCTCGCGCGACTGGCCCGACCGCGTGCGCATCGACCTGTGGCCCGAGGAGAACCGCGAGGCGACGATCCACCGCAGCAAGGCCGTCGGCGAGCCGCCGCTGATGCTCGCGCTGGCCGGCTTCCATGCGCTGCGCGACGCAGTCTCGAGCGTCGGCGACTACCGCTACGCGCCGGCGCTCGATGCCCCGGCGACCGACGAGCGGATCCTGTGGGCGGTCGAGGACATGCGGCGCCGCGCGGGGGCGGCATGAGAACGCATCGTCATGCAAGGTGCCCCGGGCGCCCGGTGCCCGTCCGCGGGCGGCCCGTTCTGGCGTAGGCTTTCGGCGATGACGCCCCCCTCGCGACCGACGCGACCGTGGCCATGACCGGCCTCGCTGCCGCCCTCGCGCAGGCGCTCGCCTCCCAGCGCCGCGCCGTGGTCGTCGCGATGGCCGCCGGCAGCGGCTCGGTGCCGCGCGAGCCCGGCGCATGGATGCTCGTGACGGCGGACCGGCGCATCGGCACCATCGGAGGCGGGCACCTGGAGCACGAGGCGACGCGGCTCGCGCAGGAAGCGATCGCCGGCCCGACGCCCGCCGCGACCTGGCTCGTGCGCTTCCCGCTCGCAGCGCGGCTCGGCCAGTGCTGCGGCGGCGTGGCCACGCTCGCCTTCGCGGTCGTCGACCAGGGCGCGGCGTGGCTCGACGTGGCGACCGCCTGCGAGCGGACCGCCGCGGCGTTCGCGCTGGTGCACCGGCTCGGCACGCCGGAGGCTTCCGCGCAGCGCCTGGTCGTGACCGCCGACGATTCGCGCGGCTCGGTCGGCGACGACGTGATCGAATCGTCGGCGGTCGTCGCGGCGCGCGCGCGCCTCGCCCCGGGCGGCGCCACCGGGCTCGCGGACGTCGGCGGCGCATCGCTGTTCATCCACGTCGTGCGACCGCATGCGTTCGACGTCGTGCTGTTCGGCAACGGACACGTCGGGCGCGCGCTCGTGCAGGTGCTGGCCGCGCTCCCCTGCCGCGTGCGCTGGATCGACGAGCGCGACGCCGATTTCCCGGCGACGGTGCCGGACAACGTCGAGGTCGTGCCCACCGATGCGCCGCTGGACGAGGTCGCCGACGCGCCGCGCGGCGCCTTCGTCGTCGTCACCACGCACAGCCACGCGCTCGACTTCGACATCGTCGAGAAGGCGCTCGAGCGCGACGACTGGGCCTACCTCGGCCTCATCGGCTCGAAGGCCAAGCGCGCGCAGTTCGAGAAGCGGCTCGCCGCGCACGGCGCGCCGGACGCCGACCTCGCGCGCGTCACCTGCCCGATCGGCGCGCAGGCCGGCCTCACCAGCAAGGAGCCGGGGGCGATCGCCATCGGCGTCGCAGCCGAGATCCTCGCCGTGCGCGAGCGGCGCCGGCAGGCGAGCGAAGACACCAACGTGCGTCCGCTGTCGCGGCGACGGGACCGGTCCTGACGGGCACGCGCCCCGGACCCTCGAAGCGGTACGCGCGGTGACGCCTCCCACCCCCCCGGCGCCAGCCACCGTGTCCGGCGCGGTGTCCGACGCCGTCCCCCGCCTCGCGCTCGCGGGCATCACCAAGGTCTATCCGTCGGTCGTCGCCAACGACGGCATCGACCTCGACGTGCTGCCCGGCGAGATCCACGCGGTGCTGGGCGAGAACGGCGCCGGCAAGTCGACGCTGATGAAGGTCATCTACGGCGTCGTGAAGCCGGACTTCGGGACGATCCGCTGGGAAGGCCAGGCCGTGACGATCGCCAATCCGGCGCGAGCGCGGCGGCTCGGCATCGGCATGGTGTTCCAGCACTTCTCGCTGTTCGAGACGCTCACGGTCGCGGAGAACATCGCGCTCGCGCTCGATCCGGAGCGTGCCGGGCGCGACCTGCCCGCGCGGATCCGCGACGTGTCGGGGCGCTACGGCCTCCCGCTCGATCCCGATCGCCACGTTCACACGATGTCCGTCGGCGAGCGCCAGCGCGTCGAGATCGTGCGCTGCCTGCTGCAGGACCCGCGCCTGCTGATCATGGACGAGCCGACCTCGGTGCTCACGCCGCAGGCGGTCGAGAAGCTGTTCGAGACGCTGCGCAGGCTCTCGGGCGAAGGCTGCAGCATCCTCTACATCAGCCACAAGCTCGACGAGATCCGCGCGCTGTGCACGCGCGCCACGGTGCTGCGCGCCGGCAAGGTGACCGGCACCTGCGACCCGCGCCGGGAATCGTCCGCGTCGCTCGCCCGGATGATGATCGGCGGCGACCTGCCGCACCCGCGCCACCCCGAGGCGCACGCGGGCGAGCCGCGGCTGGTCGTCGACGGCCTTTCGCTCCCGGCGGACGATCCGTTCGGCACGTCGCTCAACGCGATCCGGCTCACCGTGCACGCCGGCGAGATCGTCGGCATCGCGGGCGTGTCGGGCAACGGCCAGAAGGAGCTGATGGCCGCGCTCTCGGGCGAGCGCACCGTCGACGATGCGAACGTCGTGACGCTGATGGGCGCCGCGGCGGGCCGGCTCGACGCCGAGCAGCGCCGCGCGCTGGGGCTCGCGTTCGTGCCCGAGGAGCGGCTGGGGCGCGGCGCGGTGCCCGAGATGTCGCTCGCCGAGAATGCGCTGCTGACCGCGCATCGGCAGGGACTGCTGCGCGGCGCGTTCGTGCGTGCCGACGCCGTTCGCGACTATGCGCAGGCGACGATCGACGAGTTCAACGTGAAGGCGGGCGGCCCCGATGCCGCCGCGCGATCGCTCTCGGGTGGCAACCTGCAGAAGTTCATCGTCGGCCGCGAGATCCGCCAGGCGCCGAAGGTGATGATCGCGGCGCAGCCGACCTGGGGCGTGGACGTCGGCGCGGCCGCGCAGATCCGCCAGGCGCTGATCGACCTGCGCGACGCCGGCGTCGCGGTGCTCGTCGTCTCCGAGGAGCTGGACGAGCTGTTCGAGATCTGCGACCGGCTCGCGGTCATCGCGCAGGGCCGTCTCGCCGACGCGCGCCCGGTGCGCGAGACCAACGCGGAGGAGATCGGCATGCTGATGTCCGGCGCCTTCATCGCCGCGGGCGCGCACTCGGAGCGCACGTTCTCGCCCGCGGGGGCGATCGGCCCAGGGTAGGCGACCACGGCCCGACCCGACCCGCGTGATCCGCCTCGAAGCCCGTCCCGAGCCCTCGCGCCTGTTCCGCTGGGCGTCGCCGCTGATCGCCGCGCTGGCGACGGTCGCGATCGGCTTCGTGCTGTTCCCGCTGATGGGCAAGAATCCGATCGACGCGTTCCACGCGTTCTTCGTGAAGCCGGTCGATTCGCGCTACGGCGTGGGCGAGCTGCTGCTGAAGGCCTCGCCGCTGATGCTGATCGCCACCGGCCTCGCGGCGGGGTATCGCGCGAACATCTGGAACATCGGCGCGGAGGGCCAGCTCACGCTGGGCGCGATCGCGGGCGGCGGGCTCGCGCTCGCGCTGCACGGCGTCGATTCCGCGTTCGTGCTGCCGCTGATGCTGGCGGCGGGCGTGGCCGGCGGCATGGCGTGGGCCGCGATTCCCGCATGGCTGCGCACGCGCTTCAACGCCAACGAGATCCTCACCTCGCTGATGCTGGTCTACGTCGCCACCCTCGTGCTGTCGCTGCTCGTGCACGATGCCTGGCGCGATCCGGAAGGCTTCAATTTCCCCCAATCGAAGATGTTCAGCGACAGCGCGCTCCTGCCGAACCTCCTCGAGGAGACGCGGCTCAACGTCGGCTTCCTGATCGCGCTCGCGGTCGTCGCGGCGGGGTGGGTGTTCATGCAGAAGAGCTACGCCGGCTACCAGATGCGCGTCGCGGGCCTCGCGCCTGCGGCGGCGCACTACGCCGGCATCTCGGCGCCGCGCACCGTGTGGATGGGCATGCTGATCGGCGGCGCCTGCGCGGGCCTCGCCGGCGTCGGCGAGGTGGCGGGTCCGATCGGCCAGCTCCTGCCTTCGGTGTCGCCCGGCTACGGCTTCGCCGCGATCATCGTCGCGTTCGTCGGCCGCCTCAACCCGATCGGCATCGTGTTCGCGAGCCTGCTCATGTCGCTGCTGTACCTCGGCGGCGAGTCGGCGCAGCTCAACCTCGCGCTCCCCTCGGCGGTGACCGGGCTGTTCCAGGGCACGCTGCTGTTCTTCCTGCTCGCGGCGGACGTGTTCATCCATTACCGGTTGCGGGGGACGAGGCGCGTGGCGAAGGGCGCGGCTGCATGAGCGGAAAGCGAACGTCCGGGAGTCGGGGCCCGATTTCGCCTGTAACGTCCCGTCCTGGCGTTCGTCCCGAGGGCGAAGCCGGGACCTGACGCCGTGGACACCCTCGCGCAGCTGGTGATCCTCACGCTCGCCGCGGGCACGCCGCTCGTGTACGCGGCGCTCGGCGAGCTCGTCACCGAGAAAGCGGGCGTGCTGAACCTGGGCGTCGAGGGGATGATGCTGGTCGGCGCGGTCGTCGCGTTCATGGTCGCCGCGAAGACGGGTTCGCCGTGGCTCGGCGTGCTGGCGGGCACCTGCGCGGGCGCCGTCGTGTCGATGATCTTCGCGGTGATCGCGCTGTCGCTGCTCGCGAACCAGGTGGCGACCGGGCTCGCGCTTTCGTTGTTCGGCGTCGGGCTCTCCGCGTTCGTGGGCCTCGACTACGTGTCGGTGGTGATCGCCGGCATCACGCCGCTCGCGATCGCCGGTCTGTCGGACATCCCGTTCGTCGGCCCTCTCCTGTTCGGCCACAACCCGCTCGTCTACCTGTCGTTCGTGCTGTTCGCCGCGGTACAGCTGTTCCTGTACCGCACGCGGGCCGGTCTGGTGCTGCGCGCGGTCGGCGAATCGCCGCATTCGGCGCACGCGATCGGCTACCCGGTCATCGCGATCCGCTACGCGGCGGTCGCGTTCGGCGGCGCGTGCTCGGGCCTCGCGGGCGCGTACCTGTCGGTCGCCTACACGCCGCTGTGGGTCGAAGGCATGGTCGCGGGACGGGGCTGGATCGCCCTGGCGCTGGTCGTGTTCGCGACCTGGAAGCCGTGGCGCGTGCTCGCCGGCGCGTACCTGTTCGGGGGCGTCACGCTCGCGCAGTTCCAGGTGCAGGCGATGGGCTCGGCGATCCCGGCGCAGTACCTGTCGATGCTGCCCTACCTCGCGACGATCCTCGTGCTGGCGCTCATCTCGCGCGACGCCGTGACGATCCGCCTCAACGCGCCCGCGTCGCTCGGCAAGCCGTTCCATCCGGCGGCGTGAGCCGCTGCGTGCGCCGCTCGCCTGCCGCCCGGTGCCGGCGGTAGAATCCGCCTCCGGCACGCCCCGGCCCGGGCCGCGCCCCCTCCCCGTCCCAGGAGCCTCCGCAATGCCCACGATCCCCCGCAGGACCGCGCTCGCGACGCTCGCCGCCGCGCTCGCGACCGTCGTCGCGTTCCCGGCCGTCGCGCAGACCAAGGCTTCCGGCCCGATGAAGATCGGCTTCGTCTACGTGAGCCCGATCGGCGACGCCGGCTGGACCTTCCAGCACGACACCGGGCGCAAGGAGATGGAGAAGGCGCTCGGCGCGAAGGTCACCACCAAGTTCATCGAGAGCGTCCCCGAGGGCGCCGACGCCGAGCGCGTGATTCGCGAGCTCGCGCAAAGCGGCCACGAGCTGATCTTCACGACGTCGTTCGGCTACATGAACCCGACGATCAAGGTCGCCCAGAGCTTCCCGAAGACGCACTTCGAGCACGCCACCGGCTACAAGAGCGCGAAGAACGTCGGCACCTACAACGCGCGCTTCTACGAGGGCCGCTACCTCGCCGGCATCGTCGCGGGCAAGATGACCAAGACCAACACCGCCGGCTACGTGGCGGCGTTCCCGATCCCCGAAGTGGTCATGGGCATCAACGCGTTCGCGCGCGGCATGCGCAGCGTGAACCCCAAGGCCGAGGTCAAGGTCGTGTGGGTCAACTCGTGGTTCGACCCGGGCAAGGAGCGCACCGCCGCCGAGACGCTGATCTCGCAGGGCGCCGACGTCGTGACGCACCACACCGACTCGACTGCCGCCGTGCAGGCCGCCGAGGCGAAGGGCGTCTACGCGGTCGCCTACCACAGCGACATGTCGAAGTACGGCCCGAAGGCGCAGCTCACCGCCGTGACGCACCAGTGGGGCGACTACTACACGCGCGTCGTGCAGTCCGCCGTCGACGGCAAGTGGAAGCCCGACAACGTCTGGGGCGGCATCAAGGAGGGCATGATCAAGCTCGCGCCGTTCAACGCCGCCGTGCCGAAGGACGTGCAGGACCAGGTGCGCAAGGTCGAGGCCGACATCAAGGCCGGCAGGTTCCATCCGTTCACCGGGCCGTTCAAGGACAACGACGGCAAGGAGCGCCTCGCGTCGGGCAAGACGATCGACGACGTGACGCTCAACAAGATGGACTACTACGTCGAAGGGGTGCAGGGCAAGTTGCCGTCGTCGAAGTAGCCGCTTCCGGGGACGCGGCGCGATTTGCTCGCGCCCCGTCATCGCAACCGAGTCCGTCCACACGCAGGGAGGCGTCATGGATTGGTTCCTGGGTGCGTTGAGGAAGTACGCGGTGTTCGAGGGTCGTGCGCGCCGGCGCGAGTACTGGTTCTACGTGCTGTTCGTCGTCGTCATCTCGGTCGTGCTCACGATCGCCGACATGATGCTCGGCCTGTACGACGCCGCGTCGGGCGCCGGCCTGCTGAGCTGCATCTTCGGCCTCGCCGTGCTGATCCCGTCGCTCGCCGTCGGCGCGCGGCGCCTGCACGACACCGGGCGCTCCGGCTGGTGGCTCCTGATCGGGCTGATCCCGCTCATCGGCGCGATCGTGCTCATCGTGTTCTTCCTGCTGGACAGCCAGCCGGGAACGAACGCCTACGGACCCAATCCGAAAGGCGTAGGCGGCACGGCTCCCGCAGCGGCGACCTGACGCCTCGTC
>DASTCK010000371.1:0-33016 GCA_035711225.1 Casimicrobiaceae bacterium
TTCATCGCCATCGTCGACACGCCCGGCCCCAGCACCGGCAGCGCGATCGTGGCGAGCAGCGCCATCAGCGCGAGCACCACGAGCAGCTCGATCAGCGTGACGCCCGCGGTGCGCGGGCGCGGTGGCGTGCGGACGGCCCCGCGCATCGGAGACGGCCGGGGCGGGCGCGCTATTGCGCGCTCGTCACGTCCTTGTTCACGCCCTCGCCGCCTTCCTTGCCGTCGGCGCCTAGCGAGACTATGTCGTACGCCCCCTTCTGGCCCGGCGAGGTGTAGCGGTACTCGTTGCCCCACGGGTCTTTCGGCAGCTGCGACTTCTTCCAGTACGGGCCGTTCCAGTTCGCGGTCGACGCAGGCGCGGTGATCAGCGCCTGCAGCCCTTCCGACGAGCTCGGGTAGCGGCCGACCTCGAGCTTGTAGAGGTCGAGCGCCTGGCCGATCTGGCTGATCTCGATCTTCGCAGCGTCGGCCTTCGCCTTCTCGCCGCGGCCGATGAAGTTGCCGCCGACGATCCCGAGGACGATGCCGATCAGCACGAGCACGACCAGGATCTCGATCAGCGTCATGCCGCGCGACGCGCGCGGGAGGGGGCGGGAGGATGGGGTCGTCGTCATGGATGTCACCGTCGGGAACAGGGGGGCGTCCCCCTGCTCGCGGGAAGGGTTAGACCGGGATCAGCCGACAAGTTCGCTCATGCCCATCACGCCGAGCAGGATCGAGAACACGATGCCGCCGATCAGGACGGCCAGGCCGAGGATCAGCGCGGGCTCGAGGATCGCGAGGAAGCGCTTGATCGAGACCTGCACCTCGCGGTCGTAGACGTCGGCGACGCGGCCCAGCATCTCCTCGAGGCGGCCCGACTCCTCGCCGACGAGGATCATTTGCGTCGCGAGGCGCGGCCACAGTCCGGTGTCCGCGAGCGGGCGGCCGAACCCCTTGCCCTCGCGCAGCCGCGCGGTCACGCCCTCGAGCGAGCCGCCGAGCACGCGGTTGCCCATCGTCTCCTTGACGATCGACAGGCCGGCGAGCAGCGTCACGCCGTTGCCGAGCAGCGTCGCGAGCGTGCGGGAGAAACGCGCGACCTCGACCTTCGCGACCAGGTCGCCCACCAGCGGCATCCTCAGCACGCGCGCGTCGAAGCGGGTGCGGTAGGCGGGCTGGGCGAGCTTGCGCCGCCACCACAGCACGACCAGCGCGACGACGGCGATCATCGCCCACCACCACCGCTTCAGGAACGTGCCGGCGAAGATCACGATCTCGGTCGGCAGCGGCAGCGCCTTGCCGGCCTGCGAGAACGTCTGCTGGAACTGCGGCACGACGTAGACGAGCAGGATCATCACCGACGCGACCGCGACGCCGATCAGGATCACCGGGTAGATCAGCGCGCTCTTGACGGTCTCGCGCAGCTCCTTGTTGCGCTCCATCGTGTCGGCGAGGCGCGTCAGCACCGTCGCCAGCGCGCCGCCCGCCTCGCCCGCGCGCACGATGTTCACGTAGAAGCGCGAGAACACCTCGCGGCGCGCGTCGAGCGCCTGCGACAGCGCCTTGCCGCCGCGCACCTCGTCGCGGATCCCCTGCAGGAACGTCGCGGCGAACGGCGTGGGCGCGAGCCCGATCAAAGTCTCGAGCGCGCGGTCGAGCGGCAGCCCCGCGCGAAGCAGCGTGGCGAGCTCGCGCGTGAACGCCATCAGCTGGTCGCGCGTGATCCGCTTCGCCTCGAGCCAGCGGCGGCGCGGCGCGCGATCGTCCCGCGACGGCACGCCGCCGGCGGACGCGCGCGCTGCCGGCGCGACGTGCATCGGCATCAGTCCCTGGTCGCGCAGGCGGTCGAGGATCTCCGACTCGTTGGCGGCGTCGAGCTCGCCCACCGACACCGAGCCGCCGGGCGCGACCGCCTTGTAGCGATAGAGCGGCATCGTGGCGGACCGCGCCTAGTCCTCGCGCGTGGCGCGAAGGACTTCCTCGACGGTGGTGACGCCGGCGACGGCCTTGCGCAGGCCGTCCTCGTACATCGTGAGCATGCCCTCGCGCATCGCCTGCGCCTTGAGCTCGGTGGCGGTCGCGTGCTTCATCACCAGCGTGCGGATCGCGTCGGTCATCGGCATCATCTCGATGATCGAGATGCGGCCGGTGTAGCCGGTGTTCGCGCACTGCGCGCAGCCCTTCGCGTGCCACAGCGTCACGGAGCCCTTCGCGAAGCGCCCGATGCCGGTGTGCTCGACCACCTCGGGCAGCGCCGTGTACGGCTCCTTGCAGTGCGGGCACAGCGTGCGGACGAGCCGCTGCGCCTCGATGCCGACGATCGTCGACGTGAGCAGGTAGTCGTCGACGCCCATGTCGAGCAGCCGGTTCATCGTCGACGGCGCGTCGTTGGTGTGTACCGTCGACAGCACCAGGTGGCCGGTGAGCGCCGACTGCACCGCGATCTGCGCGGTCTCGAGGTCGCGGATCTCGCCGATCATGATCACGTCGGGGTCCTGGCGGACGATCGAGCGCAGCGCATTGGCGAACGTGAGGTCGATCTGCGGCTTCACCTGGATCTGGTTGATGCCCGGCATCTGGTACTCGACCGGGTCCTCGACGGTCAGGATCTTGACGTCGGGCTTGTTGAGCTCGTCGAGCGCGGTGTAGAGCGTCGTCGTCTTGCCCGAGCCGGTGGGACCGGTGACGAGCAGGATGCCGTTGGGCTGCTTCAGCGCGTGCATGAAGCTCGCGAGCGTGTCGTCGAGGAAGCCGAGCCTCGCGAAGTCGAGCGCGACGCCGCCCTTGTCGAGGATCCGCATCACGACGCTCTCGCCGTGCATCGTCGGCACGGTCGAGACGCGCAGGTCGATCTCCTTGCCCTGCACGCGCAGCCGGATGCGGCCGTCCTGCGGCAGCCGGCGCTCGGCGATGTCGAGGTTCGCGAGGATCTTGACGCGCGAGATGACCGCCGCGGACAGCCGGCGCGGCGGCGTCTCGATCTCGTGCAGCACGCCGTCGATCCGGTAGCGCACGACCAGCCGGTTCTCGAACGGCTCGATGTGGATGTCCGACGCGCGGGCGGCGAGCGCGTTGGTGATGAGCAGCGACACGAGCCGGATCACCGGCGCCTCGGACGCGAGGTCCTTCAGCTGCTGGACGTCGGCGTCGAACGCGAACTCGTCGCCGCGCATCTCGACGTCGTCGCCGACGATCTGCCCCATCGCGGTCTTGCCGGCGCCGTAGAGGCGCTCGAGCGCGGCGTCGAGGTCGCCGGGCACCGCCACCATCGGCCGCACGCGCCGGCCGGTGACCATCGCGAACGCGTCCATCGCGTAGCGGTCGGTCGGATCGGCCATCGCGAGCACCAGCTCGTCCGCGTCCTCGCGCACCGGCAGCGCCCGCGCGTCGCGCAGGAAGCGCGGCGACACGCGCTCCTCGAGGATCGGCAGCTCGGGGTAGCCGCTGCCGTCGAGCAGCGGGAGGTCGAGCTGCGCGGCGAGCGCCTCGGCGACGTCGCGCGGCGCGACGATGCCGAGCGTCACCAGCAGCGAGCCAAGGCGCTCGCCGGATTCCTGCTGCAGGCGGAGGGCGCGCTCGAGCGAGCCGGCGTCGAGCTTGCCGCGCTCGATCAGGAGCTCGCCCAGGCGCTTCACCGGTGTCGACATCGGCGGGGGCGCTCGTGGGAAGGTCGGTTCGATCCGCGAGTCGCGGCCCGAGTTCAACATTTTAGCAGATCGAGCGGGTTCGCGGCCAAGAAATCCTTGTGCGGCAAATACTTACGACTGTCCGCCCGCGGGCCGAGCCGCGGGTTGTAGCGGTCAGATCGGGGAGACGGGGCCCTGCGCCTCCAGCGTGCGCGCCCGCTCGAGCGCGGCTTCGGCGCCCTCGCGGTCGCCCTGGCGCTGGAGCAGCGTCGCGTGGAGTCGATGGAGCGACGGCTCGGCCGGGAGCAGCGCGAGGCCGCTGTCGACGATTGCGCGCGCGGCGCGCATGTCGCCGGCGCGCAGCGCGATCTCCGCGTAGCGAAGGAGCGGCTCGGCGTCGTAGGGATAGCTCGCGTGCGCGGCCGCCCACGCCGAGGCGGCTTCCTGCCAGCGGCCCGCGGTCGCGAAGGCCGCGGCGTCGCGCTTGAGCGCCGCGTGGCGCGCCTCGAGCGCCGCCCGGCGGGGCGCCCCGCGCGCGAGCACGATGTCGCGTTGCTCGCGTATGCGCGGATCGCCGCCTGCGGCGTCGACGTCTCGCATGCCCGACTGCGACAGGTGCGTCCGGTACACGGCGACGACCTCGCGCACATGCACGAAGGCCGTGCGCTCCGAGAGCGAGAGCCAGAACTGCCAGTCGTCGTACCAGTCTAGGCCCTCGTCGAAGCGCACGCCGTTCGCGCGGACGAAGGCCAGGTCGAACATCCCGCCGTTGACCGGGAACAGGTTGCGGCGGGTGATGACGAGCTCGGAGAACTCGAAGCCCATGCGCCCGATCTCGCGGCCGTCCTCGGCGGCGAGGCGCACATCGCCGTACGCCACGTGCGCGTCGGGCGCCGCATCGAGGGCCGCGGACAGGCGCTCCGCCGCGAGCGGGAGCAGGAGATCGTCGTCGTCGAGGATCATGGCGCGCGCGCCTCGCGCCTCCGCGAGCCCGGCGTTCGCCGCGCGCGAGGGGCGCATCGCCTCGCCGGCCGACACGATGCGTACCTGCACTCCCGCCGCCGACGGCGCGTCTATGCCCTTGCCGGACGCGTCGACCACGAGCCATTCGAGCGGGCGATGCGTCTGCGCGGCGACGCTCGCCGCGGCGTCGGCAAGGCAGGGCCGTCCGAGCGTGCGCGTGACGATCGAGACCAGGCCCGGCATGCTGGATGCGTCAGGGGGCAGCGAACGCGTGCTCGGCGAGCCGAATCGTCTCGGCGATCTCGGCGTCCCCGTGCGCGGCCGATACGAACCCGGCCTCGTACGCGGAGGGCGCGAAGTACACGCCCGCGTCGAGCATCGCGTGGAAGAACCGATTGAAGCGCGCCTTGTCCGTCGCCATCACCGCGTCGTAGGTCGCGGGCACGCGCTCCGCGAAATAGAGCCCGAACATGCCGCCGACCGAGTTCGCGCAGAACGCGACGCCGGCGCGCTTCGCCGCGCCGGCGAGGCCGTCGGTCAGCGCGCGCGTGCGCGCGGCGAGCCGCTCGTAGAAGCCGGGCGCCTCGGTCAACGCGAGCGTCGCGAGCCCGGCCGCGACCGCCACCGGGTTGCCCGAGAGCGTGCCCGCCTGGTAGACCGGGCCCAGCGGCGCGATCTTCTCCATGATGTCGCGCCGTCCGCCGAACGCGCCGACCGGCATGCCGCCGCCGATCACCTTGCCGAGCGTCGTCAGGTCCGGCGTGATCCCGAGCATCCCCTGCACGCCGCGCGGGTGCACGCGGAAGCCGGTCATCACCTCGTCGAAGATCAGCACTGCGCTGTGGTGGTCGCATTGCTCGCGCAGCGCGACGAGCCACTCGCGCGACGGCACGACGAGGTTCATGTTGCCGGCGATCGGCTCGACGATGATGCCGGCGATCACCGCGGCGTCGGCGCGGAACGCCGCCTCGAGCGCGGCGACGTCGTTGTAGGGCAGCACGATCGTCTGGTTGGCGATCTCCGGCGGCACGCCGGCCGATGAGGGCTGCCCGAACGTGAGCGCGCCCGAGCCGGCCTTCACGAGCAGGCTGTCGCCGTGGCCGTGGTAGCACCCCTCGAACTTGACGATCTTCGGGCGGCCGGTGAAGCCGCGCGCGAGCCGCAGCGCGGACATCGTCGCCTCGGTGCCGGACGACACGAGGCGGACGAGCTCGAGCGACGGCAGCCGGCGCACCAGCGTCTCGGCCATCGTGATCTCGATCTCGGTCGGCGCGCCGAACGACAGGCCGTTCGCCGCCGCCTCCTGCACCGCGCGAACGACGCCGGGATGCGCGTGGCCGACGATCGCCGGTCCCCACGAGCCGACGTAGTCGATGTAGCGCATGCCGTCGGCATCGAACACGAACGGCCCTTCGCCGCGCGCGAGGAAGCGCGGCGTGCCGCCGACCGAGCGGAAGGCGCGCACCGGAGAATTGACGCCGGCCGGGATCGTGCGCTGCGCACGGGCGAACAGCTCGTCGTTGCGGCTCATGGCGTGTCCAGGCAGGGAAGACGATCGTTCGGGAAGGGCGCGCTCACCGCGGAGGCAAGGGCATCCTGAACGCGGCGACGATCGCTCGCGCCGCGTGGGCGACGTCGCGTGGGTCGTCGTGGGCGAACACCGCGGCGATCACGGCGACGGCGTCGATGCCCGCGAGCGCGAGCTCGCCCGCGTTGCTCGCGTCGATGCCGCCGATCGCCACGACCGGAACGCCGAGGGCGCGCGCGCGCGGCACCAGCTCGACGCCCGCGCGTCGCGCCTGCGGCTTGGTGCCGGAAGGATAGAAGCTGCCGAAGGCCACGTAGTCGGCTCCGGCGTCGACCGCCTGCGCGGCGAGCGCGAGCGAGTCGTAGCACGACGCGCCGACCAGCCGCGACGGGCCGACGCGCGCGCGCGCCGCGGCGACGCCGCCGTCGCGCTCGCCGACGTGAACGCCGTCGGCGTCGACGCGCGCGGCGAGCGCGGCGTCGTCGTTGACGATGGCGAGCGCGCCCTTCTCGCGGCACAGCGCGACGAGGGCGTGCGCCTGCTCCTCGGCGAGATCGGCGTCCGCGGACTTGTGGCGGTACTGGATGGCGGCGGCGCCGCCGTCGATCGCCGCGGCGCAGCGCGCCAGCAGCTCGCCCGTGTCGGCGCTGTCGGGCGTCACGGCGTACAGGCCGCGCAGGCGCGCGAGGCGCGCGGCCCGCTGCTCAGTGGCTGTCACGGGCATCCGCGGGGCGCGGCCCCTCCGCCTCGTCGCTGCGCGCCTCGCTCTCCTCGCGCGCCCAGAACAGCCGGTCGGGCACGAAGCGGCCCATGCCGGGACGGTACGCCTTGCGCAGCGCGTTCCACGCGTAGTCCTGCGCCTCGCGGACCGCCTCGCCGAGCTCGAGCCCGTTGGCGAGCATCGCGGCGATCGCCGCGGCCAGCGTCACGCCGGCGCCGTTGTAGGGGCCCGGCAGGCGCGCCCAGGTGTCGGTGCGCACGACGCCGCCCTTGCCGTAGAGCGTGTTGACGATCTCGCGCGTCGCCGCGTGCGTGCCGGTCACCAGCACGAACTCGCAGCCGGAGGCGACGAGGCGGCCCGCGAGGTCGG
This sequence comes from Casimicrobiaceae bacterium, assembly GCA_035711225.1. Taxonomy (GTDB): domain Bacteria; phylum Pseudomonadota; class Gammaproteobacteria; order Burkholderiales; family Casimicrobiaceae; genus VBCG01. The sequence continues at coordinate 7,189 of DASTCK010000371.1, forward strand.
CCGTCGACACGTCGGCGTCGTCGTCCTCGCCCGCGAACAGGCGCAGCTCGTGGTCGTTGAGCGTGGCGATCGTCGTCTGCGGCAGCAGCAGGTCGCGAAGCGCGTGCGTCATCGCGTCCGCCGATTGCGCGTCGCCGCGGCCGGCGACCAGCGTCGGGTCGAGCACCAGCGGCACGTCGGGGTAATCGGCGAGGATCTCGGCCACCGCGGCGATGTTCTCGACGCTCGCGAGCGCGCCGATCTTGAACGCGTCGACCGGCATGTCCTCGAGCAGGCAGCGCGCCTGGTCGGCCACCCACTCGGCCTCGATCGGCAACACGCCCTCGATGCCGCTCGTGTCCTGCACCGTGAGCGCGGTCACGACGGTCAGCGCATGGCACCCCATGCTCGAGAGCGTGAGCAGGTCGGCCTGCACGCCGCCGCCGCCCGACGGATCGGACGGCGCGAACGCGAGCACGACGGGAGGGGCGCTGGAGACGGGTTCGCTCGACATGCGAGGGGCGCTTGCGCCAGGCGATCCGCCGGCGACGAAGCCTACGCGATCATGGTACCCGATGCGCGCCGTCGCGCCGGCGCGACGCTTACGCGCGCGGGATGCACTCGAGGTACATGCTGACCGCCTCGTCCGGCTTGCGCAGGTCCACCGCGCGAAGCGACGGGTTGCGGCTCTGCCGGTAACCGGTCACGACAGTGTCCAACCCCGCCTCGCCGGCGATGCGCGTGAAGCTCTCGACGTCGTATTGCCATCGCCCGGCGAGCTTCATGCCGAGGTTCAGCACGTCGGAGGCGCATCCGGTGGGCAGTGGCACGCCGACGGCAGCCGTCCAGAATTCGATCAGGCGCTCCGGCTCGTCGAGGTACATCCGCGCGAAACGCCTCAGGTCGGGCGTGAGGACGCGCAGCGTGCCGTCGGGCTTCAGCATGCGCCGGCATTCGGCGAGGAAGCCACGCAGTGCGACCGGCTCGAGTTGCGCGACGAAGTCCTCGCTGAAGATGGCGTCGGCGCACGCGTCCGCGAACGGCAGCGCGCGCGACAGGTCGGCGACCACGTCGGGACGGCCCGCGGGATCGAGGTCGACGTTGATCCAGCCGGGGAGCGGGTACGGCCCCGAACCGAAGTTGACGAGGGTCATCGCGGGGCGGGACGCCCGGCGCGACCCGGGCGGGGCGGCGCGTTCATCCTATAATTCTGCCCGAGCCCGCGCCGCACGAGCGCGGACGACGGGGGATGCGTTGAAGAAATACATGTGCCTGATCTGCGGCTTCATCTACGAGGAGGAGTTCGGGCTCCCCGACGAAGGCATCCCCCCGGGGACGACGTGGGACAAGATCCCGCCCAACTGGACCTGCCCGGAGTGCGGGGCGCGCAAGGACGACTTCGAAATGGTCGAATTCTAGGGGTGAAGACGAAGCGCGGCGCTCGCTGCGGTCGAGCGGACGCGCTCGCGCGCGCCGCTCACCTCTCGCGCAGGCCCCTTCGGCGTCGAATCGCTCTCGGGGCGCGCCGCATGCCGTCGCGCCTCCCCTGAACCCGGATTCCTGATCACCTGTCCCTGCCGCCCGTGCGAATCCTCCACACGATGCTCCGCGTCGGCGACCTGAAGCGGTCGATCGACTTCTACACCGGCGTGCTGGGGATGCGCGTGCTGCGCACGACCGACCGGCCCGAGCAGCGCTACACGCTCGCCTTCGTCGGCTACGGCGACGAGCGCGAGCACGCGGTGCTCGAGCTCACCTACAACTACGGCGTCGACCGGTACGAGCTCGGCACCGCGTACGGGCACGTCGCCATCGAGGTCGACGATGCGAAGGCGGCGTGCGAGGCCGTGCGCGCGAAGGGCGGGACGGTGACGCGCGAGGCGGGGCCGGTGAAGGGGGGTACGACGGTCATTGCCTTCGTGCAGGATCCCGACGGGTACAAGATCGAATTGATCGAGAAGGGTCGAGCTCGCTAGGGTCGAGCGGACGCGTGCTCTCACGCGCGCCGCTCACCTTTGCACCACCCATTCGCGCCGTGTGTCGCGTCGTGGTGCTCGGACGCCGCGTCTTCGCGGCGAGATCGGGGTCAGAAGAAACCTGACCCGGGTTGGGCAATGGATGCGTCGCGCCTCAGCCGCGCGCGTCAGCTCGCGCTTCGCAGCAGCTCGCGCAGGTCGTGCGCGAACACCTCGGGCGTCGCACCGTGGCCCTCGTAGACGCGCAGGCGCCCCTGCGGGTCGTACAGGAAGATGCCGGCCGAGTGGTCGACCGTGTAGGTCTCCGGCGTCGCGCCGGGCACCTTCTGGTAGATGACCCGGAAATCCTTCGCGACCTTCTCGGTGGCGGCCGCGTCGCCGCGCAGGCCCACGAAGCGCTTGTCGAACGCCGGGACGTAGTCCCTCAGCAACTCGGCGGTGTCGCGGTCGGGATCGACGGTCACGAGCAGCACCTGCACGCGGTCGGCGTCGGGACCCAGCAGCTTCATCGCCTCCGCGAGCGCGGCGAGCGTCGTCGGGCAAACGTCGGGGCACTGCGTGTAGCCGAAGAACAGCGCGACGGCCTTGCCGCGGTAATCGGCGAGCGTGCGCGGCGCACCCGCGGTGTCCTGCAGCGCGAAATCCTTCGCGAACGTGCTGCCGGTGACGTCCGAGCCCTTGAACGAGGGCCCGCTCGGGCCGCACGCGGCCAGCGAGAGCGTCGCGGCCACGAGCAGCGCGGCGGCGGAGCGGAAGACGGGGGCGCGCACGGGGGTCGGGCTTGCGATGGCGGGTCCGCTCGCGACGGCGCTCGGGCGCCTCGCCGGAAGCCCGCGTCAGCGCCAGTAGTGGTCGACGAGCAGTGCCGAGAACAGCGCCGCGAGGTAGGCGATCGAGTACGCGAAGGTCCGGCGCGCCAACGCATCGGTGTAGCGCACGTGGAGCGCGATCGCGTAGGCCAGGAAGATCGCGCCGAGCGCGAGCGCGCACGCGAGGTACAGGAGGCCGCTCATGCGGATCGCGAAAGGCAGCAGCGAGACCCCGACCAGCGCGAACGTGTAGAGGATGATCATCAGGCGCGTGTAGCGCGGCCCGTGCGTCACCGGCAGCATCGGCAGCCCCGCCCGCGCGTAGTCCGCGGTGCGGTAGAGCGCAAGCGACCAGAAGTGCGGCGGCGTCCACACGAAGATGATCAGGAACAGGATCAGCGCCTCGGGCGCGACCTCGTTGGTGACCGCGGCCCAGCCGAGCACCGGCGGCATCGCGCCCGACGCGCCGCCGATCACGATGTTCTGCGGCGTCGCGGGCTTGAGCACCACCGTGTAGACGATCGCGTAGCCGACGAAGGTCGCGAGCGTCAGCATCATCGTCAGCGTGTTGACCCAGGCGCCCAGGATGACGAGCCCGGCGCCGCCCACCAGCGACGCGAACGCCAGCGTCTGCGCTGACGTGAGCTCGCCGGCGGGGAGCGGCCGCGCGCGCGTGCGCGTCATCTTCGCGTCGATCTTCTGCTCGACCAGGCAGTTGATGGCCGCCGCCGCGCCCGCCACGAGCGCGATGCCGAGCGTCGCGGCGAACACGACCGTCGGGTTGGGCAACCCCGGCGCAGCGAGGAACATCCCGATCACCGCGCAGAAGACGATCAGCGACACGACGCGCGGCTTGGCGAGCGCGAGGAACTGCCGCAGCCGGGTTTCGGCGAGCGCGAGGGAAGTCATGTCGGGATCCGGGGCGAGCCGCGCATTTTACTCCATCGACGGGTGCCGCCCTCAGCCGATGCGCGAGGCCTTGAGGAGCTTCGCGAGGTCGCGCGCCACGCCCCGGATGTCCGGCGAGGCGGGCCACGACAGCACCTGGTTGCCGAGCGGGTCGACGAGGTAGATCGCGTCGGCGCCGTGCGGCAGGCGCTCGACCACGCGCGCATCGGCTCGGATGGGCTCGACGTCCGGGTGCTCGGCCAGTCGCGCAGCGTCCGGCGCACCGCTGCCGGTGACGAGCCACACGCGCCGGATGCGCTCGCGCTCGCGACCCTGCATCGTGCGCGCCTGGCGCGTCGCATACAGCCGCGCGCCGCACGCGTCGTCGCAGGCCGCCGGCGCCGCGACGACGACGACCCAGTGGCCCTTCTCGTCGTCGAGCGTCCACGGGCGGCCGTCGACGCCCGCTCCGGTGAGGTGCGGCGCCGGTTGCGTCGGCAGGAGCTCGCCGTAGCTGTGGCCCTCGCGCGCGGGCATCAGGTAGTACGCGGCGAACGACGCGATCACCGGCGCCGCGCACACGGCGAGGATCAGCCACAGCGTGCGCAGGTTGCGGCGCGCAGGCTCGCTCATCGCGTGAGCCTGCGCCGCAGCGCGAAGCCGATCCAGAGCGCGGCGGCCAGCGCCGCGAACGTGTACCACTGCCACATGTAGATGCGGTGCGTGTCGATGCCCGCGTCGGGGACGGGCCAGTCGCGCACGAGCCCGTCGTCCTGCGCCGATTCCTGCTCGATGACGATCGGGAGCAGCGCGAAGCCGGTCGTCGCGGCGATGCGCCGCGGATCGAGGTTCTGCCACACGTTGCCCGCCGGCGCTCCCGCGTCGAGCTCCACGTAGCGCGCGGACGGCAACGCCACACGGCCCTGCACCGACGCGCGGCCGTTCGGCGCCGCGACTTCCGGCACGCGCGTGGCGCCGGCCCCGGCGGCGATCCAGCCGCGATCGACCAGCACCACGCGGCCGTCGTCGAGCGCGAGCGGCGTCACGACGTCGAATCCGGCGCGTCCCGCGTGCACGCGATTGTCGACCAGGAGCTGCGCGCCGCTGCGCCACGTGCCGGCGGCGATCACGCGCCGGTGGCGCCAGCCCGCCCAGTCGTCGGTGCGCGGCAGCGGCTCGGGTGCCAGGGCGGCGACGCGCTGGAGCTGGTCGCGCTCGGCTTCCTTCGCGTGCATGCGGTCGCGCTGCCAGTTGCCGGCGGCGACGAACAGCGCGATCGCCGCGATCGTCGAGAGCGCGACCGCCACGCTGGACGCAGGCGAGCGCGAGCGCGCGAAACGGGTACTGCGCGGCGCGGCCATCATCGCGCCGATGCTAGACTGGCCGCCGGGCGCCCGCGTCCGCGTGCCATGAAGATCATCGTCATCGCCGGACTGGTCGCCGTCGTCGCCGCGCTGTTCACCGCGCTCGTGTTCCTGTATCGCGATCGCGGCAAGGGCCACCGGGTCGTCATCGCGCTCGCCGTGCGCGTGGGGCTGTCGATCCTGGTCGTGTCGTTCCTGCTGTTCTCGTACTGGATGGGCTGGATCGCGCCAGGCGGCCTGCGGTAGGCGCGCGCACGACCGCGCGATGGAAGAAGGCCGCACGGGGACCGTGCGGCCTTCGGGGCGCCCGCGCCGCGGCTACAGCCAGTACACGAGGACGAACAGCAGCAGCCACACGACGTCGACGAAGTGCCAGTACCACGCGGCGGCCTCGAACCCGAAGTGGTGCTGAGCGTCGAAGTGGCCGCGCAGCGCGCGGCCGAGCATCACCGACAGCATGATCGCGCCGACGGTGACGTGCATGCCGTGGAAGCCGGTCAGCATGAAGAACGTCGAACCGTACACGCCCGAGCTCAGCTTCAGGTTGAGCTCGCTGTACGCGTGCGTGTACTCGTAGGCCTGGAAGCCGAGGAACGTGAAGCCCAGCGCGATCGTCACGGCGAGCCAGAACGCGAGCGCGCCCCGGTGGCCGGCCTTGAGCGCGTGGTGCGCGATCGTCAGCGTCACCCCGGACGACAGCAGGATGATCGTGTTGAGGAGCGGGATCCCCATCGCGCCCATCGGCGTGAACTTCTGCGTCAGGTAGGGGCCCTCGGTCGGCCACTGCGCCGCGTAGTTCGGCCACAGCGTCGTGCCGGTGAGCGTGCCGGCGCCCAGGTCCGGGACCGACAGGTTGCGCACGTAGAACAGCGCGCCGAAGAACGCCGCGAAGAACATCACCTCGCTGAAGATGAACCAGCTCATCGCCCAGCGGAACGAGATGTCGACCTTCTTGCTGTAGATGCGCGACTCGGACTCGCCGATCACCTTGCCGAACCAGCCGACCATCATGAAGACCAGCGTCGCGAAGCCGAGCGCGACCGCCCACCGGCCGGCGCCGACGCCGTTGAACCAGAACGCCGCGCCCATCCCCATCAGCAGCAGCGCGACCGCGCCGATGATCGGCCAGTAGGACGGCTGGGGGATGTAGTAGGCGGGCTGGCCGCCGGTCGTCGTCGTCGAAGCCATCGTGTCTCCCCTTCGCTTTCGTTCGCGTGCCGCCGGCCCTAGGACCCGCGCGACGCGCTCCCCTTGTCGTTCGCCGCGCTGGACGCCCCGCCCTCGACCTCGAAGAACGTGTACGAGAGCGTGATCACCGGCACGTCCGCCGGCAGCGCCGGGTCGAGCACGAACACGACCGGCATGCGGCGGCGCTCGCCCGCGGCGAGCGTCTGCGTCGTGAAGCAGAAGCAGTCGAGCTTCCTGAAGTGCTCGGCGGCGTTGCGAGGCAGGTAGCTCGGGATCGCCTGGCCCGTGACCGGACGGTCGGTCTCGTTGACGATCTCGTACTCGACCTGCGTCAGCGCCCCCGGGTGCACGACGACCGACCGCTGCACCGGCCGGAAGCGCCACGGCAGGCCGCGCGTGTTCGCGTCGAGCTCGACGGTCACGCTGCGCGTCGCGTCGACCTGCGTGTTCGTCACGACGTCCGGGCGGTCGATGTCGCGCAGGCCGGTGACCTGGCAGATCTTCTCGTAGAACGGCACCAGCGCGAACCCGAACCCGAACATCGCGAGCGCGATCACCGCGAGCCGGACCAGCAGGCTGCGGTTGTCCGCCTTGAGGTCCGGATCCGGGCTCATCGGCGGAGGTGGCGCCCGATGCCGAACAGCAGGAACGCGAACACCGACGCCCCGATCACGGTCATCGCGAGGCTCGTGTCGCCGATCAGGCGCGACGCGAACACGCCGAAGAAGAACACGACCGCGATCGACGCGAGCACGATCGCCGTGCGCCGGATGCTGGCGCGCGTCGCGGGGTCGCGCTCGGGGCGGTTCGGGGCGTCCATGGCCGGCGGCCGGTCTTCGCGCGTCACTTGACGATCGGCGGCGTCTCGAACGTGTGGTACGGCGCCGGCGACGGCACCGTCCACTCGAGCGTCGTCGCCCCCTCCCACGGCTTGGCCGGGGCCTTCTCGCCGTCGTGGCGGATGCACTTGATCACGACGTAGAGCAGCACGACCTGCGACAGGCCGAACCCGAACGCGCCGATCGACGACACCATGTTCCAGTCGGCGAACTGCGTCGCGTAGTCGGGGATGCGCCGCGGCATGCCGGCCAGCCCGAGGAAGTGCTGCGGGAAGAACGCGACGTTGAAGAACACCAGCGAGAGCCAGAAGTGCAGCTTGCCGAGCTTCTCGTCGTACATCGTGCCGGTCCACTTCGGGATCCAGTGGTAGACGCCCGCGAAGAACGCGAACAGGCTGCCCGCCACCATCACGTAGTGGAAGTGCGCGACGACGTAGTAGGTGTCGTGCAGCTGGATGTCGACCGGCATGATCGCGAGCACGAGGCCCGTGAAGCCGCCCATCGTGAACAGGAACAGGAAGCCGAGCGCGAACAGCATCGGCGTCTCGAACGTGATCGAGCCGCGCCACATCGTCGCGAGCCAGTTGAACACCTTCACGCCGGTCGGCACCGCGATCAGCATCGTCGCGTACATGTAGAACAGCAGGCCCGCGGTCGGCATGCCAACCGTGAACATGTGGTGCGCCCAGACGATGAACGACAGGATCGCGATCGCCGAGACCGCGTAGACCATCGACGCGTAGCCGAACAGCGGCTTGCGCGAGTAGACCGGCAGGATCTCCGAGATGATCCCGAACGCCGGCAGGATGATGATGTAGACCTCGGGGTGGCCGAAGAACCAGAAGATGTGCTGGAACAGCACCGGGTCGCCGCCGCCGGCCGCGTTGAAGAACGAGGTGCCGAAGTGGCGGTCGGTCAGGAGCATCGTCACGGCGCCCGCCAGCACCGGCATGACGGCGATCAGCAGGTACGCCGTGATGAGCCAGGTCCAGCAGAAGAGCGGCATCTTCATCAGCGTCATGCCGGGCGCGCGCAGGTTCAGGATCGTCGTGATGATGTTGATCGACCCCATGATCGACGAGGCGCCCATGATGTGGACGGCGAAGATCGTGAGGTCCATCCCCATGCCGTTCTGGATCGTGAGCGGCGGGTACATCGTCCAGCCCGCGGAGGTCGCGCCGCCCGGCACGAACAGCGACGTGATCAGCATGATCCCCGCCGGCGGCAGCAGCCAGAAGCTCCAGTTGTTCATGCGCGCGAACGCCATGTCGGGCGCGCCGATCATCAGCGGGATCATCCAGTTCGCGAAGCCGACCGCCGCGGGCATGATCGCGCCGAACACCATGATGAGCCCGTGCAGCGAGGTCATCTGGTTGAAGAACTCGGGATGGACGATCTGCAACCCGGGCTGGAACAGCTCGGCGCGGATCGTCAGCGCCATCACGCCGCCGACGAGGAACATCGTGAAGCTGAACCACAGGTACATCGTGCCGATGTCCTTGTGGTTGGTCGTCATGATCCAGCGCAGGATGCCGCCGGGATGGTACGCGTGCTCGTGCTCGTGGCCGGCGACGTGATCGTGCGGGATGCTGCTCATCGACGTTCTCCTGGAATGCCCGTTCGTGTGCGGCGCGACCTTGCTACTTCGCGCGCGCGGCCTGGACCTCGGCCGGCTGGATCGCCTGGCCGGTCCTGTTGCTCCAGGCGTTGCGCGTGTAGGTGATCACCGAGGCGAGGTCGGCGTTGGACAGCGCCTTGAACGACGCCATCGCGGTGTTCGGCCGGCCGTTGAGCACGACGTGGATCTGGTCGTCCGGCGGCCCGAGCACGACCTTCGAGCCGTCGAGCGGCGGGAACGCGCCGGGGACGCCCTTGCCGGTCGGCTGGTGGCAGGCTGCGCAGTTCGCGGCGAACACCTTCTCGCCGTTGGCGATCAGGTCCTTCGCGTCCCAGACCTTGCCCGGTTCCTCGGCGGCTGCGGAGACCTTCTGCTTCTGCTCCGCGACCCACTTCGCGTAGTCGTCCTTGGACTTCACCTCGACGACGATCGGCATGAACCCGTGCTCCTTGCCGCACAGCTCGGCGCACTGGCCGCGGTAGGTGCCGACCTTCTCGGCCCGGAACCACACGTCCCGCACGAAGCCCGGGATCGCGTCCTGCTTGACGCCGAGCGCCGGCACCCAGAACGCGTGCAGCACGTCGCCCGCGGTGATGAGGACGCGCACCTTGGTGTCGACCGGCACGACCATCGGGTGGTCGACCTCGAGCAGGTAGTGCTCGCCCTTGGGCTCCCGGTTCTCGATCTGCGCGAGCGGCGTCGACAGCGACGAGTAGTAGCCGAACCCGTCCTGCAGGTAGTCGTAGTTCCACTTCCACTGGTAGCCGGTGACCTTGACCGTCAGTTCGGACGACGACGTGTCCTTCATCGCGAGGATCGTCTTGGTCGCCGGGTAGGCCATGAACAGCAGGATCAGGAACGGGATCACCGTCCAGACGATCTCGACGACGGTGTTCTCGTGGAACTGCTCGGCCTGGTGGCCCACCGACTTCCGGTGCTTCCACAGCGAGTAGAACATCACGCCGAACACGCCGACGAAGATGACCGCGCAGATCCAGAAGATGAACATGTGCAGGTCGTACTGCTGGCGCGCGATCACCGTGACCGGCGTCTGCAGGTTGTACTCGCGCGCCGCGTCCGCGATGGCCGGAAGGCCCGCGGCGGCGGCGGCGGCGGCGAGGCGCGCGCCCCGGCTCCCCCTGGAATTGCGCTCCATGTGTGCTCGACCCCTGGTTCCCAAGCGATGACCGACGCCCGCGTCCGCTAGCGCGCCGCGAGCATTCCCCTGATCGTCCGCGCGAGCGCGAGGCGCTCGGCTGCCGTGACGGCGTCTCCGAAGCGCACCGCCTCGCGACCGTTCCTCAGCACGAGCCGCGGCTCGTGCGTCCAGCCTTCCTCGTCGACCTCGACGCGCAACCAGTGCCGCGGCAGTTCGTGGCGGCTCGCACGGCCGCCGCGCCGCTGCTCGACGATGACGCGATCGCCGTCCACCGTCAGGCGATCGTGGTCGTTCGCGCGCCGCTCGATCCATGCGAACGCCAGCGCGAGCGCCGAGAGCTCCAGCACCGAGTACGGCAGCACCGGCCACACGCCGCCCGCGACGAAGCCCAGCGCCAGCGCGACGCTGCCGGCCGCGAGCGCGCCGTACACGGTCCACCGTTGCCGGGGCGCGAGGGAGGCGTTGCGGCGGGCGACGACGGAGAACGCGTCGGGGGGCGGGAGGCTGGCCGTGACGGGCATCGCGGAAACAAAAAAACGGTGCCGCCGGCCTTCGACCGGCGCGTTGCGCCGAGGCGTCCGGCCAACGAGCACGCGGAACGGGAAATCTTAGCATGGATCATGGCCGCGGCACCCCGGGCGGTGCGCCGCCGGCGGGGTCAGACCGTGCTCGTTCGTCGAGCAGGGTCTGGCCCCACCGGAAGCCGAGCCAGCGCACCGGCGGGAAGCGTCCGGGCGCCCCAGTCGAGGTCCGCCACGAGCGGCGCGGGAAGACGCTCGGCCAGCGAGGCGACGCTCGCATCGGCCGCAGGCATCGCGTGGTCGATGCGGTTCGCGATCCAGCCGGCGAGCGCGAGCCCACGCGCGCGGATCGCGAGCTCTGCCGCGAGCGCATGATTGAGGCAGCCGAGCCGCACACCCACCACCAGCACGACGGGAATCGCGAGCCGCCTGGCGATGTCCAGCATGTCGTGGCGGGCATCGAGCGGAACGAGCGGACCGCCGGCGCCCTCGACCACGATCGCATCGGCGCTCGTCGCGAGCCGCGCATACGCCGCGGCGATCGCCGCGAGGTCGATCGTCGCCCCGGCCTGCATCGCCGCGACGTGCGGCGCGATGGCCGGCACGAACGAGAAGGGATTGCGGTCGGCGAGCGGTGCGTCGACGTTGCCGGCCGCCTCCAGCGCGGCGACGTCCGCGGCGACCGTGGCGCCCGGCTCGATGCCCGCCGCGACCGGCTTCATGCCCACCGCGCGGCGGCCGCTCGCCGCGAGCGCGCGGAGCAACGCCACCGACACGTGGGTCTTGCCCACGGCGGTGTCGGTGCCGGTGATGAAGAGGCCGAGGGGCATGAGGTGGCGATGGGCGAAAGGCGATAGGCGATAGGCGATGGGCGATGGGCGATGGGCGATGGGCGATGGGCGATAGGCGATAGGTGATGGCAAGGGGGACTACCGGGCAATGAGGATTGCGGTGGTGGCCAGCGTCCGCCCAGCGTCGTGCGCAGCGATGCTCGTGCTCGTGAGTGGCAATGCGCCGCGCCCTATCGCCAATCGCCTATCGCCTATCGCCTATCTCCCATCGCCTGCCTCCTCTACCTCCGCTTCTCGACCTTCACGATCGCCAACCCCTCCGCCGTGCGCCGCGGCTCGCCCTTCCACGCGTGCCCGTAAACGACCTCGAAGCTCGCGGGAACGCGCCCGTCGCGTGCGAGGGCCGCGAGCGCGCCGTCGAGGGCGCGCCGCCGCCCCCGGCCGGTAAGCCCGCGCGGACGGCCGCGCGTCTGGTTGGTCGCGCCGATGGCCTTCAGCTCGGCCAGCAACGCCGCGGGCGACGGATAGGTGACCGTGATCATCTCCATGTCCATCACCGGATCGGCGAAGCCGGCGTGCACCAGCATGTCGCCGAGGTCGTGCATGTCGACGAAGCGACTGACGTGCGTGTAGCCGTCGACGGCGGCGAACGCGCGCGCGAGCTCCTTCAGCGTGTCGGGGCCGAAGGTCGTGAAGGTCAGCAGGCCGCCCACCGTCAGGACGCGACGGAACTCTGCGAACGCGCGCGCGGGCTCGTCGACCCATTGCATCATCAGGTTCGACCAGGCGAGGTCCACGCTCGCTGCGCGCAGCGGGATCGCCGTCGCGTCGCCGCAGACGAAGGCCGGCTGCGCGTGTGCGTTGCCCTTGAGCGGCCCGAGCAGGCGGTCGAACAGCGAGCGCCCCCGCGACCAGCGCGCGCGCGCCGCGGCGACCATCGGCGCGGCCGCGTCGAGCGCGACGATCCGCGCGCCGGGGTAACGCGCCGCCAGCTCGCCCAGCGCGTCGCCGGTTCCGCACCCGGCATCGAGGATCGTCGACGGCACGAGCTTCACGACGTCGAGCCGCTCGGCGAGGCGCCGCCCCACTTCGTGCTGGAGTGCCGCGGCGCCGTCGTAGCTCGCCGCGGCGCGCCCGAACGCGCGGCGCACGCCGCGCGGGTCGAGCGCCCGCGGATCGGGGAGCGGACGCGGCTCAGCCATCGAGGAAGGGGTCGAGCGCGCGATCGAACGCCGCGCGGTGCGACAGGAACGGCACGTGCGCGGCGCCGGCAATGCGCTCGAGGCGCGCGTCGGGCAGCGCCGCGGCCAGCCAGGTGCCCGCGGCCGCCGGCACTAGCGCGTCGCGCTCCCCCGCCACGACCAGCGAGGGGACCTTCACGTCGCCGACGACGCTGCGCAAGTCGATCGAGGCGAGCAGCGCGAGCGCCGCCGTGAGCGCGGGTCGCGACGGCTCGCCGCGCGCGTGGAGGTGGCGGCGCATCGTCGCGAGCGTCGCGCGGTCCGCGTCGCTGCCGTGCACCTGCAGCGCGAGGAAGCGCTGCAGCGTCGACCGCCAGGACCCCGCGAGCTCGTCGCTGAAGCGACCCAGCGTCTCGGCGCTCATCGCATGCGGCCAGTCGGGTGCCGCGGTGAAGCGCGGCGTCGTCGCGACGAGCGCCACCCGGGAGATACGCCCGCGCGCGCGCATCGCCCAGCGCATCGCGACCTGCCCGCCGAGCGACCAGCCCAGCACGCGCAGCGGCTCGCGCTCGGCGTCGAACGGCGCGGCGACGACGTCGACGAGCGCGTCGAGCGTCGCCGGGACGACACCGGTCGAATGCCCGTGGCCCGGGAGATCGACGACGTGCACGCGAAAGCGCCGCGCGAGCGCCGGCAGCAACGGCGCGAACAGGCCGCCGTGCATCGCCCAGCCGTGCAGCAGCACGAGCGGGGGTCCTGCGCCCACCGACTCGACGTGCACGCGCGGAGGGCCGCCGTCCGGATCGCCGCGCGCGCGCGCCGGGGCGGCGAAGGCGTGCGGGCCGCCGGCGGTCATGCCACGGCGCGCGCAGTGCGCGCGAGCGCGTCGACGAGCAAGTCGATGTCCGCGTCGCCGTGCGCCGCGGAGAGCGAGATGCGCAGCCGTGCGGTTCCCTCCGGCACCGTCGGCGGCCGGATCGCCGGAACCCACAGCCCCTGCCCCTCGAGCGCGGAGGCGAGGCGCATCGCGTCGCCGCTCGCGCCGACGATCAGCGGCTGGATCGGCGTGCGCGACGGCGCGAGGCGCCCGGGCATCGCCGCCGCGCCGGCGCGCAGTCGCGCGATGTTTCGCGCGAGCCGCGCGCGCCGCGCATCGCCGTCGCGCACCCGCGCGAGGCTCGCGAGCAGCGTCTGCGCGAGCAGCGGCGGCGGCGCGGTCGTGTACAGGTAGGGGCGGGCGAACTGCAGGATCGTCTCGATCACCGCGGGATGCGCGGCCACGAACGCGCCCGCGACGCCGGCCGCCTTGCCGAGCGTCGCCATCAGCACGAGGCGCGGCGACGCCAGGCCGAGCTCGGCCAGCGTCCCCCGACCGCCGCCCAGCACGCCGAAGCCGTGCGCATCGTCGACGACGAGCCACGCGTCGTGCGCCTCGGCGAGCGCGAGCAGGGCCGCCAGCGGCGCGATGTCGCCGTCCATGCTGAACACCGCGTCGGTCGCGATCAGCTTGCGCGGCGCCGTCGAGGCCGCGAGGCTGCGCGCGAGCGCGTCGACGTCGCCGTGCGGGTAGCGGACGAGCCGCGCGCGCGCGAGCAGCGCGCCGTCGTTCAGGCACGCGTGGTTGAGCCGGTCGGCGTGCACCTCGGTCGACCGGTCGGCGAGCGCCGAGAGGATCGCGAGATTGGCGAGATACCCGGTCGAGAACGTGAGCGAGCGCGCGCCGTCGCAGGGACCGGACCACCCGGCGAGCTCGCGCTCGAGCGCCTCGTGCGGTTCGTAGTGCCCGCACACCACGTGCGACGCCGTCGCGCCGACGCCCCAGCGAAGCGCGGCCTCGGCGGCCACCTGCGCGAGCTCGGGATCCCCGGCCAGGCCGAGGTAGTCGTTGCTCGCGAAGTTGACGAGCTCGCGCCCGTCGACGACCGCGCGCGGCCCGGCCCGCGTGGCGACGACGCGGCGTCGACGCGACAGCCCGTCCGCGGCGCGCGCGGCCAGCGAGCTTTCCAGCGAGGCGATCAGCGGATCGGACATCGGTCGCGGCCGCGCGCAGGCCGCCGTGGCGCGGCGTCGCTAAGCGGGCTTGAGCCCGAGCTTGGCGAAGAGCACTCGATCGTCGTCGACGTCGGGATTGCCCGTCACGAGGAGCCGGTCGCCGTAGAAGATCGAGTTCGCGCCGGCGAGGAAGCACAGCGCCTGCACCGCCTCGCCCAGCTCGCGCCGCCCCGCCGACAGCCGCACCATCGCACGCGGCATCGAGATGCGCGCCGCGGCGATCGTCCGGACGAACTCGAGCGGATCGATCGCGCTCTCGCCGCCCAGCTTCGCGTGCAGCGGCGTGCCCTCGACCTGGACGAGGTGGTTGATCGGCACAGACTCGGGCGGCGGGTCGAGGCTCGCGAGCGCCGCGATCAGCGCGGCGCGCGAGCGGCGCGACTCGCCCATGCCGACGATGCCGCCGCAGCACACCCGCATGCCGGCGTCGCGAACGCGCTCGAGCGTCTCGAGCCGGTCCTGCTGGCCGCGCGTCGAGACGATCTCGCCGTAGAAGTCGGGCGCGGTGTCGAGGTTGTGGTTGTAGTAGTCGAGTCCGGCGTCGGCGAGCGCGCGCGCCTGCCCGTCCTTCAGCATCCCGAGCGTGCAGCAGGTCTCGAGGCCGAGCGCCTTGACGCCGCGCACCATGTCGAGCACCGGCGCGAGGTCTCGGTCGCGCGGGCCGCGCCACGCGGCGCCCATGCAGAAGCGCGTCGCGCCGGCCTCGCGCGCGGCCCGCGCTGCGTCGAGCACGGCGTCGAGCGGGAGCATCGGCTCGTTCGCCACGCCGGTGTGGTAGCGCGCGGCCTGCGGGCAGTAGCCGCAGTCCTCGGGACACCCGCCGGTCTTGATCGACAGAAGCGTCGAGAGCTGGATGCGGTCGGGCGCATGATGCGCGCGGTGCACCTGCTGTGCGCGGAACAGGAGATCGACGAACGGCAGCTCGAAGAGCGCCTCGACGTCGCCGGCGCGCCAGCGCGCGCGATCGCCGCAGGCGGGCGCAGCGGTGGCGTCGCAGGCGTGCGCGTCGAGGGCGGAGGACGGTTCGTCGAGCATGGAGGGGCGGGTCGTCCGAATGTCTCAGCGACGCGCCTCGCGCGCCGCCTCTACAATCCGCGTCGAGTGTCGAGGGGTCCCCGTGCGCTTGTCAAATGCCGCGAACGCTCTGCTTAACAACTGGTGGCGCGCCTGCACGAGCGTCGCGCGACCGCTCGTCGCCGCGGCGCTTCCGCAGCGCTGCGCGATGTGCGCGCGGGCGACCGGCGCGGCGGCCCTCTGCGAGCCGTGCGCGGCCGCGCTCGCGCGGAGCGGCCCGGCGTGCCCGCGCTGCGCGCTGCCCTCCCCCGCGGGCGCCGTGTGCGGACGCTGCCTCGCGCACCCGCCGCCGTTCGACGCGGCGATCGCGATCGGGCCCTACGCGTTCCCGCTCGACCGCCTCGTCGTGCGACTCAAGTACGGCGGCGACCTCGCGCTCGCCTCGGCGCTCGGCGAGCGGCTCGCCGAACTCGCGCTGGCGACCGGCGCCGCCGGACGCGTGTCGGCGATCGTTCCGATGCCGCTCGCGCCGGCGCGGCAGCGCGCGCGTGGCTGCAACCAGGCGCGCGAGATCGCGAAGGCGCTCGCGCGACGCACCGGCGTTCCCCTCGCCCCGGGGCTCGTTCGCGTGCGATCCGCCGCGCCGCAGGCCGCGCTGCCCTGGCGCGAGCGCGTGCGCAACGTGCGCGCCGCTTTCGACACGTCGCGCAGGTTCGACGGCCTGTCGGTGGCGCTGGTCGACGACGTGATGACGAGCGGCGCCACGGCGGCCGCCGCGACCGCCGCGCTGCGCCGGGCGGGCGCTGCGCGCATCGAGGTGTGGGTGGCGGCGCGTACGCTGCCGGGATGACGCCGATGTTCGCGATCGTGCTCGTGCACCCGGAGATCCCGCCGAACACCGGCAACGTGATCCGGCTGGCGGCGAATACCGGCTGCGAGCTCCACCTGGTCGAGCCGCTGGGATTCACGCTCGGCGACCGCGAGCTCAAGCGCGCGGGGCTCGACTATCACGAGTACACGCGCCTGGTCGTGCATCGCGACTTCGCGGCCTGCCGTGCGGCGCTCGACGCGGAGCGCCCGCGCCGCTTCGTCGCGTTCACGACCCGGGCCACGCGCGAGCTCCACGCCTTCGCGTTCGCCCCCGGCGACGTCCTCGTCTTCGGCGGCGAGACGTCCGGGCTGCCGGCCGCCGTCCTCGACCCCTTTCCGCAGGAGCATCGGCTGCGCATCCCGATGCGCCAGGGCGTGCGCAGCCTCAACCTGTCGAACGCCGTGGCGGTCGCCGTGTACGAGGCGTGGAGGCAGAACGGCTTCGCGTAGCGGAGGTCCGGGGTCGCAGGTCAGGGCCGCGTGCTAGGCGCGACGCGCTTCCCCGAGATCCGATCCCTGGCAGCCGGGAGCTGAAGAATCACCGCTCGTCCGCCTTCGGCTCCCGCCGCAGCAACGCTTCGACCGCGTCGCGCACCGGCAGCTCGCCGTCCAGCACGGCCGCGATCGCGGCGGTGATCGGCATGTCGACGCCGTGGCGGCGCGCGAGCGCGCAGGCGGCACGCGCGGCGTAGACGCCCTCGGCAACGTGGCCGAGCGCGGCGAGGATGTCCGCTAGCCGCCGGCCCTGCGCGAGCGCGAGGCCCACCTGCCGGTTGCGCGAGGCGTCGCCGGTGCAGGTAAGCACGAGGTCGCCCAGTCCCGCGAGACCCATCAGCGTATCGCGGCGGCCCCCCTCGGCCACCGCGAGCCGCGAGATCTCGGCGAGCCCGCGCGTGATCAGCGCGGCGCGAGCGTTGTGGCCGTAGCCCAGGCCGTCCGAAAGGCCGGCCGCGATCGCGAGCACGTTCTTGACCGCGCCCGCGACTTCGACGCCGATCAGGTCGTCGGTTTCGTAGACGCGCAGCGTGTCGCCGCGCAGGAGCGCGGCGGCGCGCGACGCGAGCGAGGGTTCGGTGGCCGCGGAAACGAGCGCCGTGGGCAATCCGCGCGCGACCTCGCCGGCGAAGCTCGGCCCGGATACGACGCCGACCGGCGCCCGCCACCGCGGCGCGATGCGTCGGTGCGCGAGGGCGGCCTCGCTCGTTCCGTCGGCGGCGACGAACCCCTTCGAGAGCCAGACGAGCGGCGCATGCACGCGCGCGGCGGCGAGCGCCTCGACCACCGTCTCGAGCGCGCCGATCGGCGTCGCGGTGAAGACGACCTCGGCGTCGCTCGCGGCCGCGAGCTCGTCGGCGAGCATCCGCGCCTCCGGAAGCGCGACGCCGGGAAGGTAGCGCTCGTTGCGGCGCGCGCGGCGCATCGCCCCGATGTCGGCGCGGGAGCGTCCGACGAGCACGACGCGCGGTGCCGCGTGCGCGCGCGCGGCGAGGTGGCAGGCGATCGCGGTGCCCCATGCGCCGGCGCCGACGACGGCGACGTTGGCGCGCGGAGGGGGCGGGGTCACCGGTGGCCCGTGGCGGGCGAGCCTGCGGCGAGAACCCGTGGCGAGGCGACGCCATCCGCGCCGGGCGCAACGAGCCGCTGCGCCGCAGGGGCGGCGCTCCTTGCAGCCTCCGGCAGCGTCACGATCGGCGCGAACGGCGAGCCGGTCATGGTCGGTTCCGCGTCACCGGTCGCTACAGGCCGAAGAGCTGGGTGACGCGCATGAAGCCGGTCGCACCGTCGCGGTGGCGCACCTTGACCCACCCCGGGGTGGCGGTCGTGCCCACGGACGTGGCCGGCTCCGCGAGCTCGAGCAGCACGTTCTGCTCGGCACGAAACACGAGCGGCGACGAGTCGTCCGGCGAGGCGCGGACGTCCGCCGCCGCGCGCACCTGGAGCACGCGCCGCTCGGCCAGCGACTTCGTCGCGATCCAGCCGATCGTTCCGCCGACGTCGCGGACCTTGGTCCAGCCGTCGACGCCGACGAGCACCTCGAGCGGCACGTCGCGGCCGAACACGAACTGCGGGCGCGCCTTCGCGGACGGCGCGTCGTAGAGCACGGTGGGCGCTTCGGCGGTGACGCGGTAGTCGGCCGCGCGAAGCGGCGCGGCGAAGGCGACCGTCGCGAGTGCGGCGAGCGCGGCCGCGCGGATGCGCATCGTCAGGCCGTGGCGGCCTCGGCGGACTTCTGCGCGAGCTGCTGCGCGTAGAGCGCCTCGAAGTTGATCGGCTGCAGCTGCACGGGCGGGAAGCCGGCATTCATCGTCGCCTGGGCGATCGCCTGCCGTGCGTACGGAAACAGCATCGCCGGGCAGTGCATCGCGAGCACCGGCTGCAGCGTTTCCTCGGTCGCGCCCTGCACGGCGAAGATGCCGGCCTGCGCGACCTCGACCAGGAACACCGTCCGGTCGCCGGCCGTCGCGGTCACGGTGACCGTCATCACGCATTCGTAGACGTCCGGCTCGATCTGGTCGGCACGCGTGCGCAGCCCGATCTCGATCGACGGCGCCTCGGGCAGTCGGAAGGTCTGCGGCGCGCCCGGGTTCTCGAGCGAGAGGTCCTTGACGTAGATCTTCTCGACCGAGACCTGCACCGAGACGGGGGAGGCGAGCGAGGCCATGGCGTTCCTGGGGCGTAGGCGGAAAAGCCTTCGATTATACCCGCGCGCAGGGGCGCGGACGCCGCGCTCACTTGAGCAGCGGGTCCAGCCGGCCGGCCCGGTCGAGCGCGACGAGGTCGTCGTAGCCGCCGACGTGGAAGTCGCCGATGTAGATCTGCGGCACCGTGCGCCGCCCGGTGCGCGCCATCATCTCCTCGCGGCGCGCGGGCTCCAGGTCGACGCGCACCTTCTCGATGGCCTTCACGCCCTTGGAGGCGAGCAGCCGCTCCGCCTGGATGCAGTAGCCGCACGCGCCCGTCGAGTACATCGTCACCTTGTCCACGTCACTTCTCCACCGGGAGGCCCGCCCCGCGCCACGCCGCGAGCCCGCCGGTCAGGTGGTAGATGTCCTTGAAGCCGGCCTTCGCGAGCGCGGCGCCCGCGCTCCGGCTGCGCTGGCCGCGCGCGCAATAGGCGACGACGGGGCGCGAGGCGTGCGCCGCGATCTCGCCGACGCGCTTGTCGAGCTCGGAGAGCGGGATGTGCACCGCGCGGGGCAGCTTGCCGCCCTCCACTTCCTTGGGCTCGCGCACGTCCAGCACCAGCGCATCGCGGTTGATGAGCTGCGTCGCCACGTGCGTCCCGACGTCCTTCATCGTCGAGAAGCGGCGCTGCACGAGCGGCCACAGGAGCATCGCGCCCGACACGAACGCGACCGTGATCAGCATCCAGTTCTTCTCGATGAAGGCGAGCAACGACATGGGCGTCTTGCGGCGAATCGCGGGACGGCGAAGGTAGAATGATAGCGCAGCGTCGACGCGCGGCCCTCGCGCCGGTCGCGCTCCGCCGCGCGACGGCCGACGCCCATGACGCCCCCCGCCTCCGCCCCGACGCCGCGCCCGGTCGTCCTCCTGATCCTCGACGGCTTCGGCGAGCGGCCCGACGCGCCGGACAACGCCATCACGCGCGCCCGCATGCCGAACTGGAACGCGCTCCTCGCCGACTACGCGCACGGCACGATCGAAGCGTCCGAGATGCACGTGGGGCTGCCGGACGGCCAGATGGGCAACTCGGAGGTCGGCCACCTCAACATCGGGGCCGGCCGCGTCGTCTACCAGGACCTGACCCGGATCGACCACGCGATCGCGACCGGCGAGTTCGCGGCGAACCCCGTGCTGCGCGAGGCGCTCGAGAAGGCACGAGCGTCGCGGGGCGCCGTCCACGTCCTCGGGTTGCTCTCGCCCGGCGGCGTGCACAGCCACGAGAAGCACCTGGCCGCGATGGTCGCGCTGGCGGCGGACGCCGGCGTCGAGCGCGTCCGCGTCCATGCCTTCCTCGACGGTCGCGACACGCCGCCGAAGAGCGCCGCCGCGTCGATCGCGTTCATGGATCGCGAATGCGCGAAGCACCTCGGCGCGCGAATCGCGACGGTCACCGGCCGCTACTACGCGATGGACCGCGACCAGCGCTGGGAGCGCGTGCAGCCGGCCTACGAGGCGCTCGTCGACGGTCGCGCGCCCTTCACCACGGCGTCGGCGTCGGCGGCGATCGAGGCGGCCTACGCGCGCGGCGAGACCGACGAATTCGTGAAGCCGACCGCCATCGTCGGCGCGGACGGCCGCGCCGCGACGATGGACGACGGCGACGTCGTCGTGTTCATGAATTTCCGCGCCGACCGCGCGCGCCAGATCACCCGCGCGCTGACCGACCCCGCGTTCGCCGGCTTCCCGCGCGCGCGAGTGCCGGCGTTCGCCGCGTTCGTCTGCCTCACGCGCTACGGCGACGAGTTCGCGCGCCTGCCGGTGGCGTTCGGGCCGCAGAGCGTCGACAACGGGTTCGGCGCGTGGCTCGCGAAGCACGGGAAGACGCAGCTGCGTATCGCCGAGACCGAGAAGTACGCGCACGTCACCTATTTCTTCAACGGGGGGACCGAGTCGGTCTACCCGGGCGAGGACCGCATCCTCGTGCCCTCGCCCAGGGTCGCGACCTACGACCTCAAGCCCGAGATGAGCGCCCCGGAGGTCACCGACAGGCTCGTCGCCGCCATCGGGAGCGGGCGCTACGACGCCATCGTCTGCAACTACGCCAACGGCGACATGGTCGGCCACACCGGGAAGCTCGACGCGGCGATCCGCGCCGTCGAGACGCTCGACGCGTGCATCGGCCGCGTCGTCGCGGCGGCGCAGCGCGCGGGCGGCGAGGTGGTGATCACCGCCGACCACGGGAACGTCGAGATGATGGACGACCCGTCGACGGGCCAGCCGCACACCGCCCACACGCTGGACGTCGTGCCGTTCCTGTACGTGGGGCGGCCCGCCACGATCGCCCCGGGCGGGTCGCTGAAGGATGTCGCGCCCACGTTGCTCTCGCTGATGCGAATGCCCCAGCCGGCCGAGATGACCGGCCGCTCGCTGGTCGTTCCGCGCTGAGGGCGCGCAAGGCCGGTGCCGCGCCGTGCCTGCGCGGGGGCGGCGCCCCGACGCCGTCGCCTCGCCGCCCACGCGTTCCGCCTGACCAGGAGCGCTCCGGCCCTTGGATGTGGGTGCTCGCTCTCCGCGCGCGCGTTTGCTGCATGCGACGCGGCGCTACGCGTGCGTTGAATGCCTCCCCTTGCGCGCCGAGCGCTCCCACGGCGATCGGGGGGGCGTGCGAGATCGGCGCTCGGGGCGGCCGAGGTCAGGCGGAAGGGCGTCGGGGACCCGCCTGCTGGCGCCGGCGGGTATTGGCCGCGGCCGGCGCCGGCGACGACCGCTGTCGGACACGTGCATCGCCGCCTGCCTTCGCGTGCGGCTTCCGCCCCTTGCGCCACCTCCCGCTGCCGCAGAGGGGAACTCGCCCGGGGGTTCGGTACACCAAGGGAAGGCTCGGGAGTGCGTTGGCGCGCCGGGTTCATCGCCGCCGGACCGGCCAGGGAGGCCCGGGCCGCCGCCGCAGGTCAGCGGGTCCCGGCCGACGGGCGGCGAGGCCCACACAACCTCTTGATTCCGGGCCACGGCGATGGCTACATGACGGTGGAAGGGCACGACGAGGCGCTCGCCGCCGTCGTTGGCGCAACAGTTGCAACGGGCGAGCGAGCGCGCGGGCCGGGGCTTCCGGTGGCGCCGAAGAGCCGGGCGTATACTTTGCAATCAGCCACGAGGGGCGGTCGGTGGATCCCGCCCCGAGGTTCGCGCGGGACGCCGCGCGCCAGTGAGGACGCGATGACCAACGGATGGAAGAAGGCGGGACTGATCGGGCTCGGCACGGTGCTGGGCGCGCTCCTCACCCTCAATTTCTCGGCGATCGCCCAGCGCGAAGCCAAGCTCCCGATCCCGTACGAGGACCTGCAGCTCCTCTCGGCGGTGTTCGGCAAGATCAAGAGCGACTATGTCGAGAACGTCTCGGACGAGAAGCTCATCCGCGAGGCCATCAACGGGATGGTGCGCGGCCTCGACCCGCACTCCGATTTCCTCGACGCCGAAGCGTTCAGGGAGCTGCAGGTCAGCACGCAGGGCAAGTTCGGCGGGCTCGGCATCGAGGTCGGCGTCGAGGACGGCGTCGTTCGCGTCGTCTCGCCGATCGAGGACACGCCCGCGTTCCGCGCGGGCATCAAGTCCGGCGACCTGATCGTCAAGATCGACGAGACCGCGACGCGCGGCATGCCGCTCAACAAGGCGGTCGAGCTGATGCGCGGCAAGCCGGGCACGCCGATCACGCTGACGATCCTCCGCAAGGACGCGGAGAGCCTGCTGACGGTGCCGCTCGTGCGCGAGGAGATCAACGTCAAGAGCGTGCGCGCCAAGATGCTCGAGCCGGGCTACGGCTACGTGCGCGTGCGCAACTTCCAGGAGCGCACCGGCGAGGACCTCGCGCGGGTGCTGAAGGACTTCTACAAGCAGGGCGACCTCAAAGGGCTCGTCCTCGACGTTCGCGCCGACCCGGGCGGCCTGCTCAACCAGGCGGTGGCGGTCTCGGCGGCGTTCCTGCCGAAGGACGCGCTGGTCGTCTACACCGACGGTCGCACGCCGGACGCGCGCATGCGCCTCACCGCGAGCCGCGAGAATTACCAGCGCCGCGGCGACGACTGGTTCCGCGACCTGCCCGCGGGCGTCAAGAAGGTCCCGATGGTCGTGCTGGTCGACGGCGGCACCGCGTCGGCCTCCGAGATCGTCGCCGGCGCGCTGCAGGACCACAAGCGCGCGATCGTGATGGGCGCGCCGACCTTCGGCAAGGGCTCGGTCCAGACGATCCTGCCGATCGGCAGCAACGCCGGGCTCAAGCTCACGACCGCGCGCTACTTCACGCCGGCGGGCCGCTCGATCCAGGCGAAGGGCATCGAGCCCGATCTTTTGATCGACGACGGCCGCGACAACGTCAACCGCATTCGCGAGGCGAACCTCGAGCACCATCTCGAGACGCCGCGCACCGCCGGCGCGACGCCGGCCGGCGCGACGGCGCCGGTCACCGCGCCGGTGCCTGCCGCCAAGCCGGCCGTGCCGGCGACGACGCCGCCCGCGCCGCGCTTCGATTTCGGCTCGGCCGAGGACTTCCAGCTCAAGCAGGCGATGAACCACCTGAAGGGCGAGCCGGTCGTCGCGTCGATCAAGTCAGTGGCTGCGACCAACACGACGCCTTCGACGGTGGTGCCGGCGAAGTAGCGCGGTTCCGCGGTTCCGAGTTCGCGAACGCCCGGCCGAGTGCCGGGCGTTCCGCTTTCGGCGGCGCCTCGATCGAGGTCAGCGCGCCGCCGCCGCTTCGAGCTCGCGCGCGAACTGCGCGACGTTGGCATCGTCGGGCTCGAGCCCGGCGGGGAGCTTCGCGCTGATCCGCTTCCGCGCGCAGGGGCGCGCCACCCGACGCACGACCGCGACCGGGCACGGCCCCGCAGCGTCATTTCGCCGGCGCGACCTGCTGCTTCAGCGCCGCAGCCGTCGCCTTCGCTTCGGAGACGAGCCGGTACGATACGTAGTACTTGAAGATGTTGCGCACGTAGGTCGTGGTCTCGATGCCGATCTTCTCGGCGGTGACGGCCTCGACGTTGTTGAACCACTTGTCGGGGTCGAGCCCGCGCTTCTCCGCCTCCTTGCGCATCCTCGAGATGTTGCCCGGTCCGGCGTTGTAGCTCGCGAACGCGAACAGCGTGCGGTTCTGGTCGTCGAACTTCGCGTCCTTGAAGTACTGGGTCATCAGCTGGTCCATGTACTTCGCGCCGCCGTGGATGTTCGACTCGGTCACGTTGATGTCGCCGACCTTCAGTGCGGCGCCGGTCGCCGGCATGATCTGCATGACGCCGACGGCACCGACGTGGCTCTTCTTGCTCTGGTCGAGCGTCGACTCCTGGTAGCCCTGCGCGGCGAGCATCAGCGGGTCGAAGCGATACTGCTCGCCGTACTTGCGGAAGGTGGCGATCAGCTGCTCGAAGCGCTTCTGGTCCTCGGACGCGTTGGCGCTGTGCAGCGCCTTGACGGTCTTCATGTACTGCTGCTGGCGGTACGGGATGACGCCCTGCTTCTTCGCCCAGGTCGCGTAGAACTCGTTCAGCTCGGCCGCGAGCCTCGGGCTGCCCTTGCGGATCGCCCAGCCGATCTTCGCGCTGGAACGCAGCACGACGTCGTCCCGCACCTTCACCTTGGGCAGCACCTGCGCCCACATCTTCGCCTTCCAGGCGTCGACGACGATCGCTTCGAGGAGGCCGGCGTTGAGCATCTCGAGCATGTCCTCGTCCTCGAGCGCGTCGGGCACGAGGACGAGCTTCGCTTCGGGCTTGCCGGACTGCCTGAAGCGCGCGTTGAGCGCCGTCAGGCTCGCGTGATAGCTCGACGCCTGTCGCACGTGCACCGTCTTGCCCGCCAGCTCGTCGACCGAGGCGATCGCCGGCGAGGCGGGACCCGTGACGAGGACCTCGACGTTCACGAGCTTGTCGTCGGGCGTCACGAAGTCCACGACCTTCAGCCGCTCCTCGGTCGCGGTCAGGTTGCCCACCGCGATGTCGGCCAGCCCATCGTTCAGGTCGGGAAGCAGCTTGTCGCGTGTGGCGGCGACGACATACACGGTGAGCGGGCGCTTGCCCAGCGACTTCGCGTGCTTCCGGTTGATCCAACGCTCGAAATCGCGAACCAGCTCGACCGAGAGACCGCGCTCGCGTCCCCTGTCGACGAAGTACAGCGAACGGCTGTAGGGGACGTAGACGCGGATCATCCGGCGCTGCAGCATCGCGTCGAAGTCGCCCGTCCACGGCTTGTTCCCGATGGCGAGCTGGCGGACCTTGGCGCCCGGGCCGCCAGCGGGCTTCGTCGCCGGGGCGGCCGGCGACGTCTGCGCGTGGGCGGCAACGGCGAACCCGAGCAGCGTCGACACCAGGAACACGAGGATGCGATACATCGGGCGCTCCACGAGTGATCGATGGGCGAAGGGCGGCGACCGCTGCAGGTGCGCAGGCTGCCGCGGGATGCGCGACGGGCCGCGGATTGCCATCCTCTCATGACCGGACCCGGGTCGGCACCCGCTCGGCGGGCGCTGCATCCGGCCGGAACAGAGGCTGGCGGAGCGCGCCGGCGCGGCGTCGTGTCGACGTGATGAGCGCCGGAGAGGGCACGGCGGTCGCTCGTGATCCACCGGCCGATGCCGCAAGGCGCTGGCACCTCGGTTCGCATCGGGCCTGATGACGCCGTCAAGGACGGCCACCGTCCACCTCGCGTCGACCCGGGACCGGGGACGTCCGTGTTCCCCGGCCCCGGTACCCGTACGCGTCCGGTGCTATGTTCTCGGGAAGCGCGACGCGCCCCTTCGCCGTTGCCCGACTCCCGATGGACGACACACAGCTCCTCCGCTACAGCCGCCACCTGCTGCTCGACGCCCTCGGGCCGGACGCGCAGGAACGCTTCGCGAAGGCGCACGCGCTGGTCGTCGGCGTCGGGGGCCTCGGCAACCCGGCGTCGCAGTTCCTCGCGAGCGCCGGC
>DASTCK010000372.1:0-6655 GCA_035711225.1 Casimicrobiaceae bacterium
CGCGACGCGGCGTCCGCCTCGAGCGTGCGCAGCACGACCTCCTGCAGCCACGGCGGCAGGTCGGGGACGAGCGCGCGCGGCGGCTCGGGCACGCGCCACAGCCGGTCGTTGAGGCCCGCGAGCGTCTGCGGCTCGCCGAACGGCAGCACGCCGGTCGCGAGCTGGTAGAGGATCACGCCGAGCGCGAAGACGTCGCTGCGGGGGTCGCTGCGATTGCCGCGCAATTGCTCGGGCGACACGTAGGCGGACGATCCGGCCGCGTGATGGCGCTCCTCGGCGAGGAGGTCCGGGTAGCGCGCGTGGCGCGAGAACCCGAAGTCGAGCACGACCCACTCGCCGGTCGTGCGGCGCATGAAGTTCGCCGGCTTGAGGTCGAGGTGGACGACCTCCTGCCGATGCACGGCGTGGACGGCGTCAGCGAGGCCGGCGCCGAGCGCGGCGACCTCGTCGGGCGGCAGCGGCGCGCGCTCCGCGATCGACGCCAGGCTCTCGCCGGCGATCCGCTCCATCACGATCCACGGCAGCGCGCCGGCGTCGCCGGTCGCGACGTAGCGCGGGACATGGATGCCGGAGAGCGCCGGGAGGATCAGCTGCTCGATCTCGAAGCTGACGATCCCCATGGAAGGCGCCCCCGGGCCGACGCCCGGCGCCTTCATCACCAGCGCGAAGCCGGGATCCTGGCCGCCGTCGGCGTGCACGGCGAAGACGTAGCCGTTCGCGCCGGCGTGCAGCGCCTCGTCGACACGGAAGCCGCCGACGCTGTCGCCTTGCCGGATGCGGTCGTGCATCGGTCGTCAGCGCTCGTCCCTCGATCGCGCGTCACTCATCGAGCGATCCGAGCCGGCCGCGCGCCATCAGCCCCGCGACGACTGCCGACACGAGCCCGACGCTGCCGAGCAGCGCCCAGAACCATGCGAAGCCGCGCGCGTCCGACTGCTGCGTCGGGGTCATCGACGCGTCGATCGACGTGAACCCGACCGCCGCGTAGGCGAGGCAGGCCGCGGCGAACACGAGCGAGGCCCAGAAGGCGAACTGCGCGGTGATCTTCATCGCAACGACTCCATCGGCAGGGGAAACCGGAGCGCTAGATGCCGTGCTCGACACGATACGCGAGCGCGCCGGGCAGGCCCGCACGCCGGATCTTGTCGGCCGCCGCCCGCGCATCGTAGGGCACGCGGTGGAACGTAAGCTGGCGACGCTCGCTGTCGAACACCGCGTACGCGGCAGCGGCGCGGCGGTCGCGCGGCTGGCCGACCGTGCCGACGATCGCGAGCCACCGGCGGTGCCTTGGCACCGGGATCGGCGTCCCGGGCACCGGCACGAACGGGCTCATGCGTCCCTTCGCGTTCTCGAAGTAGAGTCGCTGGTCGTGGACGTGGCCGCAGAACGTCCAGGTCGCGGCCGCGTGGGCGACGCAGCGCTCCGCCGCGCCGGCGCTGTCGACGTAGGTCCATCGCTCCGGCGCATCGGCCGAGGCGTGCACGAAGCAGGCATGGTCCTCGCGGACGAGCAGCGGCAACCCGTCGAGGAACGCGCGCTGCCCGTCGTCGAGGGATTCGCGCGCCCAGTCGAGCGCGGCGCGCGCGTGGTCGTTGAAATAGCCGGCCGGACGGGCGAGCGCGTCGTCGTGGTTGCCCTTGACCGCGACCGCGCCGGCGTCGACGGCGTCGCGGACGCGATCGACGACCGCCGCGGCGTCGGCCCCGTAGCCGACGAAATCGCCGAGGAACGCATGGCGCTCGACGCGCTGTCCGCGCGCGTGCGTAAGGCAGGCGTCGAGCGCCTCGAGATTCGCATGGATGTCCGACAGAAGCGCGATGCGCACGGCGGTCGGTCGTCAGGGAGAAGCATCCATGATAGGCGGATCGGCCGCGCGACCGGAAAAGAAAGGCCCCGGCGTGGAGGACGCCGGGGCCGGCAACCGGCCGGCGGATCGCCGGCCGGAACCCTCACACACAACGCCCGCTATTGGTAGGCGGACTCGTCCGCGTGCAGGTCGATGTCCTTGCGATCGCGCAGGAACAGGAGGCCGATCACGAAGGTCATCAGTGCCACGACGATCGGGTACCAGAGCCCGTAGTAGATGTCGCCGCTCGACGCCACCATCGCGGTCGCGAGCAGCGGCAGCATGCCGCCGAACCAGCCGTTGCCGATATGGTAGGGCAGCGACATCGACGTGTAGCGGATCTTGGTGGGGAACATCTCGACCAGGAACGCCGCGATCGGGCCGTAGACCATCGTCACGTAGATCAGCATGATGAACAGGATCAGGAGCGCCATGCCCCAGTTGATCGCGTTCTTGTCGGCGGCGGCCGGATAGTTCTTCGCCTTGAGCGCCGCGCTGAACTTGGCTTCCTCCCAGCCCCGGAGCTCGGTGTCGCCGATCTTGACCACGACGTTGTCCGTGGCGTCGGCCGGAAGCCCGGTCGACGAGAACGAGAGGCCCGCCTTGGTCAGGAAGTCCTTGGTCTTGTCGCAATCGGAGAAGCGCGACCACGGCCCGACGAAGATGTGGAAGTTGCAGTCCTTCGCCGCGACGGTGATCGTGTTCGCCGCCTGGAACTGCTCGAGCGCGGGATTGATGTAGTGCGTGAGGCCCTGGAACAGCGGGAAGTAGGTGATCGCGGCGATCAGGCAGCCCGCGAGGATGATCTTGAGCCTCCCGATCCGGTCCGACAGCCAGCCGAACACGATGAAGAACGGCGTGCCCAGCAGGAGCGAGATCCCGATCAGCGTGTAGGCGGTCTGCAGGTCGACCTTCAGCGTGATCAGCAGGAAGAACAGCGCGTAGAACTGGCCGGTGTACCAGACGACGCCCTGGCCCGCCGTCGCGCCGAGGAGCGCGAGCAGCACGTACTTGTTGTTCGGGTAGCGCAGGAAGCTCTCGGTCAGCGGTGCCTTGCTGCCCTTCCCCTCGGCCTTCATCCGCTGGAACACCGGCGACTCGTTCAGCTTGAGCCGGATGTAGACGGAGAAGATCAGCAGGATCAGCGAGACCAGGAACGGGATGCGCCATCCCCATTCGGCGAACTGCGCGGTCGTCATCGTCCCGCCGAACCGGCAGATGCCGATCACCAGCAGCGACAGGAAGAAGCCGAGCGTCGCCGTCGTCTGGATCCACGCCGTGTCGTAGCCGCGCTTGCCCGGCCCGGCATGCTCGGCGACGTAGGTGGCCGCGCCTCCGTACTCGCCGCCCAGCGCGAGGCCCTGCAGCAGCCTCAGCAGCACGAGCAGGACCGGCGCCGCCCAGCCGATCGTCGTGAACGTCGGCAACAGGCCGACCGCGAACGTCGAGAAGCCCATCACGAGGATCGTGACGAGGAACGTGTACTTGCGCCCGACGAGGTCCCCGACCCGCCCGAACAGCAGCGCCCCGAAGGGCCGCACCAGGAAGCCCGCGGCGTACGTGGCGAACGCCGAGAGCAGCGCCGCCGTGTCGTTGCCCTTCGGGAAGAACAGCGCGGCGAAGAACGGCGCGAGCGTCGCGTACAGGTAGAAGTCGTACCACTCGAACACCGTGCCGAGGGACGACGCGAAAATCACCCGCTTCTCTTCGCCGGTGAAATCGTGCGCCCCGGTCGGCGTGGGCTTCTGTGCCAGCGTTGCCATCGGGAATCCTCCTGGGTGGTTGCTTTGCGTCGCGCGCGGCGGTGGATGCCGCGCACTGGACTGCGCTTAGGGGCGACGTCCCCCTGGCTGCGGGCCGGAGCGGCCGGGGGCGGCTGCTTCGGCGGTGCGGTGTCCGACGGGCTTCGCGAGGTGGCGCAACGGTCGCTTGCGGCGTGTGGAGGCTCGGGCGCGTCCGGCGCGCCTCGCCGGCCGCGCCTGCGCGACCGGAACCCGCGTCCGGGGAATCGAGTGGACGTTAGCCGGTGGTCCCCCGTAGCGACTACTGGGGGTAACCCCGGAACTGCCGGGCGTGCGCCGGCATCGATGCATTGCCGCTGCGCGCATCGCACGCGCGGCCCGCGGCCGTGGCGCGATGGACGGGCGACGGACAGCCGATCGCCGGGAGGCCGGCGAACGAGGCAACGCGCTAGCGGGCGCGGCTCGCCGGCTCGCGCGCGAAGCAGAGCCGGAACAGCTCCGCCATCGACGCGACGCCGAGCTTCGCGTAGATGCGGCCGCGATGGAACTCGACGGTCTTGACGGTCACGAAGAGCGCGTCCGCGATCGCGCGCGTCTGGCGGCCGGCGAGGATCAGGTCCAGCACCTCGCGCTCGCG
Organism: Casimicrobiaceae bacterium; assembly: GCA_035711225.1. Taxonomy (GTDB): domain Bacteria; phylum Pseudomonadota; class Gammaproteobacteria; order Burkholderiales; family Casimicrobiaceae; genus VBCG01. The sequence goes on from DASTCK010000372.1 coordinate 4,226, forward strand.
GCGCGAGAGCGCGTCCACGCCGGGCGGAGCGGCCGCGGCGGGGATCGTCACGCTGCGCGGCAACGACGAGAACTCCGTCGCGGCCGACACCGCGGCGACGAGTCGCTGGTCGTCGACCGGCTTCTCGATGAAGTCGAACGCGCCGCGCTTCACCGCACGCACCGCCATCGGCACGTCGCCGTGGCCGGTCAGGAACACGATCGGCAGGTCGAACCCGCGCTCGGCGAGCTTCTCCTGCAGCTCGAGCCCGCTCATGCCGGGCATCCGGACGTCCAGCACGACGCACGCCGGCGGCGACGGGGGCTTCCGCGCGAGGAACGCTTCGGCTGACGCGACGGCCTCGACCTGGAATCCGGCGGCGCGGAGCATCATCGACAGCGCATCGCGGACGGCTTCGTCGTCGTCGACGATCACCACCTTGGCGGGGAGCGGGGAGGTCATGGGCTGGGCCGGGGAAGGATGAAATGGAACGCCGCGCCGCCGGAGGGTACCGCATCGTGGCCGATGCGGCCGCCGTGCATCTCGACGATCGAGCGGCAGATCGACAGGCCGAGCCCGAGGCCGCCCGGCTTGGTCGTGAAGAACGGCGAGTAGAGCCGCTCCGAGGCCTCGGCCGCGATGCCGTGCCCGCGGTCGGCGACGCTGACGCGCGCGGAGCCGTCGGGCTGGACCGATGTCGACACGCGCAGGCGGCGGTCCGCCTCTGGCGTCGCGCGCATCGCGTCGATGCCGTTCTGCACGAGATTGAGGATCACCTGCTCGATCAGCACGCGATCCGCCAGCACGGTCGGCAGGCGCGGATCGAGGTCCGCCTCGACGGCGACGCGGGCGCGGACGAGGTCGCGCTCGGCCCACGAGAGCGACTTGCTCACCAGCGCGTTCAGGCTGCAGGGCTCGAACTCGGGCGAGCGGCGCCGCGTGAGCTCGCGCAGGCGCTTCAGGATTTCACCCGCGCGCACGGCCTGCGCGCGAGCCTTCTCCATCGCTTCGCGCACCTCGGCGAGATCGGCGCCCGGCGTGTCGAGCAGCCGCAGGCACGCCGCGTTGTAGCCGACGATCGCGATCAGCGGCTGGTTGAGCTCGTGGGCGACCGACGACGTCGCCTCGGTCAGGGCGACGATGCGCGCGGTGCGGTGCAGCGCCTCCTGGTGCTCGCGCTGCAGCTCCTGGGCGATCCGCTGGTCGGTGACATCGGTCATCACCACGAGGTGCACGCCGCGCCCGTCGACCCAGGTCATGTCCCTGGCCTGGACGACGTAGCGCCGGCCTTCGCGAGGATCGAGGAGCTCGGTGCCGTCCGCCCACGCCGCCGGCTGCGTCGCCGACAGCGCATGCTCGCCCTGCGGGACGAAGCGCGCGGCGATGGCGGAGGCCTTCGGCATCGTGTCTCCGGCGAGGAGGCGCGCCAGCCGGCGGTTGGCGTACGGGACGTCGCCGCGGTCGTCGGTCACGTAGACCGCCGCCTCGATGCCCTCCAGCACGCGCACGAAGCGCTCGTCGGAATGCTCGAGCGCGAGGCGCAGGCGCGCGAAGAGCAGGCAGAACACGACGAGCGTCGCGAACAGCACGGTGCCGTCCCAGTAGAAGTAGACGTCGTGCGAGTAGAGGTGGCGCGAGCCGAAGCTCGCCGCCCACGCCACCGCGGCGACGAGCGCGAAGCCCAGGCCCCAGCGCACGTCGGAGGTCCACGTCACCAGCGCGACCGGCACGAGGTAGAGGATCGCGAGCCGGACCTCGAAGCCGGTCATCACGTCGGCCGTCGTGATCAGGGCGACGAGCGCGGCGCCGATCGCGATCGAGGCCGAGGGACGGAGCCACGGCACGATCGCCCGGGCGGCGTCGGCGCGCCGGGTCGCGCGGAAAGGTTCCGGCGTGGCGGCGTCGGCGGGGTCGGTTCGCATCGGGGCGGGCGCGTGCGCCTGCGTGGGGTCGGCCCGCGGCGCGGCGCCTGCGCGGTGCATTATCGCGCAGCGCCGGGCCGCGCGCCTATACTGGGCGGATGTCGACCCCGAGCCCGTCGCCTGCGCAGCTCGTCGTCGCGATCAGCTCGCGCGCGCTGTTCGACTTCGAGGAGGAGAACCGCATCTTCGAGACCGCGGACGACCGCGCGTACATGAAGATGCAGCTCGAGCGCCTGCAGCAGCCGGCCAAGCCCGGCGTGGCGTTCCCGCTGGTGCGCAAGCTGCTCGGCTTCAACGCCGACGGCGTGCGCCGCATCGAGGTCGTCATCCTCTCGCGCAACGACCCGGTATCCGGCCTGCGCGTGTTCCGCTCGGTGCGCGGATCCGGCCTCGCGATCGAGCGCGCGGTGTTCACGCGCGGCCGCTCGCCGTACGCCTATCTCGAGCCGCTGAAGGCGAACCTCTTCCTCTCGGCCAACGTCGACGACGTCACCGCCGCGCTCGCCGCCGGATTTCCGGCGGCGCACGT
>DASTCK010000373.1:0-8920 GCA_035711225.1 Casimicrobiaceae bacterium
CCGGCGCGCGCGCCGGCGGAGAGGCGCGCGTAGACCTCGAGCTGCGCCTTGTAGCGGTAGGCGATCGCGATGTCCTCGACGACGAAGCCGTGCTCGGCGAGCAGGTGCGCGAGCCGCGTCCGGCTGAAGTTGTGGTGGTGCTCGATCTCCATCCAGTACGGGTTGCCGGTGTGCAGGTCCATGATGCGCCAGCTCGACGTCTCGCGGTCGGGCAGCGAGAGCACGAGCAGGCCCCCCGGGCGGAGCAGCGCGGCCGCGCGGTCGAGCCCTTCGCGCGGGAACGGCAGGTGCTCGAGCACGTCCATCATCGAGACCACGGCGGCGCCCGGCGCGAGCGGCGCCGACAGGAAATCGCCTTCGACCGCCTCGAAGCCGAGCGCGACGATCGCCTCGACGGTCTCGCGCCGCGCATCGACGCCCACCGCGTGGAAGCCGTACTCGCCGGCGGTCATCACGAGCCCGCCGTCGCCGCATCCGGCGTCGATCCACGCGGGCGATTCGCCCATGACGGCGCGGTAGCCGCCGAGCAGGTCGACGGCGCGCCGGACGACCGGCTGCCAGCTCACGCGCTTCGCGTCGGGATCCCCGCCGGCCACCTGGTGGGGAAGCGCACGCGAGAAGAGCACGCGCAGGCCCTCGGCCGTCCAGTACGATCGCGTGTAGACGTGCGCGCACGCGCCGCACGCGTGCCATTCGAGCCGTGGCGGCAATGCGTCCGACCACAAAGGATGCGGCGTGCAGTCGGCGTCGCGCAGGAAGCTGCCTGCTCCGCCGCACAGCGGGCATCGAGCATAGCTGACCGAGAGGCTCATGTCGCTCCTTCGCTTCGCGGCGCGATGAAGCGCGCGAGCGCGCGCCACGCCGCGAGCTTCTCGTCGAACGGCCGCGTGTAGGCCGGGCTCGTCGAAGGCAGCGCGAGCGTCGCGTAGCCGGCGCCGCTCCAGCGCGCCGCGGCGCGCGCCGCGGTGTTGCCGTTGAACGCCACGACCTCGACGCGCGGCGCCGCGCGCCGCACGCGCGAGACCTCGGCGCGCTGCGCGTTGCGGATCGACTGGTCGCTCGATCCGACCCGCTCGCAGGCCACGATCGTGTCCCACAGCGCGACGCCCCGCGCGCGCAGGCGCGCGAGCCGCAGCGCGTAGGGCATCGCGATCAACGGCTCGTCGAGGAGCGCTGCCATCACCGGCCAGAAGTGGTTGCGCGGGTGGGCATAGTACTGGCCCGCGGCGAGCGATGCGACGCCCGGGAAGCTCCCGAGGATCAGCAGGCGGGCGTCGCGCGGCAGCACCGGAGGCAGGCCGCGCGCGAGGGTCACGCGGCTCGCGGCCATGCCTGCGCGCGCACCGCGTAGTCGGCGACGGTGCCGGCGAACACCGCGAACCCGAGCCAGTGGTTGTGCAGGAAGGCGCGGAAGCAGCGGTCGCGGTCGCGGTCCCGGATGAGCCACAGGTGCCACGCCGCGCAGCCGAGCGCGGCGGCGAGGCCGGCGTAGTAGAGCGGGCCGAGCGCCATCACCCACCCGACCCACGCCATGCCCGCCAGGAACGCCGCGTAGCACAGCGCGATCGCCGCGATGTCGAAGCGGCCGAACGTGATCGCCGAGGTGCGCATGCCGAGCTTCAGGTCGTCGTCGCGGTCGACCATCGCGTACTCGGTGTCGTAGGCGATCACCCACGCCAGGTTGAACGCGAGCATCCACCAGCCGAGGGGCTCGACGCTGCCGCGCGCCGCCGCGAACGCCATCGGGATGCCGAACGAGAACGCGATGCCGAGGAACGCCTGGGGCAGCGCGAAGAAGCGCTTGAAGAACGGATAGGCGATCGCGATCACGAACGCGGCCAGCGACAGGGCAACCGTGGCCCGGTTGGTGAACAGGACGAGCACGAACGCCGCCGCCGCCAGCGCGGCGCCGACGGCGAGCGCCTCGCGCGGCGTCGCCTCGCCGGTCACCAGCGGGCGCAGCCGGGTCCGCTGGACGTGCGCGTCGTAGCCCAGGTCGGCCCAGTCGTTGAACGCGCACCCCGCCGAGCGCATCAGCACCGTGCCCAGCGTGAAGATGAGCACCAGCGAGAGCGGCGGCGCGCCGCGCGCGGCGATCCACAGCGCGGAGAGCGTCGGCCACAGCAGCAGCAGGATGCCGATCGGCTTGTCGAGCCGCACGAGCCGCTCCCAGGCGTCGAGGCGCCCGGCCAGCGTGCGCGCGCGCTCGGGCGCGGGGGAGGCGGCCATGGGCGTCAGAACGCCAGCGGCATCTGCTTGCGCAGCGCGCGCGGTGCGAGCGCGTCGAGCATCGCCTGCGGCGTCGGGTAACGCAGGCGAACGCGCAGCTCGCGCTTCATGCGGCGGTTCGCGACCCGCCGCGACTCGCTCATGAACGAGAGGAGCATCGGCGCGATGCGCGCCTCCGCCTCGTCCCAGCCGACCCGCGGCGGCCGCGGCAGCTGCCACGCGTCGGCGACCGCGTCGAACCACTGCCCCATCTTCAGCTCGGCGTCGTCGGTCGCGTGGTAGGCGCGGTTGGCGCGGCCGCGGAAGAGCGCCGCCACGACCACGCGCGCGAGGTCGTCGGCATGGATGTGGTTGGTGTACACGTCGTCGTCGTCGACCAGCACCGGCGTCTGCTGGCGCAGGCGCTCGAGCGGCAGCCGCGTGTCGGCGTAGATGCCCGGCGCGCGGACGATCGCGAGCGACACGCCGTTGCGCGACGCCCAGCCGCGCAGGCGGTCCTCGGCGTCGACGCGGCGCCGCGCGCGCGGCGACTGCGCGCGGCGCGGCCGCGTCTCGTCGATGCGCGCGCCGGCGCAGTCGCCGTAGACGCCGGTGGTCGAAACGTAGACGAAGCGGCGTGGTATCCTGCGCGCCGCCGACAATGCGGCGAGCAGTCGGCCCGTGCGCGGGTCCTCGCGTCCCTCCGGCGGCGGCGGCGCGAAGTGCAGCACCGCATCGGGCGACAGGCGCAGGCGGGAGAGAGCGCCGTGGTCGTCGAGGTCGCCGAGCACCGGGACCACGCCGTGCGCGCGCAGCTTCGCGACGTCGTCGGCGCGGCGCGTGAGGCCGGCGAGGCGCGCACGCCCGGCGAGAAGGCCCGCCACGCGCATCGCGACGTCGCCGCAACCCACGAGGAGCACGCGCATCATGCGTGCGCTGCGCGAGCGCCGGACGCGGAACTGCCGGCGCGCGAATCCCGAATCGACATGAGCTTCGAGGTTACCATAAAGCCCGGCGAGCACGCCTTCGCGTGCGCCGCCGACGAGACCGTGCTCGAGTCGGCGATGAAGGCCGATCTCCTGATCCCGTACGGCTGCCGCAACGGCGCTTGCGGGACCTGCAAGGGCCGGATCCTGTCGGGCAGCGTCGACTACGGGCCGCACCAGCCGTCGACGCTCACCGACGACGAAAAGCGCAAGGGCCTCGCGCTGTTCTGCTGCGCGAAGCCGCGCTCCGACCTCGTGATCGAGGTGCGCGAGGTGCGCCGCAGCGGCGACATCCCGATCAAGCGGCTGCCCTGCCGCGTCGAGTCGATCGACAAGCCCGCTCCCGACGTGGCGATCGTCCGGATCAAGCTCCCCGCGAACGAGCGCATGCAGTACCTCGCCGGCCAGTACGTCGACTTCCTGCTCAAGGACGGCAGGCGCCGCAGCTTCTCGATGGCGAACCCGCCGCACGACGACGCGCTGATCGAGCTGCACGTGCGGCACGTCCCGGGCGGCTATTTCACCGACCAGCTGTTCACGCAGTTCAAGGGACGCGAGATCCTGCGCCTCGAGGGCCCGCTCGGCTCGTTCCACCTGCGCGAGGAGACCGACAAGCCGATGATCTTCGTCGCCGGCGGCACCGGCTTCGCGCCGATCAAGGCGATGATCGAGCATGCGTTCCACCACGGCGTCGACCGCCCGATGGTGCTGTACTGGGGGGCCCGCTCGCTCAAGGACCTCTACCTGCCGCAACTCCCCGCGCGATGGCAGCAGGAGCATCCGCTGTTCACGTTCATCCCGGTGCTCTCCGATCCGCTGCCCGGCGACGCGTGGCCCGGCCGCACCGGGCTCGTGCACCGCGCGGTGATGGACGATTTCGCCGACCTGTCGGGCTACCAGGTCTACGCGTGCGGCGCGCCGCCGATGATCGAGGCCGCGCGGCGCGACTTCACGGCGACGCACAACCTGCCCGAGAACGAGTTCTTCGCCGACAGCTTCACCTACGCCGCGGAAGCCGAGGCGCGCCGCGGCTGACGGGTCCCGGGGTCGGGTACCGGCGCTGGCGACCGCAGGGAGCAGGCGCCGGTACCTGACCCCTGAAGTTGGAGCCGGCCCCGAGGGGCGCGGCCCTCTGCGTCCTCCTTGTCCTCGCGCTGCCACTGGCAAGCCAGCGCGTCGGCCGCGCAGGGATCGCAATCGTGCGCGCCGATCCCCGAGCGAACGTCGCTCGGGGCCCCTCGTCGCGCACGCGACCCTGCTGGGGAAGCGCGCCTGCGCGCTTCGGGGGGATCACGCGCGCCGCCGGGCCGCCCCAAGGCGCGGCCCCCTCGGGGGAAAGCGCGCCTGCGCGCTTCGGGGGGATCACCTCACACCAACCGCTCGATCAGCTCGTCGGGCGCGCGCCAGTCGGCGCCGCACACGAACCGCGGCAACAGGAACGGCGAGTCGTCGATGCTGCACAGCCGCGGCTCGGTGGTGAACGCCGCGGCGCACACGTCGCGGCCCACCGAGGGCAGGTAGTCGCGCGCGAGGAACGTGTTGTGCTGCCCGAACGGGTAGGCGAAATACGGCGACGCACGCCCCTGCGTCGCCGCGTCGAGGTAGGCCGCCGCGTCGCGGACCTGCGCATCGGCGTCCGCGGCGGTGACGACCTGCGCGAAATCGCCGCGCGCGTCGCGCGAGTGGCGCACGCGCGGAAGCGCCGGATGCAGGTGGTCCCAGCTGTGGTTGGCGATCGCAACGAGGCCGCTGTCGATCGCGCGCGTCCACCACGCCTCGCCCATCGAGCCCGGCGCGAGCCACGTGTAGCGCGGGTCGGCGTGCGACTCCATCGCGAGCCGCGCCTGCGGCGACGCGATCACGAAGCTCGTCGCGTGCAGGCCGGGCTGCGCCCCCGGACGGCGCTCGGCGAACGCGCGCATCGCGTTCGCGAAGCCCACCTGCCGTCCGTAAGCCGGGTGCACGACGTCGTCCACGTCGTAGACGGGCCCGTCGTCGAACGTCAGCGCGCACAGGTGCAGCGGCGTGCCGTGGCGCTGCACCCGGACGATCTCGTCGAGCGGGACGATGCGCCACCCCGCGTCGGTGAGCGTGTCGAGGTCGCGCGCGAACGCGACGTGATCGTTGTCGGCATAGCCGGGGCCGACGACGTGGTGCGAATGGTAGGTGAGGACGGCGAGCGGCATCGGCGAGGGTCGGACCCTGCCCGATCGTCAGGCAGGCTCCGGCCTCATGGCGCTACTTCTCCGCGAGGCCCGGCTCGCCGAGCTCCGCGAGCGCGAGCTTGAGCGCGGCGGCGAGGTGCGCGTTGGCGTCGTCGTTGCGGCCGAGCCGGACCAGCAGGCTCCCCAGCATGACGCGCGTGCGCCAGTGATCGTCGACGGCGAGGCTCGCCTCGTAGTAGGACTGCGCCTTGCCCCACAACCCGGCGCGCTCGCAGACCCGTCCGAGCGCCGCGAGCAGCACGGCGTCGTCCCGATGATCGTCGAGCCAGCCCTCGGCCATCTCGAGCTGCCGCGACGCATCCGCCGGCCGGCACTCGCCGAACAGCGCGACGAGCGCGGGATCCCAGTGGCGCCCGAGGCTGCGGGCCAGGATCTCGACCGCCTCGCGATCGCCCCCGAGCCGCACGAAGCTCGCCGCCGCGGCGAGCGCGACGCGCGGATGCAGCCGGTCCGGCTCGGGCAGGCGATTCCACGCGTCGCGCAATCCCGAAGCGTCGAGCGCCAGCCCGGCGAGCGTCGCGGCCTGTGCGGTGGCGCGCAGCAACGCGCCCTGCTCCGCGTCGTAGACGTCCCGGCGCACGAGCTGGTCCACGATCGCCGGCACCTCGGCGCTGCGCCCCGCGGCGTTGAGGGCGCGCAGCGACAGCCGCAGGGCGGCCGTGTGCGCGCCGGCTTCGCGCCTGAGCTCGTCGAGGCGCGCGAGCGCCTCGCCTGCCTGCCCCTGCTCGAGCGCGAGCTCGGCCTCGAGCATCAGGCGCGGCACGGCGAGGCTTTGAACGCGCGCGTCGCTGCGAGCGAGGAGCGTCGCCGCGGACGCGAAGTCGCGCATGTCGAGCGCGGCGCGCGCGCCGAGCAGTGCCGGCAGCCCGCCGGAGCGCGGCAGCGCCAGCGCATCCCCGGCGAGCTCGGTCGCGCGACGGTGGCGGCCCTCGAGCAGCGCGACCAGCGCGGCGTCCTGCCTGGATCGGGCGCGCTCGAGTTGCTGCCGCGCCCGGTGCGCGCGAACCTCGCGCGGCATCGCGGCGACGCGTGCGACCAGCCGCAGCAACGCGTAGAGCGCCAGGAACGCGGCGAGCATCGCCACCACGAACACGAAGAACGACGTCTCGACGCGGACCGGCGGCAACACGAACTGCACGTAACCCGCCGGCGTCCGCGCGAGCAGCGCCAGCGCGACGGCGAGGGCGGCGATCAGCAGGAACGCGGCGAGGAGTCGCATCGTCAGCGCCGGCCGGGCGGGACGGCGCGGGTCACGGGCGGCCGCGCGGCGCGTCGGCCCGCGCGTCCTGGTCGCGGCGCAGGGCGCGCGCCGCGTCCAGGCTGCGCGTCAGCTCCGGGACCTCGGTTGCCATCGTCACCGACGACATCGTCGCGAGCGCGGCGAGCACCGTCGCCACCGGCCGCGCGCGCACGTCGAAGTACTGGCGGAGCCACGCATCCGCCGCCTTCACGTCCGCGCGGAACGCCGGGTCGTTCCGAGCGATCAGCGAGAGGCGCGCCGACAGGAGCCGCAGGCGCAGGTTCTCGCGCAGGTAGTACTCCTGCGGCGGCGCGACGAGCGGCGCCGCCGCGCGGTCGCTCACCTCGACGCGGATCAGCCCGCGCAGGTCCGCCCACATCTCGCGCAGGAACCGCGACCACGCCGGCGCGTCGTCGCGCGACGGCGCCGCGGACGGGGCGGGAAGGCGCTCGCTCCGCGCGAGGGGCATGGCGTCGATCGTCGCGATCGCGGCATCGAGCTTGCCGGCGAGTCCCGCGGTGTCGACGTACGGGATCGCCTTCAGCCTCTCCAGGTCCGCTGCGATCGCGCGGCGGAGCGGCCCGAACTTCGGCCGGTCCAGACGGGCGAGCTTGGCGTCGGCGAGCTGCAGCGCGGCGATCGCCGCAGGCACGTTCGCGGCGATCGTCAGCTGCTGGCTCGCGAGCGCGAGGCCCTGCTCGATCTCGACCACCGCGAGCTCGTCGCGCGACGGCGCGAGGTCGCGGTACAGCGTCTCGAGCGCGGCCTGCTGCGACTGCGACTCCGCGAGCCGCGTCTCGAGCAGCGCGAGCTTGGCCTGCGCCTCGCGCAGCGCCCCGGCGAGTTCCGCGTCGCGGGCCTTCGCCTGGGTGTCCGCCGTGTCGGTCGCGGTCAGTCGCGCGGCGACGTCGGCGCGCAGGTCGGCGACGTCGCGCTTCGCGTCGAGCCACGCGAGGAAGCCGAGCACGGCTGCGATGGCCACCACCGCGCCGGCAACGAGGCGCGCGTTGCCACGCGGCGCCGGCGCGCGGGACGCCGCCTCCGGCGGCCGCGCGCGCGGATCGGCGTCCGATCGTCCGGCGCGGTCGGGAGGGGTGGTCACGTGGGCGATTCTAGCAGCGGGACGGGAGGCGCCCGGGCGCGCGCGCGCCACCACGCGGCGCCTCGGCCATGCTGGTTTCGACTACAATCCCGCCCACGCGTGCCGCCCACGCTCGCGCCCGACGCTCCCGTGAACGGCCTCACGTTGCTCGTGCTGATCGCCCTCGCGATCGGCCTCGTGTTCGCGTACCGCGCCGGTCGCATCGCCGGCCGCCGCGAGGCTCGCGCCGGCGAGCCCGCGCCGTTCTCGCGCACCGTGATCGACGGGGCCCGCATCGAGGCGTCGAGCGGCGCGAGCGTGGCCGCGCCCCCCGCCGCGACGCTGCCCGACGCCTCCGACGCGATCGACCGCGAGCGCTCGCGGCTGGTCGTCGCCTGGGAAGCCGAGGCCGCGCGCCTGCGTGCGGCGCTCGACGACGCGAGCGCGAATGACTACGAGGCGGCGGCGTTCGCCGAGGCTCGGCATGCGCTGCTCGACGCGCTCGCGGCGGCGCGCGGCGACACGGCGCGCTATCGCCAGCTGGTCGTCGACTTCGAGACCAACGCGCCGCCGACGCTGCTCGGCGGCCCCGGCGCGCCCGACGATCTCAAACTCATCGTCGGCGTCGGCCCGATGCTCGAGCGCATGCTGCACCAACTCGGCGTGACGACGTTCCGCCAGATCGCGCACTGGTCGGAGCGCGACATCGACGACCACGACGCCAAGCTGCCGGAATTCCCGGGCCGCATTCGCCGCGACGGCTGGGTGGTCCAGGCGCGCGAGCTGCACCAGAGCAAGTACGGCGAGCGGCCGTGACGGGCGCATCCTCACCCCGGCCCTCTTCCGCGAGCGGGAGCGGCGGAGACGGCGGCGAGCATCGCGACCGTTTCCTCGATGCCGCGCGCAGCGCCACCTCTCCTCCTCGCCCGCTCGGCCGGGGAGAGGGCCGGGGCGACGGGGAACTGCGTTGACCAGGCCCGTCGATGCCGCCCACGCGGCGACGCATGCGCTGTCGCACGCGTACCTGCCGATGGCGATACTCGCGCTGATCTGGGGCTGCAACTGGCCGGTGCTGAAGCTCGGCGTGGCCGAGCTTCCGCCGCTGACGTTCCGCGCCGTCACGCTGCCGTTCGCGGCGCTCGGCATGCTCGCCGTCGCGCGCGCATCGGGCGAGTCGATC
>DASTCK010000374.1:0-3070 GCA_035711225.1 Casimicrobiaceae bacterium
GCCGCGCACCCTCGATCTCGACCTGCTCCTCTTCGGCGACGAGCGAAGGGCGGGCGCGGCGCTCACGCTGCCGCATCCGCGCATGCACGAGCGCGCGTTCGTGCTGCGACCGCTGGCCGACGTCGCGCCGGCGGCGACGATCCCCGGGCGGGGCCTCGCGCGGCGCTGGCTGGCGACGACCCGCCACCAGCGCATCGCGCGCACCCGCACCCACCGCTGACCGCATGGACCTCGCCAGGCTGCGCTACGTCGTCGTCGAGGGCCCGATCGGCGCGGGCAAGACCTCGCTCGCGCGCGAGCTCGCGCACGCGCTGCGCGCGGACCCGCTGCTCGAGCAGCCCGAGGACAACCCGTTCCTCGCGCGGTTCTACGAGGACCGCGCGCGCTTCGCGCTGCCCACGCAGCTCACGTTCCTGTTCCAGCGGGTCGACCAGCTGCGCGCGCTCGCTCAGCTCGATCTCTTCAGGCGGCCGACCGTCGCCGACTTCCTGTTCGACAAGGATCCGCTGTTCGCGCGGCTCAACCTGACCGACGACGAGTACGCGCTCTACGAGAAGATCTACCTGCACCTGAAGCCGCAGGTACCCGCCCCCGATCTCGTCGTCTACCTTCAGGCGCCGGTGCCGGTGCTGGTCGAGCGCGTGCAGCGGCGCGGCGTCGACTACGAGCGCAGCGTCGAGGAGACCTACCTCGCGCGCGTCGCGGACACCTACACGCGCTACTTCTACACGTACGAGGGTGCGCCGCTCCTGATCGTCAACAGCGAGCGGCTCAACTTCGTCGACAACCCGTCGCATTTCGCGCTGCTCGTCGAGCGCATCGTCTCGATGCGCGGACGCCGCGAGTTCTTCAACCTGGGCCAGGCGGCATGAGACGGGGGCGCCGGCGCGCCGGATGAAGGTCGTCGACTCCGCCGCGGCGCTCGCGGAAGCCACGGCGCGCTTCCGGCGCGTCGCGTTCGTCCCGACGATGGGCAACCTGCACGAGGGCCACCTCGCGCTGATGCGGCTCGCCCGCGAGCACGGCGACGGCGTGGTCGCGAGCATCTTCGTCAACCGGCTCCAGTTCGGGCCGAACGAGGATTTCGACCGCTATCCGCGCACGATGGACGCGGACCGCGAGGGACTCGCGCGCGAAGGCGTCGACGTCCTGTTCGCGCCGACCGAGCGCGAGATCTACCCGGTGCCGCAGGGCTTTCGCGTGCGGCCGCCGCCGCTGGGCGACGAGCTCGAGGGCGCGTTCCGCGTGGGCTTCTTCGAGGGCGTCTGCACCGTCGTGCTGAAGCTGTTCAACCTGGTGCGGCCCCAGGTCGCGGTGTTCGGCCGCAAGGACCGCCAGCAGGTCGCGGTCGTCCGGGGCATGGTCCGGCAGTTCAACCTGCCGATCGACGTCGTCGCCGGCGAGACGGTGCGCGCGAGCGACGGGCTCGCGCTGTCGTCGCGAAACGGCTACCTGTCGCCGGCCGAGCGCGGCGAGGCGCCGCGGCTTCATCGCGTGCTCGCCGCGGTCGCGTCGCAGGTCGCGCGCGGCAGCGACGACTTCGCGACGCTCGAAGCCGGCGCGCGCGACGAGCTCGCGCGGCACGGCTGGCGGGTCGACTACGTCGCGGTGCGCGAGGGCGACGAGCTGCGGATGCCCGCCCCGCGTCCGTGCGGTGCCGAACCGCTCGTCGTGCTCGGCGCCGCGAGGCTCGGCTCGACGCGGCTCATCGACAACGTGGACGTGGTGCCGGACGCGCGCAGCGGCTGAGTTGCGGCACGGGGGTTTCGGTGGGAGGATGCCGCCGTCCCGCGCGCGGCCCTTCCGGCCTTTTCACCGACTGCGGTCTTCCCTGGCGACCCCCTCGATGCCCACCCGCCTCCCGCGCCTTTGCGCCGCGGCCTTCGCCGCGCTCGCCGCCCTCGTCGTCGCGCCCGTGCACTCGCAGGCCACCTGGCCGGTCAAGCCGATCCGGCTGGTCGTGCCGTTCTCGCCGGGTGCCGGCACCGATACCGTCGCGCGCTACGTGGCGCAGAAGCTGGGCGATCGGCTCGGCCAGCCGGTCGTCGTCGACAACCGCACCGGCGCGGGCGGCGCGATCGGCGCGGCGGAGGTCGCCAAGTCGGATCCCGACGGCTACACGCTGCTGTTCGTCGCGTCGCCGTTCACGACGGTCGCCGCCTCGGCGCGCAATCCCGGCTACGACCCGATCGCGCAGTTCACGCCGGTCGCGCCGATCGCGTCGGGACCGCTCGCGTTCGTCGTCACGCCGTCGCTGCCGGTCGCGACGCTGCGCGACTTCATCGAGCTCGCGCGTCGCGAGCCGGGCAAGCTCAACTACGGCTCGGCGGGCGCGGGCAGCGTCAACCACCTCGCGCTCGAGCTGTTCATGGCGCGCACCGGCACGACGGTCGTCCACGTGCCCTATCGCGGCATCGCCGATGCGACCAAGGACCTGCTCGGCGGCACGCTGCAGGCGATGACCGCGTCGATCCCGGCGGCGCTGCCGCTCGCCGCCGACAAGCGCGTGCGCGTCCTCGCGGTGACGGGCGCGAAGCGCATCCCGCAGATGCCCGACGTGCCGTCCTGGCAGGAGCAGGGCGTCGCGAACGCCGAGGTGATCAACTACTGGGGCATCGTGGCGCCGGCCGGCACGCCGCGCGAACCCGTTGCGCGCATCGCCGCCGAGGTGCGGATCGTGCTCGCGCAGCCCGACGTGCGCGAGAGGCTCGAGCGCGAAGGCGCCGAGCTCATCCCCGGCGAGCCGGCGCTGCTCGGCGCGCTGATCGCGCGCGACCTCGCGAGCTGGAAGAAGCTCATCACCGAGGCGCGCCTGACGTTCGAGTAGCCGCGTCGCTGCATCGGCGAGGAGCCGGCGATCCACCGTACGAAACCGTCCCGGAACGCCGTGAGGTCGAGCCGCTATCCGCGCCTCGGCGTCCGCAGCGCGAGCACGTTGCCGACGATCGCGAGCGCGACGCCCAGCAACGCGGGCCAGGTCCAGCGGTAGCCCTCGAAGAGCGTCGAGAGCAGCATCGCGATGACGGGCGTCGACACGCCGACGTACGACGCGGGCCCCGCGCCGACCAGC
>DASTCK010000375.1:0-5036 GCA_035711225.1 Casimicrobiaceae bacterium
GCGCGAGCCACAGCGCGAGCGACTTCTCGGGGGCGAACTGGCGGCGTCGCGCGAGCGCGCCCGCCGCGCGGCCGGGATGCGCGAGCCAGAGCACGGCCGCGAGCGGGCGACCGGCCTCCTCGATGCGCTCCCGCCACAGCGGCACGATGCGGGTGGCGAGCGGCTCGGCGACCAGCAGCGGCGCGTCGGCGGGTAGGCGCTCGAGGAACACGTCGATGGCCGCGCGCGCGGCGTCGAGGCCCGGCGACTTCGCGAGCCTGGCCGGCATCGGCGCGAGCGAGTCCCAGCGCATCCCGCACGCGGCGAGCGCGTGCTGCGAGACGCCGGCGGGGTCGCCCGCGGGCGGGGCGGCGAGCGTGGCGCCGGCGCGGGCGAGCGCGTCCGCGAGCGCGGACGTGCCGCTCTCGGGCAGTCCGAGCAGCAGGAGCACCGGGGAAGCCATGGCTGGACCCCTTGCCCGCAAGGCCCGTGCCAGCCGCTCGGCGCTCGAGTCAGCCCGGCGCGCCCGGCTTCCGCAGCGCCTCTCGCTGCGCTTCGCGCTGCTCCTCGCGCCACTCCATCTCGAGACCGACCAGCCGCGCGATCAGCACCGCCAGGTAGAGCTGCCCGGCGATGCCCTCGAAGGCGGCGAGCGAGCGGGCGTAGGGATGCAGCGGCGTGATGTCGCCGTAGCCGGTCGACGTCAGCGTGACGAAGCTGAAGTAGATGAAGCGGTAGTCCATCGCGCCGGCCTCGGCCGGGACGCCGCCGATCGCGAAGGCGTGCGGCACGAACAGCGCCATCAGCCTGTAGGCCTGCGCGAACACGAGCCCGAGCAGCAGGAACGTGCCGCACGCGCCGACGATGCGGTGCAGGTTGATGCGGCCGTCGCGCGTCGCGCGCGCGATGAAGAGCGCGCCCAGCGCGATCGAGGTCGCGATCACCAGCAACGCATCGAGCGCGGCGAGCGTACGCCCCGGCAGCGCGTACTCGACGATGCGTACCGCCAGCGTCGCGACCAACAGCACGAGGAACGCCCGCACCAGCGGGCGCGGCTCGAACACCAGCACCGCGCCGACGAGCATGAACAGGCCGAACGCGAGGTCGAGCCACCACGGCGCGATCGTCCCGACCTCGATCATCGGGTAGAGCGCGAACATGAACACCGCCAGGATCGCGACGGCGAGCGTCAGGCTGCCGTCGCCGCGGACGAAGCGATAGCCGCGGGCGAGGGGCGACAGCGGCGGCATGGAGGAGGGTGGGCCCGGCTGGGATCGAACCAGCGACCAAACGATTATGAGTCGTCTGCTCTGACCGACTGAGCTACGGGCCCGGGGCGCCTTGGTTCGCCGCGCGTGCAGGGCCGAGCGCCGCGCCGAGTATAGCCGCTCGGGCGCCGCCGGGTGCGGGCGTCCCGTGGGCTACACTCGCGCGGACGCTCCCGGCCCGCCGCGATGCACCATTACCTGCGACCGTTGCTCATGCCCGCGTCGTTCGCGCTGGTCGGCGCGTCGGAGCGTCCCGGCTCGCTCGGCCGCGTCGTGATGGAGAACGTGGCGGCCGCGGGCTACCAGGGCACCTTCCACGCGGTCAACCCGGCGCACCGCACGCTGCTCGGGCGCAAGAGCTGGCCGTCGGTGGCCGCGATCGGCGAGCCGGTCGAGATGGTCGTGATCGCGGTCCCCTGCGACGCCGTGCCGCGCGTGCTCGACGACGCGGCGCGCGCGAAGGCGAAGGCCGCGGTGCTGCTCACCGCCGCGCCGGCGAGCAACGCCCGCGAGTCGAGGCGCTGGTCGCACGACGTCGCGGCGCTCGCGGCGAAGCGCGGCATCCGGCTGGTCGGGCCGGGCGCGTTCGGCGTGATCCGCACCGGCATCGGCCTCAACGCCTCGTTCTCGGACGTGCAGGTGCTCCCGGGGCGCCTCGCGCTGGTCGCGCAGTCCGGTGCGGTGTGCACCGCGATGCTCGACTTCGCGCGCCCGGGCGGCATCGGCTTCTCGACGGTGATCTCGCTCGGCGGCGTGCTCGACGTCGACGTCGGCGAGCTGCTCGACGCGCTGCTCGCCGACGGGGACACCGACGGCATCCTGCTCTACGTCGAGGACGTGCACGACGCCCGGCGGTTCCTGTCCGCGCTTCGCGCCGCCGCGCGCACCAAGCCGGTGGTGCTGCTCAAGGCCGGCCGCTCGCTCGAGGCGCACGACGGGGGTCCGTCGCCCGATGCCGTGTTCGACGCGGCGATGCGCCGCTGCGGCACCGTGCGCGTGAGGACCTATACGCAGCTCTTCGCCGCGGCCCGCCTCCTGTCGATCGGCCGCATCCCGCAGGGCGACCGCATCGCGGTGGTGGCGAACGGCCGCGGCCCGGCGATCCTCGCGGCCGACAGCGCCCGCGACGCGGGGC
Organism: Casimicrobiaceae bacterium; assembly: GCA_035711225.1. Taxonomy (GTDB): domain Bacteria; phylum Pseudomonadota; class Gammaproteobacteria; order Burkholderiales; family Casimicrobiaceae; genus VBCG01. Next base: position 2,383 of record DASTCK010000375.1, read on the forward strand.
TCGAGCTCTCGGTGCTCGGGCCGGCGACCGTCGCGGCGCTCGACGCCCTGCTGCCCGACGAGAGCGCGCGTTCGAACCCGGTCGACGTGCGCGGCGACGCGCCGCCCGAGCGACTCGCCGGCGCCGTCGCCGCGGTCCTCGCCGACGAGCAGGTCGACGCGGTCGTCGCGCTGCACGTGCCGCGCCCGGTCGATCCGCCGACCGACGCCGCGCGCGCCGTCGCGAACGTTGCGCGCGGGTCGCGCAAGCCGGTGCTGGGCGCGTGGCTCGGCGCGATCGAGCGCCCGGAGGCGCGCGACGCGCTCGAGGCCGGCGGCATCGCGAACTTCTACACGCCCGAGAACGCGGTCGAGGCCCTCGCGTACCTCGCGTCTTACCGCCGCCACCAGGAGCTGCTGCTCGAGGCGCCGCCGCCGCAGCAGGACCCCGATCCGCCGGACGCCGACGCCGTCGAGCGGATCCGGCAGGCCATCGGCGACCGCCGCACGCTCGATGCGAGCGAGCTCGCCACGCTGCTCGGCGCGTTCCACCTGCCGGTGCCGTCGCTCGCGCGCGTCGAGACGCTCGCCGAGGCGCGCGCGCTCGCACGACGCCTCGGCTATCCGGTGTCGCTCGCGATCGACGCGCCGCTGCCGCTGCCGCTCCCGGTGCGCGGGCCGCTCGCGGACGGCCGGTCGCTGACGCGAGCCTGGGGCGCGCTGCTCGAGGACGCGCGCACGGCGCTGCCCGGCGGCAGATGGAGCGGGCACGTGTTCGTGCGCAAGGCGCTGCGCGTGGAAGGCGGGCGCGAGCTCGCCATCGGCATCGCGCACGACGAGACCTTCGGCCCCGTGATCGCGATCGGCGCGAGCACGCGCGCTCCGCTGCCGCCGGGTCCGCGTGCGCTCGCGTTGCCGCCGCTGAACCGCCGGCTCGCGCTCGACCTGATCGCGGGCGAGCGGCGGCGCACCGCGCGCGAGGCCGTCGCGACCGGCGACGCCGACGCGCTCGTCCGCCTGCTCCTGCAGCTCTCGGCGCTGGTCTGCGCCTGCCCGTGGGTGCGCGAGCTCGACCTCGACCCGGTGCTGGTCGCGCCCAACGCCGCGGTGATCGGCGCCGCGCGCATCGGCATCGACCCGCGGCGCCGGTCGCGCCGCGGCTATGGGCACATGTCGATCCACCCGTACCCGGTGGAGCTCGAGGGGACGATCGACGCGCGCGACTCGCCGCCGCTCGTCGTCCGCCCGATCCGCCCCGAGGACGGCGCGATGGAGCAGCGCTTCGTGAGCGGGCTCTCCGAGGAGTCGCGCTATTTCCGCTTCTTCTACCGCCTCCACGAGCTGACGCCGCAGATGATCGCGCGCTTCACGCAGGTCGACTACGACCGCGAGATGGCGCTCGTCGCGCTCGCGCCCGACGACGCGGCCCCCGGCGCGCAGAAGATCGTCGGCGTCGCGCGCTACATCGCCAACCCGGACGGCGAGAGCGCGGAGTTCGCGGTCGTCGTCGCCGACGACTGGCATGGCCGCGGTGTCGCGCGCGGGCTGATGACACGGCTGGTCGCCAGCGCGCGCCGGCGCGGGTTCGCGCGCCTGGAAGGTGCGGTGCTGCGCGCGAACCACGCGATGCTGCGGTTCACCAACGCGTTCGGGTTCACGACCGCGAAGGACGCCGAGGACCCCGAGCAGGTGATCGTCACGCTCGACCTCGCGGCGCCGGCGTGACGGGTCGCCGTCCGCGCCGATCGGCTAGACTTGCGCATCGACCGTACCGCCCGCGAAAGGCAACGCCATGAAGGTCCTGCTCGCCACCGACGGATCGCAGCATTCGCTCGACGCGGTCGAGGCGTTCGTGTCGCGCTTCGCCTGGTTCCGCCAGCCGCCCGCGATCGAGCTGTGCCACGTCCATCCGGCGATTCCCTACGGGCGCGCCGCGGCGTGGGCCGGCAAGGAAGCGGTCGAGCGCTACTACGCCGAGGAGAGCGACGCCGCCCTCAAGCCCGCGGCGGACCTGCTCGCCGCGCGCGGCGTCGCGTTCCAGGCCGTCAAGCTGGTCGGCGAGGCGGGGCACGAGCTGGTGCGTCACGCGCAGTCCGCCGGCTGCGACCTGATCGCGATGGGCACGCACGGCACGGGCGCGATGACCAACCTCGTGATGGGCTCGGTCGCGACCAAGGTGATCGCGTCGTCGAAGGTGCCGGTCCTGCTGCTCAAGTAGCGGGGCGGCTCAGCGCTGGCGGGACCAGCGGAACGGGCGTCCGCGCGACGTCGACATCGGGCGCGAGCTCCGGGACGTCGACGTAGCCATGGGAACGGAGCGCGACCCGAGTCGACAGGTTTAGCGTTGCCCGCGGCGCCCTCGAGCGGGAACGCCGCCGGACGCCGGCGAACTGGCTGCAATGGAACAGCGCGCGCGTGGCGGTGCGGGATCGCACGCGCGAGGGTGTCGGCGGTGAACTCCGTTTCCTCACGTGGCGAGGAACGATGCCACCGCGTCGACGAACGCGGCGGGACGCTCGGTGTGGATGGCGTGCGCCGCGCCGTCGATCGTCACGAACCGCGAGCCGCGCAACGCCGCGGCGAACGCCGCGACGCCGGCGACGGGGAACAGCACGTCCTCGGCCCCGGCGATCACCAGCGCAGGCGCGGCGAGGCCCGCGAGGTCGGCATGCCCGT
>DASTCK010000376.1:0-18653 GCA_035711225.1 Casimicrobiaceae bacterium
CGGGCCGCCCCAAGCCCGCCCCGCCCCCCGGGGGGAGGCGGACGTCGTTCGCGCCTCATCGCGCCCGCAGGCGGCTCGCGTCTCCCGCGAACGGCGTTCGCTTCGGGGGGACGTCGTCCGGGCGAGCGTCGGGCCGCCCCAAGCCCGCCCCGCCCCCCGGGGGGAGGCGGACGTCGTTCGCGCCTCGACGCGTTCGCAGTCGGCTCGCGCCCCCCGCGAACGGCGTTCGCTTCGGGGGGACGTCATGCCGAGTGGATTTCGAAGAGCTGGTCGAAGCCGGAGTAGGTGAAGATGTCCCTGAGGTGCGGGCCGACGCCGGTGAGCCTCAGCTTGCCGGACGAGGCGAGCAGCCGCTTGTGGGTCTTGAGCAGGACGCCGAGCCCCGCGCTCGAGATGTATTCGAGGCCCCGGCAGTCGAGCGTGACGACGCCCTGCGTCTTGTCCAGGAACGACTGCGCCGCGGCCGCCTGCGCCGCGTCGAGACGGCCGTTCACCGCGACGGCACCGTCGGGCCCGTAGTCGATCGACAGCATCGCCATCCCCCAGTCATGGCCCGCCGCGCGGGCTCGTGCTCACGCGGCGGTCTTGCGAAACGTCGTCCGGCTCTGGCGCGTCGCCTCGTCGTAGCGGTACTCGATCGCGTCCACCATCCGCCGGCTCAGGTGCAGCCCGAGACCGCCGGGCCGGCGCGCGTCGATCGGCGCGCCGGTGTCGACGTCCGGCGCCTTCGTCACGTCGAACGGCGCCACGCCGTAGTCGGTCAGCGTCACCTCGACGCCGCCCTCGATCGACGACACGCCGAGCCGGACGTCGCTCGTGCTCCCGGTGGCGTATTTGACCATGTTAGTGAACAGCTCTTCCACCACGAAATCGACGGTGGCGAGGAGCGAAGGGTCGATGCCGAGGCGCCCGAACGCCTCGGCGGTGAACGCCACCATCGGCGCGATCGCGTCGAACGAGCGGGCGAAGGTGCGCGTCATGCCGGCGTGAGCTGTACGCTTCAACAGCACGGCGGTCATGTCGTCCGCCTGTGGCGTGCCCCTCGCGTGCGCCTCGACGGCGGCCACGATCTCGTCGCGCAATGCCCCGACGCCGCGCGCGTGGTGCTCGCGCACCAGCGCCTCGACCCGGGCCTCGCCGAACTCCTCTCCCGCCGGATCGAGCTGCTCGTAGAACCCGTCCGACAGCAGGACGATGATGTCGCCCGGCGCGAGATCCAGCCTGCGCGGCGGTCGCGGCGCGTCGAGGCGCATCGCGCCGAGCGGGAAGCAGGTCGGACGGTGGCGCTCGAACCGGCCGTCACCGGCATGGAAATGGAAGATCGGTCCCTGTCCGCCGCTGTGGAAGGTGAGCTGGTGCGCGCCCGGATCGAGGAGCCCGATGAACGCGGTGACGAAGCGATCCTCGGCGAGGGTCTCCGCGAGCCGGTTGTTCACGTGCAGGTAGGCGCTGTCGAGGTCGGTGCCGAGGCGGAACGCCATGCGCAGCATCGCCTGCATCTGCGTGACCGACAGCGCGGGCGCGATGCCGTGGCCGGTCGCGTCGCCCAGCACGAGGAGCAGTCCCTGGTCGATCGCCACGACGTCGTAGGTGTCGCCGCCCGTGAGCTCGGCGGGCTTGAACGAGCAGCACACGTCGTAGCCGGGAAGCTCGGGCATCGAGGCGGGCAGCGTGCTCATCTGCACGACGCGCGCCATCTCGAGCGCCTGGCGCATCCGCTCGTTCTCGATCACCGCCTCGGTCATCCGCACGCGCTGGAGCGCCACCGCGCATTGCGCCGCGAGCGCGGTCGCGAGGATCTCGTCGTCCTCGTCGAACACGCCGCCTTCCTTGTTCAGCACCTGCATGACGCCGACCAGCACGTCCTTGTGGTCGACGAGCGGCAGCGTCAGCATGCAGCGCGTGGTGTAGCCGGTGGCGCGATCGACGCCGGGGTCGAAGCGCGGATCGGCGTAGCAGTCGGGGACGTTGATGATGCGGCGCTGGTGCGCGCAGGCGCCGACCAGCCCCGCGCCGGACGGCACGCGGATGGGCGCGATGCCCGTCGCGATCAGCAGCACGAGCTCGTCGCTCGCCGGCTCGAACAGCCACACCGACCCGCGGTCGGCGTGCAGGACCTGCTTCGCCGCCGCCACCACCTCGCCCAGCATCGTCATCAGGTCGAACGGCGCGGCGAGCGCGCGCGTGACGCCGAGGATCGTCTCGAGGTCGTGCGCCGACAGCCTATGGTGCGGGTCCAGGCTCGCCATGGCCGGCGACTCTACCGCATTGCCCCGCGCCGGGCGGCTGCGGGGTCGGACCCTGCTCGACAGTGGACAGGGTCCGCCCCTCGCGACGGGGCGCCGGACCCCGTCGCCACGCGCGTGCGTTATGCTCCGCGTCCCGCCCCGCCGGCAGGCGAGCGCCTCGCTCGCGACGACGTACCCGACGTTTCGCGCCTCCAGGCGCCAGCCTTCCTCCAGCCTCGCGTGCTTCGGTTCTTCGAACGACTGGTCGACCCGTTTCCCGATGCGCCGCCGGCGAGGCCGCCGCACGGGTTCTTTCCGTTCCTGTGGGCGGCCACCCGCGGGCTGCGTATCTGGCTCGCTGCATTGACGCTGCTGTCGGCCGGCATCGGCGTGTTCGAGGCGTACCTGTTCGGCATCCTGGGCGACATCGTCGACTGGCTCTCGAAGGTCGAGCCCGCGCGGCTGTGGGCGCAGGAGAGCACGAGGCTCCTCGCGCTCGCCGGCGTGCTCGCCGGCAGCCTCGTGCTGATCGCGCTCCAGTCGATGGTCAAGCAGCAGGCGATCGCCGGCAACTTCCCGATGCTCCTGCGCTGGACCTTCCACCGGCTGATGCTCGCCCAGAGCATGGGCTTCTACCAGGACGAGTTCGCCGGCCGCATCGCGACCAAGGTGATGCAGACGGCGCTCGCCGTGCGCGACACCTGGATCATCGTCACCGAGCTCCTCGTGTTCGTCGTGATCTATTTCGCGACGATGCTCGCGGTGCTGGGGCGCTTCGACGCGATCCTGGTGCTGCCGTTCGTGGCCTGGCTGGCGCTCTACGTGGGCGCGCTCACGTTCTTCGTGCCGCGCCTCGGCCGCATCGCGCGCGAGCAGGCCGACGCGCGCTCGCTGATGACCGGCCGCATCACCGACGCTTACACCAACATCGCGACGGTCAAGCTCTTCTCGCACGCGCGCCGCGAGGCCGGGTTCGCGAAGGGCGCGATGCGCGAGTTCCTCGGCACCGTGCATCGCCAGATGCGCCTGGTCACCGGCTTCGAGATCGCGAACCACGCGCTGTCGATGGCGCTGATCGGCGGCACCGCGGGCGCGACGCTGTGGCTGTGGACTCGCGGCCAGGTGGGCGTCGGGGCGGTCGCTGCGGCCACCGCGATGGCGCTGCGCCTGAACGGCATCTCGCACTGGGTGATGTGGGAGATGGCGGCGCTGTTCGAGAACATCGGCACCGTGCAGGACGGCATCAACACGATCGCCCGCCCGCACACGGTGGTCGACCGTCCCGACGCGAAACCGCTGGTCGTGAAGCGGGGCGACATCCGCTTCGAGCACGTGAGCTTCGCCTACGGCGGCAAGGGCCAGGTCATCGACGACCTGACGCTGCACATCCGGCCCGGCGAGAAGATCGGGCTGGTGGGCCGCTCGGGCGCGGGCAAGTCGACGATCGTCAACCTGCTGCTGCGCTTCTACGACACCGAGCACGGGCGCATCCTGATCGACGGCCAGGACATCGCGCTCGCGACCCAGGACACCCTGCGCGCGCAGATCGGCATGGTGACGCAGGACACCTCGCTCCTGCACCGCTCGGTGCGCGAGAACATCGTGTACGGCCGGCCCGACGCCGACGACGACGCGATGATCGCGGCGGCGCGCCGCGCCGAGGCGCACGAGTTCGTCGTCGGCCTCGCCGATCCCAGGGGACGAACCGCGTACGACGCGCACGTCGGCGAGCGCGGTGTCAAGCTGTCGGGCGGCCAGCGCCAGCGCATCGCGATCGCGCGCGTGATGCTGAAGGACGCGCCGATCCTGCTGCTCGACGAGGCGACGTCGGCCCTCGACTCGGAGGTCGAGGCCGCGATCCAGCAAAGCCTGTACCGGCTGATGGAAGGCAAGACCGTCGTCGCCATCGCGCACCGGCTGTCCACGATCGCCGCGATGGACCGGCTGATCGTGCTCGAGCGCGGACGCGTCGTCGAGGAAGGCGACCACCGCACGCTCCTCGCGAACGACGGGCTCTACGCGCGCCTGTGGGCGCACCAGAGCGGCGGGTTCCTGGGGGACGAGGAGGAGGAGGACGACGCGGCGGTCGCGCCGGCCGACGCGCCCGACGAGGTGGGCGAGACGCTCGAGGCCGCTCGGCGGCCGGAGCCTGCGCACAGCGGCCACGACCGCCTCACCGGCGCCGAGCCGGCGAATTCCTGATCCGGGGTAGCCGCCGCGACGAGCGCGGCGGCCGACGCTAGGCGCCTGCGACGATGCGCCGCGCGGCGAAGCCGTAGGTGCTGCCGATCGGGATGCCCAGCTCGGCGCAGGTCGTGCTCGGCAGCGGATTGGCGCAACCGGTCATGTTCAGCGCGAGGCGCGCCAGCGTCACCTCGTCGTGGCGCTCGAGCGCGGCGAGGAATCCGTCGCGGACCGCCGGGCTCGCGTAGGTGCCGTCGATGCCGTTCATCCGAACTGTCTTCCGGCCTTCCCGGCGCGCCGCGTGACGCGCCAGACGTTGGCGGTGACCGACACGAGACCGTCGGCGGTGGTCAACCAGGGGCGCAGGCGTCGCGCGGCCGGCGTATCCATCGGAGCCGCGGGGCCAACGCCGTTCAGGGTTCCCGGCGTCGGCATGACGCACGCCCAGGGAGAAGATGCGAAGAGGGAAGACATCGGGGCCTTTCGGGCCGAGGCACAGGATGATTCATGCGCCGTCCCTGCCCGAGCGGGCCGGGACGAGACGAGTATGCGCGTTACCGGCGCCAGTGCCGGCCCGCCCCGGAAATAAACTTCCCGCCGGGCGGCGGCTCGTCGGCCTAGCTGCCCGGCTGCCGCCGGTGCCGGGCGGCGACCAGCCGCGCGGCGCACAGGTCCTCGAGCGCGGTGCCCACCGACTTGAACAGCGTGACCGCGTCGCGGCCACTGCGTCCGCGCTGGGGGTCGGCAGCGAGCTCCGCCAACTCCGCGCGCACGTGCTCGCGGCTGAACGCGCCGCCGGCGATCGGCTGCACGAGATCGCCCGCCTCCTTGAGCGCGCCGGCGTAGGTGTCGACGAACACCTCGGCCCGCGCGACGAGATCGTCGTCGCTCTCGCGCATCTCGGGCGTGAACGCGCCGACGAGGTCGACGTGCGTCCCGGGGCGCACAAGAGCGCCGCGCACGATCGGCTCGCGCGCGGTCGTCGCGCAGCTCACGATGTCCGCCTGCGCGAGTGCGGCGGCGAGATCGGTGGCCGCCTCCGCCGGGACGCCCCGCGCGACCAGCGTGGCCGCCGTGCGCTTCGCGCGATCCGCATGGCGCCCCCACACGAGGACGCGCTCGATCCCGCGCACCGCGCAATGCGCCTCCGCCAGGTACGGCGCCAGCGCCCCGGTGCCGACCACGAGCAACGTGCGCGAATCGTCGCGCGACAGCAGCGTGGACGCCAGCGCCGAGGTCGCGGCGGTGCGCCGCAGCGTCAGCGACTCGCCGTCGACCAGCGCGACCGCGTGGCCGGTCGTGCCGTCCATCAGGACGTAGAGCGCCCCGACGCTCGCGATGCCGCGCTCGCGGTTGCGCGGGAAGACCGTCACGATCTTCACGCCGAGGCCCGCGCCATCCCATGCGGGCATCAGGAGCAGCCGGTCCCCCTCGGGCGTCACGGCGTGGCTCGAGCGCACCGGGGCGGTCGCGCCGGCGACGAACGCCACGCGCAACGCATCGACGAGCGAGCGCCAGTCGAGCGCCGCGTGGACGGCATCGGCGGGGATGAAGGGAAGGGCGGCGACCATGGACGGGAGACGCGGAAGCGATTGTGGAGGGTCATCGAGGAGCGTGGGGGAAAATGACGCCGGCGGGGCAAGCCTCGACGCCGACAATCGAACGATCCCCCTTCCATGCCTCCCCACCCCGGCCCCCGCGTCGTGATCATCGGCGGCGGCGTCATCGGCAGCGCGATCGCGTCGTTCACGCTCGGCGACGCGGCCTTCCGCGGCACCGTCACCGTGGTCGAGCGCGACCCGACCTACGCGCGCGCCTCCTCCGCGCTGTCGGCGAGCTCGATCCGGCAGCAGTTCTCGACCGCGATCAACATCGAGATCGGCCGCGCCGCCATCGAGTTCCTGCGCCGCGCCGAGGATGCGCTCATGGTCGACGGCGTGCGGCCAGGGCTCGGCCTCGTCGAGCCGGGCTACCTGTTCCTCGCCACCGCCGCCGGGGTGCCGAGCCTCGAGCGCAACCACGAGCTGCAGCGGGCGCACGGCGTCGACGTCGCGCTCTGCGACGGCGATGGGTTGCGTGCGCGCTTTCCGTGGCTGGCCACCCGCGACCTAGCGCTCGGGTCGCTCGGGCTCTCGGGCGAGGGCTGGTTCGACGGCTGGAGCCTGATGCAGGGATTCCGCCGCCATGCTCGCTCGCGGGGCGCCCGCTACGTCACCGCGGAGGCGTGCGGCTTCGATGCCGACGGGCCGCGACTCATCGCGTTGCGCCTCGCCGACGGCTCGCGCCTCGCCGGCGACGTGTTCGTCGACGCCGCGGGGCCGTGGGCCGCCTCGGTCGCCCGTTGGGCCGGCATCGAGCTGCCGGTGCGCGCACGCCGCCGGTGCGTCTTCGTGTTCGACTGCGCGACGCCGCTGCCGCACTGCCCGCTCGTCATCGATCCGTCCGGGATGTGGTTCCGGCCCGAGGGCGAGCGGCGGTTTCTCTGCGGAATCTCGCCGCCGGCCGACGACGATCCCGACGACGCGCCCCTCGACGTCGACACGGCGCTGTTCGACGACGTGCTGTGGCCGGCCCTCGCCGCGCGCGTTCCCGCGTTCGAGGCGATCCGGCAGACGCACGCGTGGGCGGGCTACTACGAGGTCAACACGGTCGACCACAACGGCATCGTCGGCGCGGCGCCCGGCGGCGTGAACCTGCTGTTCGCCAACGGATTCTCGGGGCACGGCATGCAGCAGTCGCCTGCCGTCGGGCGCGGCGTGGCCGAGCTGATCGTCCATGGCGGCTTCCGCACGCTCGACCTCGCGCCGCTCGGCTTCGACCGTTTCGCGCGCGACGCGCCGCTAGTCGAGCTCAACGTCGTCTGAGGAACCCTCGGGTCTTCGAGGGTCGTGGCCGTGCGAACGACGTCGTGCGGCGCAGCGCTACCCGCGCGGCTTCAACTGCCCGCGCGCTTCGCACGAACGCAACGGACGGGAACCCTGTAGAGCTCCGCGCTGCCGAGAGGGATGTTCTCGTAGGCCGGGGTGACGAAGGTGCCCCCGGCGACGAGGACCTTGCCGTCGGGGAGCAGCGTGGCCGTATGCCTGAGTCGGGCGGAGCCGGGGGCTGCCGTTTGCGTCCAGGTCGCGCTGGCCGCGTCGTAGACTTCCGCGCCATCGACGTGCAGGCGCGAGTTCCAGTCGAAGCCTCCCGCGACCAGGACGTCGCCGTCACCCAGCAGCGTCGCCGTGTGACCTTCGCGGGCGAATCCCAGGTTGCCGACCGAGGCCCACGTTCCGCCGATCGGGTCGAACAGCTCGGCCGTGTCGAAAGACACGGGGGCATTGCTTTCGTAGCCTCCTGCCACGACGACCCTGCCGTCCCGCAGCCTCGTTGCTGTGTGGAAGACGCGACCCTTGTCGAGGCCCTCGGCGCTGCTCCACGATCCTGCCTGCGGGTCGTACAGCTCCACGGCGGAAGTCACTGTCTGGAAGAAATCGTCGTTCCATCCGGCGACGACCAGGATCCTGCCGTCCAGCAGCGGCGTGGCGGTGTGGAAGAAACGCGGCGCGACGAGATTGCCGGTGACGCTCCACGTGCCCGTCGCGGGATCGTACAGCTCGGCGCTGTCGAGGGGTTCGTCCGAGTCTCCGACGCCTCCCGCGACCAGCACCTTGCCTGTCGCAAGCAGTGTCGCCGTGAACGCGCTTCGCGGAGTATTGAGGCTGCCGGTCGGGCTCCAGCTCCCCGAGATCGGGTCGTACAGCTCGGCCGAGCCGCCGAGCCCGAGTCGTTGCGGCGGAGCCTCAATGGAGTCGCCTCCGACGACCAGCACTTTGCCGCCGGGCAACAGCGTCGCCGTGTGAACGCTTCGCGCCGCGAGGAGACTACCGGTCAGCGTCCAACGCCCGGTGGCCGGGTCGTAGAGCTCCGCGCTGGCCACCGCCGCGAATGCCGCGTCCACCCCCCCTGCGACGAGAACCCTTCCGTCCGGCAGCAGCGTTGCGGAATGACCGCTGCGCGGAACGTTGAGGCTTCCGGTGGGAACCCATTCCGGCACCGGCTGCGCGAGGATGTAGTGGTTCTTGCCGCAATCCACCGCCTGGGCATGGACGCCGCAGGCTGCGACCAGCGCCAACAGCGCTGCTGCGCGCTTAGCGGACCGGAAGGGGCTCATTGGCGCTCGTCGTCGACGGCCTGTCGCCGCAATGCTAGCCCTGTCGACGGCAGCCAGGGGCGGCTTTCCCGGCGGAACTATCGAAATTCGCACTTGGTTGGGCCTGCAACGTGCGAGGGGCGCCGCAGCGGATTCGAATGCCCGCCGCTGCCGCACGCGTTCGCCCTGCAGGGTTCGCGAAACGCATCGACTGTCGATGGCGGCCCGGCCAGGCGCGAAGTCGCCCGGATGCGCGCGCGGCGCGCTGCGCCGTTGCACAATGTCCGGCGTCGCGCGCCGTACGCGCTCCCGAACGGAGCCTCGACCATGGCCCCCTGGCGCCCCCTGATCGCCGCGCTCGCCGTGGCCGCCTCGTCGCTGGACGCGACCGCGCAGCAGCCGATCCCGCCGGTCGACTTCCGACCGTTCTCGGACGGCATGCACTGGATCGTCCGCGAGCCGTTGACCTACACGATCGGCATCTCGTCGGACAGCATCACCGTGCCGGTGGGCTTCGTCACCGATTTCGCGAGCATCCCGCAGGCGCTCCAGTCGATCATCCGCGCCAACGGGCCCTACATCCTGCCGGCCGTCGTGCACGACTACCTGTACTGGAAGCAGACGTGCACGCGCCAGCAGGCCGACCAGATCCTGCTGCTCGGCATGATCGAGAACCAGGTGCGCGAGATCCACCGCTCGGCGATCCACGGCGCGGTCACGGTCGCCGGCGGGTTCGCGTGGGCCGACAACGCGAAGGAGCGCGAGGCGGGGCTGGTGCGCATCCTGCCCGCGGACCGGATGCGCGTGCCGGTCAACACGTCGTGGCCCGACTACCGGCAGCGGTTGAAGGCCGAGGGCGTGACCGAAGGTCCGGACACGCCGATCGCCCCGGGCTTTTGCGCGCGCGCCGACTGCCGACCGCCGACGCGCTCAACACGCGCTAGCGGCCGCCGCCGCGGCTTGCGCGTTCCCGCTGGGGCGAGGGAAAAGCCGGTTCGGCCGCTAGGCGGGCTCGCCGCTCGCGCCGTGGCGGCGCCGGGTCAGGTACACGGTGCCGGTGAACGACGACACCCGCGCGCCGTCGTCGCGCGTCACGTCGACGCGGTAGACGGCGATCTTGGCGTTGCGGCTCACCTCGAAGGCACGGGCGGTCAGCACGTCGCCCTCGCTCGCCGCGAGCTCGAAGGTCGCGTGCGTGTCGATGCCCACGGCGACCACGCCGCGCGAGTTCGAGGCGAGCCCGAACGCGCTGTCGGCGAGCGAGAAGATCGCGCCGCCGTGGCACTTGCCGTTGAAGTTGAGGTGCGGCCTGCCCACGCGCATCGACATCGTCGCCTGTCCCGGCCCGCCTTCGACGAAGCGGATCGCGAGGTGCTGCTGGTAGGGATCGCGCTCGCCGAAGCCGCGCAGCGTCGCGGTCAGCGCGTCCTCGGCGGGTTTTTGCGCGCTGCGGCACCGGCGTCCCGTGCCCGCCGTCGCCGCATGCTCGGCCAGAGCATCCGCCAGCGCGGGCACGCCCTGCCCGGTCGTCGCGGTCGTGCCGATCACGCGCACCTGCCATCCCGCGCGACGCGCGCGCAGGTGAAGCATCTCGGCGAGATCGCGCGCCGTGCGCTCGGCGTCGGGCTGGTCGCCCTTGCTGACGACGAGAACGTCGGCGATCTCGAGGATGCCGGCCTTGATCGCCTGCACGCCATCGCCCAGTCCCGGCGGGCACACGACGACGCTCGTGTCGGCGAGCGCCGCGACGTCGACGTCGGACTGTCCCGCGCCGACCGTCTCCACGACGATCACGTCGAATCCTGCCGCGTCGAGGAGATCGACGATGCGCCGCACCGGCCGCGCGAGGCCGCCCGCATGGCCGCGCGACGCGAGCGAGCGGATGAACACCGATTCCGCCATGCCCGCCGCGCCCATCCGGATGCGATCGCCCAGCACGGCGCCGCCGGTGATCGGGCTCGAGGGGTCGACCGCGACGACCGCAATGCGCTTGCCGCGCGAGGCGTGCTCGCGCACCAGCGCGTCGATCAGCGTCGACTTGCCCGCGCCCGGCGGGCCGGTGATGCCCACCACGTGCGCGCGGCCGGCGTATCCCGCGAGCGCGGTGGTCAGCGCGTCCGCCGCCGCCAGCTCGTTCTCGATCTCGGTGATCGCCCGCGCGATCGCCGCGCGGTTGCCGGCGCGGATCTTTTCGATCCGCTCCGGCGAGGCGAGCGGCGCGCCGGCCCCGTCGCCGGTGTCGGTGCGCTTCATGGACGAGCGCTCAGACGACGACGAGCGGATGGCCGAAGCCGAGCTCGCGCCGCAGCGTGCCGCAGATCTCGCCGTGCGTGCAGCCCGCCTCGGCGGCCGCCACCACGTGAGCGAAGACGTTGGCGCCGGCATCGTGCGTGCTTCGCGCGAGCGCGTCGAGCGCGCGGCCGACGTCGGCGGCGGATCGTCGCGCCTTCCACGACGCGAACGACGCGAGGTGCGCGCCCATCTCGGCGGGGTCGGGCTTCGGCAGCGCCGGGCGCGAGTCCGCCTCCTCGGCCACCTGATAGGCGTTGACGCCGACCACCGTCTGCTCGCCGCGGTCGATGCGCTCCTGGAAGCGGCGCGCCGAGTCGCCGATGCGGCGCTGCACGAGCCCCGACTCGACGGCACGGTACATGCCGCCGGCCGCCTCGACCTCGGCGAGGATCGCCAGCACCTTGCGCTCCATCTCGTCGGTCAGCGACTCGACGTAGTAGCTGCCGCCGAGCGGGTCGATCACGTCGGTGAGGTGCGCCTCCTCGCGCAGGATGTTCTGCGTCGCCACCGCGATCCGCGCACCGTACTGCGTCGGGCACGAGAGCGCCTCGTCGTAGGCATCCGTGTGCAGCGACTGCAGCCCGCCGAAGATGCCGGCGATCGCCTGGGCGGTGACGCGCGCGATGTTGTTCAGCGGCTGCTGGCGCGTCAGGTCGACGCCCGACGTCTGGCCGTGGAACTTGAAGCGCCACGAGCGCGGGTCGCGCGCGCCGTAGCGCTCGCGCGTCAGTCGCGCCCAGATGCGGCGGCCGGCGCGGAACTTGGCGATCTCCTCGAAGAACGAGATCGAGACGTCGAAGAAGAACGTGAAGCGCGGCAGGAACGCGTCGGGCGACATGCCGGCCGCGACGCAGTCGTCCGCGTACTGCAGCGCGGAAGCGAGCGTGAACGCGAGCGCCTCGGCCGGTGTGGCGCCCGCCTGCTGCATGTGCTGGCCGACCACGGACAGCGGGTTCCAGCGCGGAACGTGCTCGTTGCACCAGGCGATGTGGTCGGTCAGGACGCGCCGCGCGCCGGACAGCGCGAGCCGGAAGAACATGTGGTTGGCGACGAAGTGCGACAGGTAGTCGCTCTGGTTCGACGTGCCGCTGATCGAGCGCCAGTCGACGCCGCGCCGCTTCGCGGTCGCGAGCATGAACGCGAGCAGCGTGAACGGCGACGGATCGTTCATCGCGCACGACGTCGTCGCGAGGTCGACGCCGTCGAGGCAGGTCGCCATGTGGTCGGCGCTGTTCGCCACCACACCGCAGGTGCCGAGCAGCTCGGCGTCGACCTGGTCCATGTCGTAGCCGCGGAACACCGAGTTGCACGGGATCAGCGACACGGCGGTCGCGCCCTGGTCGAGGATGTCGCGCAGCCGCGCGTTGTACGCGAGCGGCGTGCCCAGGCCGATCAGCTGCCGCTGCGTCCACGTGCGGCCGCGGTGCATCGTCGCGTAGATGCCGCGCGTGTAGGGCGGCTGGCCGGGGAAGCCCACGTCCGCGTCGAACCGTGCCGGGTCGACGTCGAGCGGCGTGTAGAGCGGCTTGACCGGGATGCCGGAGCGGTTGTGCACGGGCCGGTCGGCGCCGATCTGCGCGGCGTACTCGGCCTCCCAGCGAACGTTCGCTTCCTCCGTCGACGCCGGGACGGGCTCGGGCAGCGGCTTGTTCATCGCGTTCGTCCTTCGGGTCAGGCGGGGAAGCGCGCCGCGCGCACGCGGGCGGTCGCGTCGGTGACGTAGCGCGAGATCTCGTCGAGCGGCGCGCCGGGATGGAACACGCGCGCCACGCCCGCGTCGAGCAGCATCTTCTCGTCCTCGTCGGGGACGATGCCGCCGACGATGACGACGACGTCGTCGAGCCCCGCGTCGCGCAGGGCGGCCATCAGCTTGGGCACGATCAGGTGGTCGGTCGCGAGCGACGAGACGCCGATCACGTCGACGTCCTCCTCGACGGCGAGCTTGACGACCGTCGGGATCTCCTGCCACGGCGGCGTGTAGACGACCTCCATGCCGGCGTCGCGCAGGTGCGCCGCGACGATGCGGCTGCCGCGATCGTGGCCGTCGAGGCCGATCTTGGTGATGAGGACCTTGGGGCGGATGTCCATGGCGTGGCGATGGGCGATGGCGAAAGGCGCGGGGGTCAGGCGTCCAGCGGGTCGCGCAGCAGCCGGACGAAGCGCCGGGCGAGAACCTGCGGCGAGTCCTTGCCCGGGCGGTACCAGGTCTGCGACCAGTTGAGCGCGCCGAGCAGCATCAGCCGCAGCGCGCGGCGGTCGGTGCGCGGCGGCAGCGGCAGCCCGGCGAGCGCCTGGGCGAACGTCTGCTCGTACTCGTCGCGCAGCGAGACCAGGCGCTTCGCGACCTCGGGCGCATCCTCGGGACGGACGCGAATCACGACCTGGCCGTAGTCGCTGTCCTCGAGCAGCGCCGCGAGGTGCGCCGCGCACACGTTCTCGAGGCGTTGCCACGGATCGCCTCCGGTCGCCAGCGCCGGCGTCACCGCGGCCTTGATGCGACGCACGCCCTCCGCGTACACGGCGACCAGCAGCTCCTCCTTCGACGCGAAGTGGTAGTACAGCGAGCCCGGCAGCATGCCCGCGGCGCCGGCGATGTCGCGCATCGACGTCACGCCATAGCCCTTCTCGGCGAAGAACCGCGCCGCCGCGTCGAGGACCAGCGGCAGGCGGTTGTCGGCGCGCGGCGCGGCGGGAGCGGCGGCGGAGCGTGCGGCGGAGGCGGCCATCGGAGGGGGGGCTTCCCAAAACAAACAGTTGTTTGGTATACTGCCGCACCGGCCGCCCGATGTCAATCGACGGCGACCGGCGGACCGCTCCCGCCGCACGAGGGCCGGTGCGGCCGAACGATGCGACCGTCGCCGCGCGACCGGCTGCCGCGCGCCTGGCGACGGAAGGAGGAAGGCCATGCACGCCGCGACCCCGGCCCCACCCACCGCCCATTGGTCCGAGCTCCGCGAGCGCGCGAGCCATGCGACGGCGCTTCCCGATCCGCTCGCCGACGAATTGCGCGCCCTGCTCGGCGATCGCCTGGTGACGACACGCCAGGTGCGCGAGCACCACGGCACCGACATCTCGTCGTACCCGGTGACGCCGCCCGATGCGGTCGTCTTTCCCACGGACACCGACGAGGTCGTCGCGATCGTGCGCGCGTGCGCGCGCCACGGCACGCCGATGATCCCGTTCGGCGTGGGCACCTCGGTCGAAGGCCACGTGCTTGCGACCGACGGCGGCGTGTGCATCGACCTGTCGCGGATGAACCGCATTCTCGAGGTCAACGCGAGCGACCTCGACGTCCGCGTCGAGCCCGGCGTCACGCGCAAGCAGCTCAACGCCTACGTGCGCGACCAGGGGCTGTTCTTCCCGATCGACCCCGGCGCCGACGCGACGCTGGGCGGCATGGCGTCGACGCGCGCGTCCGGCACCAACGCCGTCCGCTACGGGACGATGCGCGAGAACGTGCTCGGTTCAACGGTCGTGCTCGCCGACGGCCGCGTGATCCGAACCGGCGGCCGCGCCCGCAAGTCCGCCGCGGGCTACGACCTCACGCGCCTGTTCGTGGGGGCCGAGGGGACGCTCGGCATCATCACCGAGCTGACGCTGCGGCTGTACGCGATCCCCGAAGCCATGTCGGCCGCGGTGTGCGCGTTCCCGTCGGTGACGGCGGCGGTCGACTCGGTGATCGAGGCGATCCAGTGCGGGATCCCGATCGCGCGCGTCGAGCTCCTGGACGCGCTGACGGTCGGCGCCGTCAACCGCTACAGCAAGCTCGGCCTGAGCGAGGCGCCGACGCTCTGGTACGAGTTCCACGGCACGACGGCCGGCGTCGAGGAGCAGGCGAAGCAGATGCAGGAGATCGCCCGCGCGCACGGCGGCCTCGACTTCACCTGGGCGACGCTGCCCGAGGAGCGATCGAGGCTCTGGCAGGCGCGCCACGACGCGTATTTCGCGTGCCTGCAGCTGCGCAAGGGCAGCCGGATGATCGCGACCGACGTCTGCGTGCCGATCTCGAAGCTCGCCGAGTGCATCGCCGACACGCAGGAGGACATCGCGCGCTCGACGATGCCGATCCCGCTGTTCGGCCACGTCGGCGACGGCAATTTCCACCTGATGATCCTCGTCGACCCCGACAGCGACGCGGATATCGAGGAAGCGTGGGAGCTCAACACGCGGCTCGTCCGCCGTGCGATCGCGATGGGCGGCACCTGCACCGGCGAGCACGGCATCGGGCTCGGCAAGCGCGAGTTCCTGATCGAGGAGTTCGGCCCCGAGGCGGTCGCCGTGATGCGGCAGTTGAAAGCGACGCTCGATCCGCGCAATCTGTTGAATCCGGGCAAGGTCGTGTAGGACGGGTCCCCATGCAACTCGCCGACGTCACCCTCGACGACAAGTACACGCTCGAGCGTGGCCGCGTCTATTTGACGGGCATCCAGGCGCTCACGCGCCTCCTGATGATGCAGCGGATGCGCGACGCGGCGGCGGGACTCAACACCGCGGGCTTCGTCTCCGGGTTCCAGGGCTCGCCGCTCAACAACATGGACAAGACGCTGTGGGAGGCGCACGACCTCCTGCAGCGCCACCACATCCACTTCCAGCCCGGGCAGAACGAGGAGCTCGCGGCGATGGGCGTGTGGGGCTCGCAGCAGGTCGCGCTCGATCCCCGCTCGCGCTACCAGGGCGTGTTCGGGCTGTGGTACGGCAAGTGGGCGGGGCTCGCGCGCTGCGGCGACGTGCTGCTGCACGGCAACTCGGCCGGCGCGGCGCCGTACGGCGGCGTGCTGCTCGTCTGCGGCGACGACCACATGGCGCGCTCGTCGACGATCGCGACGCAGAGCGAGACGATGCTCTACGGGCCGATGATCCCGGTGCTCGCGCCCTCCGGCGTGCAGGAATACCTCGACCTCGGCCTCCACGGCTTCGCGATGTCGCGCTACTCGGGATCGTGGATGGCGTTCAAGGCGCT
Source organism: Casimicrobiaceae bacterium (assembly GCA_035711225.1). GTDB lineage: Bacteria > Pseudomonadota > Gammaproteobacteria > Burkholderiales > Casimicrobiaceae > VBCG01. The sequence continues at coordinate 15,800 of DASTCK010000376.1, forward strand.
CGACGACACGGTCGAGTGCTCGGCGTCGGTGAGCGTCGATCCCGCGCGCATCGACGTGCGCCTGCCCGACGATTTCAGGCTGCCACCCGGGGGGCTCGGCATCCGCCTGCCGGATCAGCCGCTCACGATGGAGCGGCGCATCCACGAGCAGCGGCTGCCGGCGGTGCTCGCGTACGCCCGCGCCAACCGGCTGAACGTCATCGCCTACGACAGCCCGCGCGCGCGGCTCGGCATCGTCGCCGCCGGCAAGTCGTGGCTCGACGTGCGCCAGGCGCTCGAGCACCTCGGCATCGACGAGCGCGCCGCCGCCGACATCGGCATCCGCGTGCTGAAGCTCGGCCTCACCTGGCCGCTCGAGCCGCAGATCGTGCACGCGTTCGCGCTCGGCCTCGACGAGATCCTCGTCGTCGAGGAGAAGCGCCCGGTGATCGAGGATCAGCTCCGCGCGCTCCTCTACCACTGGCCCGATGCGCGCCGCCCGCGCATCGTGGGCAAGCGCGCCGACGACGCCGAGCCGAGTGCGCCCGCCGGGCCGCCCCAAGGTCGCACGGCTCCCCGGGGGGAGGCGACCCCAAGCCGCTTCGGGGGGATGTCCACCGAATGGTTGCTGCCGCCCAACGGCGAGCTCAACGCCGAGCAGGTCGCGCTGGTGATCGCTTCGCGCCTCAAGCGCTTCCACGCCGATGCGCGCATCGACGAGCGCGCGGCGTGGCTCCGCGCGAAGGAGGACGCGCTCTCGAAGCCGTCGCTGTCGCCGCAGCTTCGCGGTTACCTCTCCGACGCGGGGCGCGTCCCGTACTTCTGCTCGGGCTGCCCGCACAACAGCAGCACGCGCGTGCCCGAAGGCAGCGAGGCGATCGCCGGCGTCGGCTGCCATTTCATGGCGACCTACATCTTCTCGGGCACGAAGATCTTCTCGCCGATGGGCTCGGAAGGCGCCGCATGGGTCGGGCATGCGCCGTTCACCGACACGCCGCACATCTTCGCCAACATGGGCGACGGCACCTACTACCACTCGGGGCTGCTCGCGATCCGCGCGGCGGTAGCGGCGAACGTCCCGATCACGTTCAAGATCCTCTACAACGACGCGACCGCCGCCACCGGCGGCCAGCCGCTGCCGGGCCCGCTCAACGTGCCCGCGCTCACGCGCCAGCTCGAGGCCGAGGGCGTGAAGACGATCGTCGTGGTCACCGACCAGCCGGAGAAGTACGGCGCGAATGCGGCATTCGCCCACGGGGTCACCGTGCGCCACCGCGACCACCTCGACGCGGTCCAGCGCGAGCTCCGCGCGACCGGCAACGTGTCGGCGCTGATCTACGACCAGACCTGCGCTGCCGAGAAGCGCCGCCGCCGCAAGCGCGGCCGCTTCCCGGATCCGGCGCGTCGCAGCTTCATCAACACGCGCGTGTGCGAGGGCTGCGGCGACTGCAGCACCAAGTCGAACTGCGTGTCGGTGATCCCGGTCGAGACCGAGTTCGGGCGCAAGCGAGCGATCGACCAGAGCTCGTGCAACAAGGACTTCTCGTGCCAGAACGGCTTCTGCCCGAGCTTCGTCAGCATCGAGGGCGGGACGCCGAAGCGCGGCAAGGCACAGGCGGCCGCCGAGGAGCTGTTCGCGAAACTTCCGGCGCCGCTGCTGCCGGCGCTCGACCGTCCGTACTCGATCGTCGTCGCCGGCGTCGGCGGCACCGGCATCATCACCGTGGGCGCGCTGCTCGGCATGGCCGCGCACCTCGAGGGCAAGGGCGTCTCGGTGCTCGACATGACCGGCGTCGCGCAGAAAGGCGGCGCGGTCACGACCTACGTGCGCATCGCCGCGCGTCCCGAGGCCCTGTCGACGATCCGCATCGCGGCGGGCGAGGCCAACGCGGTGATCGGCAGCGACCTGCTGGTCGTGGCGGAGAACGCGATCATGACGCGCATGCAGAAGGGCGTGACGCGGGCGGTCCTCAACACCAACCGGATGGCGACGGTCGCGTTCATCAAGAACCCGGACCTCCGCACGCCGTGGGACGCGATGGAGGAAGGCGTGCGCGACGCGATCGGCGCCGAGGCGACGAAATTCGTCGACGCGACGCGGCTCGCCACCGCCCTCCTCGGCGATTCGCTTTCGACCAACATCTTCCTGCTGGGGTATGCGTACCAGATGGGGCTCGTGCCGGTCACGCGCGAGGCGCTGTACCGCGCCATCGAGATCAACGGCGCGGCGGTCGAGGCCAACCGGCGAGCGTTCGAGTGGGGACGCCTCGCGTTCCACGATCCGGCGAGCGTCGAGCGCCAGGCGAAGCCGGTCGACACCGACGTCGGCAGCGATCGCGTCATGGCGATCGACCTCGACGCCGCGGTCGCCCGCCGCGTCGAGTACCTGACCGCGTATCAGGACGCAGCGCTCGCGCAGCGCTACCGCGCGCTGGTCGATCGCGTTCGCGCCGCCGAGTCGCGCATCGGGGGAGGCGCTCGCCTCGCGGAGGCGGTTGCGCGCAACTATTTCAGGCTGCTCGCGATCAAGGACGAGTACGAGGTCGCGCGCCTGTACACCGACGGCGAGTTCGAGCGCCAGGTCGCGGGCGCCTTCGAGGGCGACTACACGATCCGCTACCACATGGCGCCGCCGCTGTGGGTGAAGCCCGACAAGGTCACCGGCGCGCCGGTCAAGCGCAGCTACGGTCCGTGGATGCGCCATGCCCTGAAGATGCTGACGCGCTTGAGGGGGCTTCGCGGCACCTGGCTCGACCCATTCGGCCACTCAGCCGAGCGCAAGCTGGAGCGGCAGCTGATCGCCGACTACGAGCGCACCGTCGCCGAGCTGGAGCGCGGTCTCACGGCGGACAACGTCGAACTGGCGGCGGAAATC
>DASTCK010000377.1:0-6727 GCA_035711225.1 Casimicrobiaceae bacterium
AAGATCGAGATCAGCCAGATCGGCCAGGCGCTCGACCTCTACAAGCTCGAGGTCGGCCGCTACCCGAGCTCGTCGGAGGGGCTGCAGGCGCTGATCACCGCGCCCGCGTCGACCGCGAACTGGAACGGCCCGTACTGGAAGAAGTCGCAGCTTCCGAAAGACCCGTGGGGCAACGAGTACCGCTACACCTCGCCGGGCCAGAAGGGGGCGTACGACATCGTCTCGCTAGGCGCCGACGGCAAGGAAGGCGGCGACGGGGCGAACAAGGACATCTCGAGCGCGGATTGACGCCACCCTGGCGCCGCGCGTGAGCCCGCTTCCTTCCCATCATGACCCCGTGCCGGATGCCCGTCACTCCGCCTTCGCGTCGCGCCGCGTCGCGCGCGCGAGGCATGACGCTGATCGAGATCCTGATCGTGCTGTCGATCATGGCGATCGGCGCGGCGCTCGTGGTGCCGATGGTGGGCGGCGCGGGCGCGTCGACCGGCGACCTCAAGTCGGCCGCGCGCCAGATCGCGGCGGGCCTGCGCCACGCGCGTAGCGAGGCGATCGCGCAGCGCCGCGAGACGCTGCTCACGCTCGACCTCGAGAAGAAGAGCTTCCGCGTCGCCGAGGAGCCTCGCGACGTCGCGCTGTCGCCGAAGATCGAGCTGAAGCTCTTCACGGCGCAATCGGACCTCGTGAACGAGAAGCAGGGCTCGATCCGCTTCTTTCCCGACGGCGGCAGCAACGGCGGCCGCGTGACGGTCGCCTCCGGCGAGCGCAAGTACGAGGTCGACGTCGACTGGCTGACCGGTCGCGTCGCGATCCTCGATTGAGCACGATGACGACGCGACGATCGCCGACGGCGCCGTTCCGCGCGAGCGCCGGCACGTGGGTCATCCCGGCAACGCCTGCCGCCGGATCGCGGCGTCCGGCACGCGCTTTCGTCGCCCCGGCGAGGCCGGCCCCGTCTCGTCGCGCGCCGCGGCGTGCCACGACGCTGGATCCGCGCCTGCGCGGGAATGACGGCAGGCGATGTCGCGTGTCCCGCTTCGGGAGCGAGGCGCACGCGGATCGCGTGCGCGAGCGTCGCGCTCCGCAGGCCGGGTTCTCGCTCCTCGAGGTGCTCGCCGCGTTCGTGATCCTCGCGCTCGTCGCGACCGCGCTGTTCCGCCTGCTGGGCGGTGCGCTCGGCAATGCCGGCGTCGCCGAGGACGCGAGCCGCGCGATCCTGCTCGCGCAAAGCCGCCTCGACGCCGCGCGCGGCGAGCCGCGCGCGGGCAACGCGTCGGGCACCGAGGACGAGCGCTTCGCGTGGACGACGCGCGTGGCGCCGTGGGAAGCGCCCGACGCGACACCGGCTGCGGGCGGCGCGCAGCAGGTCACGCCGACGCAGCTCTTCCGGATCAGCGTCGAGGTGCGTTACCCGGGCGCCGGCGGACGCGAGCGCACGCTCGAGCTCGCGACGCTCAAGCTCGCGCGCCGCGAAGGAACGCCGTGAGGACCTCCCCCCGAAGCGAGCTCCGCTCGCCTCCCCGCGAGGGGGGCCCGCGCCCTCGGGGCGGCCCGTTCGGCGCGGGCTCGCGCGCACGTGCGGGCGCGCGCGGCTTCACGCTGATCGAGCTCCTGGTCGCGCTCGCGCTGCTCGGCCTCATGTCGGCGACGCTGTTCGGCTCGCTGGCGCTGGCGGGCCGCAGCTGGGACGCGGGCGAGGCGAAGGTCGACGAGACCGCGTCGATGCGGGTCGCGCACGAGTTCCTGCGTGCGCAGCTCGAGGGGCAGCACACGCAACGCATGAAGAAGATGCCGGAGTGGCCGATCCTCTTCACGGGCGAGCGCGAGGAGATGCGCTTCGCGGCGCCGCTGCCCGCGCGCGTGCAGGGCGGCGGCGTCTGGTATTACCGCCTCTACGTCGGCGAGGTCGACGGCCATGCGAGCCTCGTGGTCGACCGCATGATCCCCGACGTGACCGGGACGGCGTTGCCGGATTTCGCGGGCGCCGAGCACTCGGTGCTCGCGCGCGGCATCAAGTCGATCACGCTGGGCTACCTCGGCCCGGACCCCGGCGTCGCGGCCGGCGCGGGCTTCGAGCCCGCGTGGCGCGAGCGCTGGGAGGACAAGCAGCGGCTCCCGCAGCTGATCCGCATCGACGTCGAGACCGAGCGCGGCGCCAAGTGGCCGACCCTCTACGCGGTGCCGCGCGAGGCGCCCGAGGCCGGCTGCCGCGGCTGGGACAACGCGCGCGCGCGTTGCGCGCAGGGATGAGCGCCATGCGACTGCACGCAATGCCTTTCTGGCGTCGCGGTGGCGTCGAGCGCGACCGCCAAGCCGCCCCAAGGGCGCGCGCCCCCTCGGGGGGAGGCGCGCGCAGCGCGCTCCGGGGGGATCAATCCGGCATCGCGCTCGTGCTCACGCTCTGGCTCACGGTGCTGCTCACCGCGATCGCCGGGGCCTTCGCGTACAGCATGCGCACCGAGGCGCTGGCCGCCGGCAATGCGATCAGCGTGGCGCGGGCGCGCGCGGCGGCCGACGGCGCGGTCGAGCGCGCGGTCTGGGAGCTCGCGCGGCCCAGGCTCCCGGGGGCGTGGCGTCCGGACGGCGCGCCGCACGCCTGGCAGGACGGCGAGGTCCAGATCACCGTGCGCGCCACCGACGAGACCGCGAAGATCGACCTCAACGCGGCAGGCGAGATCCTGCTGCGCGGGCTCATCACCAACGTTGGCGGCGCGGATCCCGACACGGCGGCGCGCCTCGTCGATGCGATCCTGGATTGGCGGGACACCGACGAGCTGCGCCGCCCGAACGGCGCGGAGGCGGCGGACTACGTCGCAGCAGGCGCGAAGACGCTGCCGCCGAACGGGCCGTTCGAGACGATCGGCGAGGTGTCGCGCGTGCTCGGCATGACGCCCGCGATCTATGCGCGCATCGTCGGCAGCGTGACCGTGTACTCGCGCCAGCCGGGCATCAACCCGCTCACCGCGTCGCGCGACGTGCTGCTCGCGCTCCCGAACGCCGATCCCGCCATGGTCGACGCGTATCTCGCCACGCGCGACGAGGCGCTGCGCAACGACCTCGCGCCGCCGCCCTATCCGGGCGCGGCCGGCATGACGGCGGGCGCGATCCAGACGTGGCGGATCCGCGCGGAAGCGCGGCTTCCCGATGGTGTAACCTTCGTCCGCGAAGCGGTGGCGCGGCCCTCGCCGGATCCGGCACGGCCGCTCGTCGTGCTGGCCTGGCTCGAAGGCGCGTCCGCGCCGGTCGTCGCCGCCGACGCGAGAAACGAGAACAACGATGCCGCCCGACCGTAGCTTCTCGATGGGCCGCGCCGCGGCATCGCTCGCCGGATACGCTCGCGCGACCGGCGCCACCGGCTTCGCTCGCTGGTGGGCGGCCGAGTTGGCGCCGCTCGTTCCCTCGGGCGCGCGCAACGCCCTCACGAAGCGACGCCTGCGACCGGTGATCGCATTCGACGGTGCCGCGGCGACGGTGTGGCGAACGGTCATGCGCGACGGCGCGATCGCGATGGAGGCCGGCACGACGATCGCGCTCGACGGCGATCCCGCGGCGGTCGCCGCGGCCGGGCGCGCGGCCGTCGATGCGCTCGCGCGCGTCTCCTACGGCGGCGCCACCGGCGCGCCCAGGGTTCGCGTCGCGATCCCATCGCGCTCGGTGCTGCGGCGGACGCTCGCGCTGCCCGCGGCGGTCGAGGAGAACCTGCGCCAGGCGATCGGCTACGACCTCGACCGCCTCACGCCGTTCAAGGCCGACGAGATCTACTACGACGCGGTCGTCACCTCGCGCGACGCCGCGCGCGGCACGATCGCGGTCGACTTCGCCGCGGTGCGCCGCGGCATCGTCGACAGCGCGCTTGCGCACGCGGCGGCGTGGGGTGCCGAGGTGCGCAGCGTGTCGCCCGACGACCCCGCGTCGGCGAGCGTCTCGCGCCTGAACCTCGTCCCCGACGAGGCGCGCAGCGTCGCCGCGCCGTGGAAGCGCTGGCAGTTCTGGGTCCCGATCGCGCTGCTGCTGCTCGTGGCCGGCATCGCGGTGGTGCTTCCGGTGTGGCAGAAGCGCGAGCAGGCCATCGCGATCATCAACCGCGCCGAGGGCGTGCGGCAGCAGGCGGCGGTGTCCGAGCGCCTGCGCGCGGAGCTCGAGAAGGCGGCCGCCGACTACAACTTCGCGCTCGAGCGCAAGTACGCGTGGCCGCCGATCGTCCGCGTGCTCGACACCGTGTCGGGCGTGCTGCCCGACGACACCTGGCTCACGCAGCTCGAGGTGCGCACGCTGCCGAAGGGCCGCGAGCGCGAGCGCGAGATCGTGATGCGCGGCGAGTCCGCGAACGCCGGGCGGCTCATTCCGGTGCTCGAGGACTCCGGACTCGTGACGCAGGTCGCGCCGCGCTCGCCGACGACCAAGATCCAGCCCGGGCCGGGCGAGGTGTTCGACCTCGGCGCGCAGTTGAAGCCGCTGCCCCGGCCGGCGCAGGTCCCGCTCGCCCAGGCGCCGGCGGGGCCGCAGGCGGCGGCTCCCGCCACTGCGCCTGCGCCGGCGTCCGCGCCGATGCCCGCCGTCGGGAAGGCGCCCCCCGCGCCGGAGGCCCCCGCGCCCGCGGCCGCAACGCCTGCGCCGGAGCCCGGCCGCACGCCGTCGTCCGACGCGCCCGCGAAGGAGGCGAAGTGATGCCTCCCGCGTTTCTCGCGCGCCTCTCCCCGCCGCAGGCGCGCGCGCTCGCGCTCGGACTGCTCGTCGTCGTCGTCGCGGCGCTGCTCGCACTGGTGCTCGCGCCGGTGTGGCTGCTGCACCGGCACTACGACGACGCGATCGAGACCTGGTCGACGCGCCTCGCGACCTACCGCCGCGTCGCGGCCCAGGCCCCCGAGCTGCGCGCCGCGCTCGACGCGATGCGCAGCAAGGACGGCCGGCGCTTCTACCTGCGCAACACCGCGCCCAACCTCGCCGGCGCCGAGCTGCAGGAGCTGGTCAAGGCCGCGATCGAGGGACAGGGCGGGCGCATCACGACGAGCCAGAGCCCCGCGCCGCGCGACGACGCGGGCTTCCGGCAGATCGTCGCGAACGTGCAGTTCTTCGCGACCACGCCGAACCTGCAGCGCATCCTCTACGCGCTGGAGACGCGCGAGCCCTACCTCGTCGTCGACAACATCACGATCCGCCCGACCAACGCGTTCCGCGGCTTCAAGCCGGCGGCCGGGCAGGAGCCCGAGGTCAACGTCCAGCTCGACGTGTCGGCATGGGCGATGCCCGAGCCGTCCGCGCGCCCGGCGGCCAGCGCGGCGCGCCCGCCGGCCTGATCGCGAGAAGGAGGATCCGATGAGCGCCCTCGACCCCCGACTGTCACGCTGGCTGGTGTGGCTCGCACCGTTCGTGCTGCTCGCCGCCGTCATCGGATGGCAGACGCGCTGGGGCAGCGAGCTCCGGCGCCCGCCGCTCGCCGAGCCGCCGATCGTCCCGGCCCCGGTCGCGACCGCGGTGATCCCCGAATTCAGGATCGACGGCGGGACCGAGGCGATGAAGGCGACCGTCGAGCGCCCGCTCTTCAATGCGTCGCGCCGCCCGGCGCCGTCCGCGCTCGCCGACGGTCCCAAGCCGGTGATCCAGCGCGGCCAGTTCCAGCTGACCGGCACGCTGATCACCGAGAAGGCCGCGATCGCGTTCCTGAAGGAGACCGGCGGCACCGGCAAGGCGCGCAGCGTCAAGAAGGGCGACTCGCTCAACGGCATGCTGGTCGCCGAGGTGATGCCCGATCGCGTGAAGCTCACGCTCGGCGACGAGTCCGAGGACGTCGAGCTCAAGGTCGCCAAGGGGCCGAAGACGACGATCCAGCCGGCCGCCACGGCCGCTGCCGCCCCTGCGGCGCCCGCGACCGGGCAGGCCCAGGCCGCGGCTGCGCCCACCGGGGCTGCCGCCGCGCGCCGTCCGCAGACCCAGGCCGGGGGGCAGCCGACCGACGACGCCCGCGAGAACGTCCGGGCCGCCCGGCGCGCGGCGCGCGCGGCCGAGGCGCAGCAGTCCGGTGCGCAGTCGCAGGGCGCGCAGGGCGCCGCCGGCACCAACAACCCGCAGCAGGGCAACACCTGGGCGGACACCTACCAGCGCATGCAGCGCCGGGGCAAGTAGCCCCAGGGCAGCGCCCAAGAGGCCGAGAAGAAAGACCCGACGATGACCCGAAGCCCCCCCCTTGGCGACGCCGCCTGCCGTGTCGCGACCCCGATCCGCTCCCTGCCCGCCGCGCACGCGTTCACGCCGCGCGCCCGGGTGCTGGCGCTCGCGATCGCGCTGATGCTTGCGGGCTGCGCGACGACGCCGCCCGCGCCGCCCGCGCCGCCGGAGAAGGTCCGCCCGTCGCTGCAGCCCGATGGGCTGACGCCGGCGCTCGCCGACACGGCCGCGCGCGTGCAGACGGGCGCCGGCGACACGCCCGACCGGTCCAAGCTGTTCAAGGGCTCCGGCATCCTGGTGCAGGGGCAGTCGCCGGGCGGCGGGCTGGCCTACGCGCAGGCGCCGCGCGTCGACTCGGGCGGCAACGTGAGCCTCAACTTCGAGGCCGCCGACATCCGCGACGTGATCCGCAACATCCTTGGCGACATCCTCAACGCGAACTACGTGATCGACCCCGCCGTCGGCGGGACCGTGACGATCCGAACGTCGACCGGCATCCCGCGCACCGTGCTTCCGTCGACGCTGGAAACGTTGCTGCGCATGAACGGCGCCACGATGGTCTTCG
>DASTCK010000378.1:0-20301 GCA_035711225.1 Casimicrobiaceae bacterium
CCTTTGGCCACCTTGACTCGACCATCCGCCTCGAGCGCTATTTGACCGAGCTGGGCATCTATCCGGCGGTCGATCCGCTCACGTCCACTTCGCGCGTGCTCGATCCGCTAGTCGTGGGCAACGAGCACTACGACACCGCGCGCAAGGTCCAGTCGACGCTGCAGAAGTACAAGGAACTCAAGGACATCATCGCCATCCTCGGCATGGACGAATTGAGCGAAGAAGACAAGCAGGCCGTGTACCGCGCGCGCAAGTGCGAGCGCTTCTTCTCGCAGCCGTTCCACGTCGCAGAGGTGTTCACCGGCTCGCCGGGCAAGTACGTTCCGCTCAAGGAATCGATCCGCGGCTTCAAGATGATCGTCGACGGCGAGTGCGATGCGCTTCCCGAGCAGGCGTTCTACATGGTGGGCGGGATCGACGAGGCGTTCGAGAAGGCGAAGAAGGTGCAGTAGCTCAGTGGCGCGTGGCGATCTCGTGTCGCGTCGCGTCGCATCGAGGTCGGGGTCCGACGCGCAGTCGGGTTGGAGCGTCGGCGGTGGAAGGGGTGTCTCGCGTCGAAGGCGGCGCGCCGACGCTCAACCGGTCCACGCGTCGTGACGCGGCGGGTGGATGAAGGGACGTCGCGCCAGTCGCGAGAGGAGCCGTTCGCATGGCCATCACGATGAAGGTGGATATCGTCAGCGCGGAAGAGCAGATCTTCTCGGGCGAGGCCGAGTTCGTCGTGCTGCCGGGCGTCATGGGAGAACTCGGCATCTACCCGCGCCACACGCCGCTGTTCACCGAGATCAGGCCCGGCGCGGTGCGCATGAAGGTGCCGAACCAGGAGCGCGAGGAGCTGGTGTTCGTGCGGGGCGGCTACCTGGAGGTGCAACCCCACGCGATCACCGTGCTCGCCGACACCGCGATCCGCGCGAAGGACCTGGACGAGAAGGCCGCGCTCGAGGCCAAGAAGGCCGCCGAGGAGGCGATGGCGAACAAGACCTCGAAGGAGGAGATCGCCGCCGCCGAGGCCGAGCTCGCCACCGCGCTCGCCCAGCTCGAGGCGATCCGCAAGCTCCGCCACCGGGCCTGAGGGCTCGGCCGCCGCGGCTCCCGCTCAGCCGCTTCATTGCGTCGCGGCGAGCTGCACCAGCTCGACCATCCGGGTCGCCGGCGCGTACCGCCCGAGCGAGCGCTGAAGCATCCCCCCGCCTTGTCCCAGGACGCGTTGCCGAAACGGGACGAGCGCGATGCCGAGGTCGGCCATCGCCGCGATCCGCCCGGCGGAGCATCCCACGCAGGTGCCCGGCTGGAGCACGCGGACCAGCGAGCGCAACGACGACACCTCGGCGTTGATGCTCGGCGGCGGCGCGCCGTCGGTCGAGATCGTCGTCCGGGCATCAGCGCCGATCCCACGATCGTGCTCGATGACGACCCTCGGGTCGTCGGCGAGCCCGGCCGTGGGCACGCCGCGTATGATTCGATTCGCCTTCCCGGCCGCGATCGATTGTCTCGTCGGAGTCTTCCCGGTGACGACGCCGCCCGTCCTGCTCATCGTCTTCAACCGCCCGGAGGTGTCGCAGCGGATGTTCGACGCGGTGAAGCGGGCACGGCCGGCGCGATTGTTCATCGCGGCCGACGGCCCGCGGGGCGATCGGCCTGGGGACGAGGGGCTCTGCGATCGTACTCGCGCGGTGTTCGCGCACATCGACTGGCCGTGCGACGTGCAGCGGCTCTACCGCGACGAGAACCTCGGCCTGACGGCTGCGGTCGTCTCGGCGATCACCTGGTTCTTCGATCACGTCGACGCCGGGATGATCCTCGAAGACGATTGCCTGCCTTCCCCGGACTTCTTCCGCTTCTCGGGCGAACTGCTCGAACGCTATGCCGATGCGCCGCAGGTGATGCACGTCTCGGGACTGAACATGGCACCGGACAGGCCGTTCAGCCCGCACAGCTACTTCTTCGCCGAAGTCGGACACATCTGGGGCTGGGCGACCTGGCGGCGAGCCTGGCGCCTCTACGATGTCGGCATGGCAGACTGGCCGACGTTCCGCCATGAGTTCGGCTTCACGGCGTCGCCGCTTCGACGCGCGCTCGGACGCAAGTTCGCCTCGGTTCGGGCGGGTCGCAAGGCGACATGGTCGCGCGCGTGGTACTACACGCTGCTGCGGCACCAGGGGCGCGCCATCATCCCGTCGCTCAACTTCATCCAGAACGTCGGCTTCGGGCCGGATGCGACGCACACGCGGAAGGACTGGCATCCGCTGCGTCGACAGGCGTCGCCGGCCATGACGTTTCCGCTCAGTCATCCGCCGGACCTCACCCCGAACCCCGCCTACACATCGTTGCTGGCGAAGTATCACTACGGCTCGTATGCGCGCCGCGCCAGCGAACTGTGGTGGACCGCCGTGGATTCGGTCACGCGGACGAGCCACTAGTGCTGCCGAACTTCCTGGTGATCGGCGCCGGGCGTGCCGGCACCACCTCGCTGCATCACTACCTGAAGGCGCATCCGGCGGTGTATCTGCCCGAGGTGAAGTCGCCGAGTCACTTCTACTGCACGACCGGGACGCCGGGTGCGGGTCCCGCGCCCGGCGTCACGCAGCCGTATTTCGTCGCCGATCCACGGGCGTACGCGGCGCTCTTCTCGGGCGTGCGCGATCAGACCGCCATCGGTGAAGTCTCGCCCGCCTACCTCGCCACGCTGCATGCGGCACCGCGGATCGCCGCACGGCTGCCACGCGCTCGGCTCGTGGCCATCGTGCGTCATCCCGTGGACCGGGCGTTTGCCCGCTTCGTCGGACGCCTGCGCGATGGGCTCGAGTCGCGTACCCGGTTCGAGGACGTGGTGCGCGACGAGCTGCAACGGCCGCTCGAGCGCGACGATGCGGTGGGCACCTACCTGCCTGCCAGCTGGATCGGCCACTTCCTGGCGTCGTACTTCGAGCGGTTCCCGCGCGAGCAGATCCGCGTCCACCTGTTCGAGGATTTCCAGCGCGACCCGCTCGCCGTCACGCAGGACATCTACGCGTTCCTGGGCGTCGACCCGCGCGTCACGCCCGACGTGTCGCGACGCCACAACCAGAGCGGCGGGATGGTGCGCAATCCGCTCGTCCGCACACTGTGGTCGCGCACGGGTGCCGTTCGCGCGGGGCTGCGCGCCTTCGTGCCTGCCTCGATCCGTGACCGGGCGTTCGGCATCGTCACCCGAGACCTCGTGCCCGTGAGGCTCGACCCGGACCTTCGAGCCGATCTCACCGCGCTCTATCGTCCCGACATCGAGCGCGTGTCCACGCTCATCGACCGCGACCTCTCGCACTGGCTTCGGCCGGCGGATCCCGGAGGCCCCGGTGCCTGACGCGCCGGCCCTGCACGTCGTGGAAGTTCTGCTGGTGATCGGGATCGCCGCGTGGGACGCGCGGCCCTTGCTGTCCGGCGAGATGGCACGCCGGTTCCCCAGGGTGTTCTGGTGGGCGGCCGGTTTCGTCGTCGCCATCGCCGTCGCGGCACTTCTGGCGGCGATCGTTGCGCCGGCGCTCCTTCACCTGATGATCGTGGTGGCCGTCGCTCTCACCGGTGCCGCGGCGTGGTTCGGCCGTGTGGACTACGGGCGTTCGCGCGGCCTGCCTCCGGGCTCGCTCTCGCTCGAGGCGACCATCGAGGCTCTTCTCGATCGCAGCTTCTACCGCAACCGCGCCGCCGGGCTGGGGCCCGTCTTCAAGATGCTGCAGTTCTACCAACCGACCGTATGCGTCGTGGGTCTCGACCGTGCGCACACGCTGCTGCGCACCTACGAGGGCGCGCTGGGTCCTTCGGTGCAGGGGTTCAGCCGCGCGATTCCGCAGGGCTTCCTGCGCTACATGAGCATCGGGGCGCACGGTATCTACGGCCCGATGTTCCGCCGGGCCCTGTCGTCCAGGGTGGTGTCGCACCACGCTGCGGCCATGGCTCTGGCTGCCCGACGCGTGCTCGGCGACGCGGCACGCAAGGCCGACCGCGCGGAGGGAGTGCTACCCGATCCCTACCTCGACGAGTTGGTCGACGAGGCGTTCCTCGCCGTTCTGTTCGGGCTCTCGGCCGACGATCCCGACCTGCCCCGATTGAAGTCCGCCTACGCGCCCATCGGCAGAGTCCCTATCTCGTCGAATCCCACCCCCGAGGTGCTGGCTGCGCTGGCAGGCGTGCGGCAGGTGCTGACCGCACGCTGTGCGCGATGGCGCGCGCTTCCGGACGCCGAGGTTCCCCTCTGCGCGCTTTCCGAGTTTGCGAAGATCGATGCCGCCCTGCCGGACGACACCTGCCTCGACAACCTGGTGTTCATCTACCGGATCTCGACGATGAACGTGACGGGACTGCTGCGTTGGGTGCTGGCGCACCTCGGCGGGCATCCGGACTGGATCTCGCAACTTCGCGCCGAGCTCGATGCCGGGACGCCCTCCGACGTTCCCGCGCTGGCCGACCGCATCGTGATGGAGACGCTGCGGCTCTCGCAGGCCGAGTACCTCTACCGTCGACTCCGAAACGACATCCGCTTCGAAGGGTTCGTCCTGCCGAAAGGCTGGCTCGTGCGCCTGTGCATCTGGGAGAGCCATCGGGCATCCGGCAACTTTCCCGACCCCGATCGATTCGACCCCGACCGCTTTCTGCGCGACCAGCCGCGCACCGCCTACATGCCCTTCGGCGGCGACCGTCATGCCTGCAACGGGGTGTCGTTGTCCAACGCGATCTGCCGCGCGTTTCTCGAAGAGCTGACCCGCAGCTATGCGTGGAGCGTGGACGGGGCCGACCCGGTGGAGCGGCAGTTCCGCCACTGGAGCCATTGGCGGCCCTCGCGCCGGATGCGCCTGCGCCTCGCACCGCGCCGGGACACATTCAGCGCCGCCGGTCTGCCAGCGAAGCCAGGAGCGTGAGCCACTGTTGCGCCACGTTCGAGGTCTGGAACTCGCCCGCTGCCGCGTGCGCGCGCGCAGACAGTGCGCGACGCGACTCGGCGTTGCCCATCAGCCCCTCCAGGTGCGCGGTGAGCAGCGTGACATCGCCCACCGGAAACAACCGTCCGAGCTCCCCGTCATGCAGGATGGCCCGCGGTCCGAACCGGCAATCGCTCGACACCAGGGCGCAGCCGCTGGCCATGGCCTCGATGAGCACCCGCGGAAATCCCTCGTGGGCCGAGGTCAGGACGAAGATGCTGGCACGGGCCATCATCCGCCAGGGATCGGTGACGAACCCCGCGAACACGACGCGCTCACCCAATCCGAGCTGCTGCACCTGGGCTTCGAGAGTGGCGCGTTCCGGGCCATCGCCGACGATCGTGAGGCTCCACTCGGGGAACCGTGCGGCCAGCGGCGCGAACGCGGCAACCAGATCGGCGACGCGCTTGCTGGGCACCAGGCGCCCGACGCTGATGATGACCGGCGGGCGCGAGGGCGACGGGGCCGCCAGCGAGACGCCGGGGCCGAGCGCACTCGGAATGACGGCGATCCGCGACGGGCCGAGCCTCCTCGCGCGCATGAGCTCGGCCAGTTCCTCGGTGAGGACGACCAGGACATCGGCACGGCGGTAGGCCCACATCATGGCGGCGTTCCACACCCGCCGGCGCGGAATGAAGGGGTTGCCGACCTCGGTGATGACGGTCACGACGTCCCGGGCCGCGAGCAGGCTCGCGAGCGCGTTCGGACTGGGACCGAAGGCGAGCACCGCATCGCAGGCCGTCTTGCGCGTCAGCGCCCGCAGCTGGCGCAGCTGCGACAGGCGCCGGAGCGGCCCCCTTTTCGCCCACGAGCCCAGCACCGTCACGCCCCGACCGGCCAGCAGGCCCGGCGCTTCGCTCGAAGGCGCCGACAGCGCGACCACGTCGCACGCAACGTGCTCGCTCCCGAAGGCGTCGAGCAGGTCGGCAACACCGCGCTCCACGCCCCCGATGCCATCGTGCTTGATGACGATGAGAACGCGCTTCACACGTAGACTATTGCACATCATGAAGCGACAGATCGCCAACCGGATCTCGATCGTCGGCTTCGCCATCCGTGACAATCTTCGGTCGTGGCGCTTCTGGGCCAAGCGTCCCGACAACGAGTTCTCGCGCAACGGCTACGCCGTGATCGCCGATTTCCTCGATCGCGCCGAGTGCGGCCGCATTCGCGAACTGGCCGAACGGCACCTGCCCGGGCCAAGCCACGTCGTGGCGGGCAACTGCTATACGTGGGTGAAGAAGGAAGCCAGACACGGACGCAACAGCTCGGTGCGCGAGATGCTCAATGCCAACGAGATCGACGAGGGGTTGGCGCGCCTGCTGGCCAGCGACCGCATCCAGCAGATGTTTTCCGAACGGCTCGGGGAGCGCGTGGAGCTGCTCGGCTTCGGCGTGCAGTTCGACGACATCGACACCAGCACCAAGCGCGGACTGCACGTCGACGTGCTGTATCCGCCGCTGATGAAGGCCTTCATCTATCTCACCGATGTCGAGGACCTCGGCGATGGCCCCTACGGCATCGCTGCGGGCTCCCATCGCTGGTGGTTCCGGAAGTTCCTGAACGACGTCGTCAACGCGCTGACGATCGGCTCCAGGCGCGACATGCGGTACTTCATCCCCGACCACCGTGTGCGTGCCGTCCTGGCGCCGGCGGGAACGATGATCCTGTCGACGCAGGATGCGATGCACAAGGGATGGGGCAACCAGTGGCGCAAGCCCCGCTATGCGATCGTCGCCTACGGGGTCACGGCCCCCTTTTTTCGCGGGCAGCCGCTCACCGAAGGCCGAGAGTTCGTCACGCCGCCGGAACCGTCAGCCAGCGCGACAGGTCGCGCCTGAGGAGACGCTCCAGCCTTGCGATGTCGTCGCGAAACACGTCGATGACGCGCGCGTGCAGCGAGGGGTCGAGAGGCGGTCGGGCAAGGGCGCCGAGGAACACCGGGGCGGCCAGGTCGCGCACACGCCTCGGCAGCCACGGCCGCACGAGCGTGCGCGCCGTCACGCTACGCGTCCACAGAAACCGCGCCACGGGATTCACCGGCACGCCGGTCTGTCCGTAGCGGCGGCTCGTGTCGGGGGAGAAGCGCGGATCGACCTCAAGAAACGCGAACAGGTCTGCGACGAGCGCCGACGGGTCGGCCAGCAGGTCGTCGTAGAGATAGATGCGGATGCGATCGGCGGGGAACCGGTCGAAGTAGCCCTGCAGGAAATGGTGGTAGCGGCCGCAGCCGAGGTAGTGCCCGAACGCCACTTCCTCCGGCAGCGGTTGCGAAAGTTCCGACTCGACGACCCTGGAAAAATCGGTGCGCCGATCCAGGCCGTCGCGCCTTCGACCCATGAAGTGGGCGTACGCGCGACCGACGGGCTCGCGCAGGATCGCCACCAGGCGAACCTCCGGACACGCTGCCGCGATGCGCGCCGGCGCACGGCGCGATTGCAGATACATCGGCGACGCTTCGCCGACCGCCGCGCGCGCACCGGCCCGGTCGAAGAGCGCTTCGTAATCGTCGAGGGTGCGCACCCAGTGACGCGCCATGACCCGCTGTGCCGGCCCTTCCCACGGCGGAAGGGCGTCCTGGGACACGAAGAAGTTCGGCGACTTCTCCGCGGTCACGAACACGTCGGGATGCTGCGACAGGTAGTGGTGGAGCGACGTGGTTCCCGAACGGCCGGCCCCGATCACGAGGAAGTTCGGCAGCCCCACGCAGTCTCCTCGAAGTCGCGAATCGGCTACTCGCCGACGAGAATCGGACCGACCCGCGACAAGGGCGTGAACGGGTCGCTGCCGAAGCGCGCCGAGGCAGGTCGGACCAGGAAGTCGAGGACGAACGACCCGACCACTCCCACCGTCACACCAGCAGATCGCCTTCGGTCAATACGACAACCTGCTTGCGCTGCGCAACAGCCTGCCGCTCGAGGGGCGCAAAGCGGTCGGGCTGGTGTCGCAGGACGTCGGGCCACGCTGGGTGCAGGCGAGCTGGGGTCGGGGCTCGGCGCGGCGGGCTTCGACGTGGCAGGTCACGGCGATTATGCACCGCGGGTATTGCCGGCCGCAGGTTCGGGCAGAAGGCCGAGACGTGCTTGTAGCGGACAGGCCCACGCCGCCGTAAGATGGCGCTCCCGTAGGCACCCGCTCGCGGCATGACATTTGCGTGCGGACGTCCCGTCCTGTCCAGTACGGCATGCTCGCCATGATGCTCCGCCTCGCGGCCTTCCTCGTTTCGCTCGCCTTTGGCGGCCCGGCGCTCGCGCAGTCGGCCGATCTCGTCTTCGCGGTGACCGAGGGGGTCACCTACCAGGCGACGCCCAAGGAGATCCGCGACAAGTTCGCGCCGATCGCCCAGGTGATCGCGACCGCGACCGGCCGGCGCGTCCGGACCGTGCTGGTCCCGGCCTACGACGATGCCCGCGCGGGACTCAAGGCGCAGGAGTTCGACGTCGCGTTCCTCCACCCGGCGCACGTCCCGATGGCCGAGATCAAGGCCGGGCGGTACAAGGCGATCGCCTGGACGCAGGGCTTCACCGAGTACACGGCGTCGATGCTGATGAACGCCAACCAGCCGCTCAAGTCGATGGAGGACCTGAAGGGGCGCACCGTCGTCACGCCCGACCCGGACTCGATCACGGCGTGGATGGTCCGTGCGATGTTCCGCACCGAGAAGATCGCGACCACGGACGCGCGCGAGCCGACGCCGAGCACCGTCCGCGTGATCACGACGCGCTACCAGGACGCCGTGCCGTTCTACCTCGAGTACAACTTCGCGCAGGTCGGGGTCACCGCGTCGAACGCGGTGGTCAAGGGCTGGACCGACAAGGGCGGCAAGGTGCTCCTCAAGTCGCGACCCGTGCCGATCAAGCAGTTCATCGTGTCGACCAGGATGCCGCCGGCCGAGCAGCAGAAGATCCGCGATGCGCTCTTGACGCTCAAGGATGCGAAGGGCGGGCAGGCGGTGCTGGAGACCGTCGGCTACAAGGGCTTCGTGGCCCCCAATCCCGAGATCGAGAACGCCGTCATCGCCTGGTTGGGGCTTTGAGGGGCCGGTCTCCGAGGGGTCGGGTTCGCAACCTGCCCCCGCCTTCGGGACCGGGTTGCGAACCCGGCCTCCGGCACTAACCGCTACGCCGGCGTCCGTGCCGCCGGGGTCGGGATGTCGCCCCGGTTCCTGCCGGACGCCCTCGTCCACGTCTCCCGTGGCTCGCCCCGTCCCTGTGTGGTAGAGTCGTTTTGCTGCGGCGCAGCATGACGCGCGCGCCCGGCCGTCGGTGACGGCCCCCCCGAGGAAATCGCATGGCCGACCCCAGCAAGACCATCGACCGCTCGGTCGCGATCTCGCGGCACGTCGCGAGCGTCCTGTCGCGTCGCGTGAAGGATGCGTACGCGGACTACGGTACGACGCTGCGCGAGGCGCAGGCCCGCTACGCGGAGTCGGGCCTTCCGATGGGCAACCCGCAGCAGTGGTGGAGCGACTGGGCGACCTACGTCGTCGACGCGGGCCAGCGCACGGCGCTCTTCTGGGACACGATCCGCGAGCGCGGCAACCAGTGGATCGCGCACGAGGAGGCGGGCAAGCCGCCGCTGCTCCACTACCGCTGGGAAGTCATCGCCGATGCGCGCACGTTCGAGCGCCCGTGCAACCACGCGCTGCTGCGCATCGTGCCGCCGCGCGGCGTGAAGGTCGACGAAGGCAGGCGCCCGTTCATCATCATCGACCCCCGCGCCGGGCACGGGCCGGGCATCGGCGGCTTCAAGGAAGACTCCGAGGTCGGCGTCGCGCTCACCGCGGGCCACCCGGTGTACTTCGTGATCTTCTATCCGGATCCCGAGCCGGGCCAGACGCTCGCCGACGTCACCGATGCGGAAGCGGAGTTCGTGCGCATCGTCGCCGAGCGTCACCCCGACAGCCCGAAGCCTTCGCTGATCGGCAACTGCCAAGGGGGATGGGCGGTGATGATGCTCGCCGCGGCGCGTCCCGACATGACCGGCCCGCTGGTCATCAACGGCGCGCCGATGTCGTACTGGGCCGGCAACGACGGCGACAACCCGATGCGCTACGCGGGCGGCCTGCTCGGCGGCGCGTGGGTGTCGCTGCTCGCCAGCGACCTCGGCGCGGGCACGTTCGACGGCGCGCACCTCGTGGCGAACTTCGAGAACCTGAACCCGGCCAACACGCTCTGGGACAAGCACTACCACCTGTACGACGAGGTGGACACCGAGGCCGAGCGCTACCTCGAGTTCGAGCGCTGGTGGGGCGGCTTCTACCTGCTGAACGAGGAGGAGATCCGCTGGATCGTCAACAACCTGTTCGTCGGCAACAAGCTCGCGCAGGGCGAGGCGCGCCTCGGGCCCGGCCGCTACTTCGACCTGAAGTCGATCAAGCAGCCGATCATCGTGTTCGCGTCGATGGGCGACAACATCACGCCGCCGCAGCAGGCGTTCAACTGGATCGCCGACCTCTACTCGTCGACCGAGGAGATCAAGGCTAACGGGCAGACGATCGTGGGGCTGATCCACGAGGACGTGGGCCACCTCGGCATCTTCGTGTCCGGCAAGGTCGCGAAGAAGGAGCACACGCAGATCTTCGAGGTGCTCAAGTACATCCAGGCGCTGCCGCCGGGCCTCTACGGCATGGAAATCCACGAGACGGTGCACGACGACGGCGAGGTCGAGTACGACGTGACGCTGCACGAGCGCTCGCTCGAGGACCTGAAGAAGCTGCAGAAGTACGACCGCGTCGACGAGAAGCCGTTCGAGGCCGTCGCCGCGCTCTCCGAGCTCACCGAGCGGGCCTACGAGTTGCTGGTGCGCCCGGCGGTGCGCAACGCGATGCCCGAGTGGCTCGCCCGCGTCATGCGCGAATGGCATCCGTTGCGCGCGCAGCGCTGGATGCTCTCCGACCGCAATCCGATCATGGCCGGCGTGCCCGCGGCCGCTGCGATGGCCCGCGCGTGGCGCCAGCCGCGCTCGCCCGACAACGCCGGGCGGCGCGTGGAGCAGCTGGGCTCGTCGTTCGTGACGGCGTCGCTCAACCTCTACCGCGACCTGCGCGACGCGAGCTGCGAGGCCGCGTTCTTCCAGATCTACGGCAACCTGATGTCGCTGCAGATGGCCGACCAGCGCGCGGCGATCCGGCGCCAGACGCGCTTCGATCCGCGCGCGCTGCCGGCGGTGCGCCAGGTGCTCGACGACCTCGACCGCGGCGGGCTGCCCGAAGCCGTGGTGCGCAGCGGTCTCCTCGTCGCCAAGGCGGGCGGCGGCAAGCGCCGTCTCGCGCAGGTGGAAAGCGTGCGCGCGCTGCTCGAGCCCACCGGCGTGCTCGAAGGGCTGTCGGAGGACGACCTGCGCCGCGTGCTCCACGACGAGACGATCGTCGTCGAGTTCGAGCCGACGCAGGCCAAGCGGACGCTGCCTCGCCTGGTGTCGACGTCCGCCGATCGGCGCAAGCTCAACCGGCTGTTCGACGCGCTCGCGGACGACCCGCACCTCAACGATCGCCAGCGCGCGCTCGTCGCCGAGCTGCAGAAGCTCGTGCCGGCGCGCGCGGCCCTCTCCACGGCCGGCCGCAAGCGTGCGCGCAAGCGAGCGCCCTCGCGCAAGGCGGCGGCGAAGCGCGCACGGTCCGGAGCCTGATCGCCGGCGCGCGCTTGCCCATTCCCGCCTGAATCGGTCAGGATGCGGCGCGCGCCGCCCCGATCGTCACGCGCAGCCTCGCCCCGCGCCCACGCCCCCATGGCTCGTCGCACCCCTCCGCCCCCGGCGCCGCCCGCGACGCGTGCGAACGCCAACCGGACCTATGCCGAGCTTTCCGTCGGCGCGAGCGACACGTCGCGGCACGCGATGACGGTCGCCGAGATCGAGGGCCTCGCGATCGTCGCCGGCGTGCTCGATCCCGAGCACATCGAGGATGGATCCCGCGCCGCGCCCAGGACGCCCAGCGCGCCGGGAACGGCCGCCATCGCGCTGATCTCGAACCTGCTGCTCCGCCGCCTGCCCGGGCCGGGCACGGTGATCGTCGAGACCGCGATGCACTACGGCGGCATGATCGAGGTCGGCGACGTGCTGGACGCGACGGTCACCGTGCAGGCGAAGCGTCCGCGCAGCCGTCGCGTCGAGCTCGCGTGTCGCTGCACCAACCAGCGCGGCGACGTGCTCGTCGACGGGGTCGCGACGGTCGAGGCGCCCGCGACGAAGCTCGAGTATTCGGCGCTCGCGACGCCCTCGCTCATCCTGCGTCGCAACGACGGGTTCGTGAAGCTGCTCCGGCAGGTCGCGACGCTGCCGCCGGTGCGCTGCGCGGTCGTGCACCCGTGCGACAACGAGTCGCTGCTCGGCGCGATCGAGGCGACGAAGCGAGGCATGATCGTGCCGGTCCTGGTCGGACCCGACAGGAAGATCCGGGCTGCCGCCGCGGCGGCGCACGTCAGCCTCGCCGGCATCGAGATCGTGTCCACCGAGCACAGCCACGCGGCCGCGGAGAAGGCGGTGGAGCTCGCGCGCGCCGGGAAGGTCGACGGGCTCATGAAGGGAAGCCTCCACACCGACGAGCTGATGGCCGCGGTCGTGGCGACGTCGACGGGCTTGCGCACCGCGCGCCGCGTGAGTCACGTGTACGTGATGGACGTGCCGACCTATCCGCGCCTGCTGTTCGTCACCGACGCGGCCGTCAACATCGCGCCGACGCTCGACGACAAGGCCGACATCGTGCAGAACGCGATCGACCTCGCGCGCATGCTCGGCATCGAGTCGCCCAAGGTGGCCGCGCTGTCGGCCGTCGAGACGGTCACCCCCAAGATCGAGTCGACGGTGCACGCGGCGGCGCTGTGCAAGATGGCGCAGCGCGGCCAGATCACCGGCGGCGTCATCGACGGTCCGCTGGCTTTCGACAACGCGGTGTCCGAGCAGGCCGCGCGCGCGAAGGGCATCGAGAGCGAGGTGGCCGGCCACGCGGACATCCTGCTGGTGCCCGACCTCGAGGCGGGCAACATGATGGCCAAGCAGCTCCAGTACTTCGCCGGCGCGGATGCGGCGGGCATCGTGCTCGGCACGCGCGTGCCGATCGTGCTCACGTCGCGCGCCGACAGCGTGCGCACGCGGCTCGCGTCGACGGCGGTGATGTCGCTCGTGGCGAACGCGCGGCGCGTGCCGCGCCGGCCGCAGCGCGGCTCCTGAACCGCCGTTAGATCGCGGTCGACGGTCGCGTCACCGGCCTGTGCGGCGCTCCCGGGCGGCCCAAGGCGCCACGGCACGCGAGCCTCGTCACCCGCGTTCGACCGCCGGCGTAAAATGGGCCGGTGAGCGAGTTCCGCGTCGAGAAGGATGCGCTGGGCGAGGTTCGCGTGCCCGCCGAGCGACTGTGGGGCGCGCAGACGCAGCGCTCGATCGAGAACTTCCCGATCGGCGTGCCGCGTTTTCGCTGGGACCGCCAGGTGGTCCGCGCGCTCGGGCTGGTCAAGCTCGCCGCGGCGCGCGCCAACGCCCAGCTCGAGGTGCTGAGCGACGACAAGGCGCAGTTGATCGAGCGCGCCGCGCGCGAGGTCGTCGACGGCAAGCTCGACGCCGAGTTCCCGCTGGTCGTGTTCCAGACCGGCTCGGGCACGCAATCGAACATGAACGCCAACGAGGTGATCGCGAACCGGGCGATCCAGCTCGCGGGCGGCAAGGTCGGCAGCAAGTCGCCGATTCACCCCAACGACGACGTCAACCGCAGCCAGTCGTCGAACGACGCGTTTCCCGCCGTGATGCACGTCGCGCTGGTCGAGGCGATCGACGTGCGCCTGCTGCCGGCGCTCGACCGGCTCGCCGAGACGCTGCTCGCGAAGGCGCGCGCGTTCGGGGACGTCGTGATGCTCGGGCGCACTCACCTGATGGACGCGACGCCGGTGACGCTCGGCCAGGTCATCGGCGGCTGGGCGGCGCAGCTCGACGAGGCGCGCCGCTACGTCGTCGCAGGACGCGACGCGCTGCTGCCGCTCGCGCTCGGCGGGACCGCGGTCGGCACCGGGCTCAACGCCCCGCCGGGGTTCGCCGAGGCCGTGGCCGGCGAGCTCGCCGTGCTGACCGGCAAGCCGTTCGTGCCGGCGCCCGACAAGTTCGCGGCGCTGTCGGCGCACGACGCGGTGGTCAACGCGAGCGCCGCGGTGCGCACGCTCGCCGGCGCGGCGATGAAGATCGCGAACGACGTGAGATGGCACGCGAGCGGTCCGCGTGCCGGTCTCGCCGAGATCACGATCCCGGACAACGAGCCCGGATCGTCGATCATGCCTGGCAAGGTCAACCCGACGCAGTGCGAGGCGCTGACGATGGTCGCGGTGCGCGTGTTCGGCAACGACGCGACGGTCGCGTTCGCCGGCACGCAGGGCAACTTCCAGCTGAACGTCTACAAGCCGGTGATGCTGCACGCCGCGCTCGAGTCGATCGAGCTCCTGGCCGACGCGCTCGCGTCGTTCGACGAGCGCTGCGCGCGAGGCATCGAGCCCGATCGCGAGCGCATCCGCCACAACGTCGAGCGCTCGCTGATGCTCGTGACCGCGCTCAATCCGCACATCGGCTACGAGAGCGCGGCGAGGATCGCGCAGCTCGCGCACCGCGAAGGCACCTCGTTGCGCGAGGCCGCGGCGAAGCTGGGGCTGGTCGCGCCCGAGACCTTCGACCGCCTCGTCGATCCGAAGTCGATGACCTAGCGGCTCGGCCCGCTCGCCGGCCCGCTGCCGGGGGCTCGCGGGTTGCGGTCGATCGGCTGCGCTTCCTCGGCGCGTGCGGACGGCGCGCGGAAGTGCCCGCTGCGCCGGTCCAGCGGCAGGCGCCATCCCCGCCACGCCCCGCGCAGGAACGCGGAGAGGCGGCGCAGCCGCGGCGGCCGGTGATTGAGGTCGACGACGGGGCCGCGGGTCAGCCACCGCCAGCCCAGCGCCGACATCGGTTGCGCGGCCCGGAGCCGGGCGAGTCGCAGCATCTTCACGTGGACGGCGCCGAGACCGATCATGTATCCCGCGATCGTCGCGCGCCCCTCGTCCCACGAGCGGAAGCCGTGGTGGACGACCCGCGCCGCGGGCGTTTCGTGGACGCTGCCGCCCGCGATCAGCACGCGCACGGCGAAGTCGGTGTCCTCGCCGGCGCACAGCGCGGTGCCGGCGCCGAGGGATTCGTCGAAGCCGCCGAGGGCGTCCCAGGCCGTGCGTCGGACCGCCATGCATGCGCCGATGCCCTCGACGCGGGACTTGCGCCCGAGCGACCGAACGGTCTGCGGACGAGCGACGCCGTACGCGGTGATGAATCCCGAGCCGCGGTCGTACGGCGCCGCGACGACCTGGCCGAACACGACGCCGACGTCGGCATCCCCGGCAAAGGCCGCGGCGAGCGCGGGAAGCCAACCGGGCTCCGCCGTGCAGTCGTCGTCGGTGAAGGCGATGAGCGGCGCGCGGCTGCGGGCGACGCCCAGATTGCGCGCCGCGGAGAGACCGCGAGGCGCCGTCGCGATCACCTCGACGCGCGGGTCGGCCGCCAGCTCGGCCAGCGCGCTCCGCGTCGCCGCGTCGTCGCTCTGGTCGACGATGCATAGCGTGAACGACGGATGGTCGCACACGAGGATCGACCGGGCGGCGCGCAACGCTCCGCTGGCACGGTTGCGCGTGGCGAGCACCACGGCGATCGGCACGCACGGCGCCCCGGGCGTCGCCGGGTCGCGTCCGCCGATCGGTGCGTCAGCGGTCACGGCGTCCGCTCCTTCGCGCGAGCGCCGCGGCGAAGATCCGGTCGAAGAACGCCGCGATCGTGTCGTCGCGCGTGAACGCGGGCTGCACGTTGCCCCGGTACCAGGGTGTGGAGAGCATCTTCAGGTACAGCGCGCGATCGTTGTCCACCTCGCGCACGAACTCGAGGGCCTGCGCGAGGGAGCCGAAGCGCGCAACGTCCACGTAGCTCCCCGGATCGAAGGTCGCGCTCGCCTGGGGGTCGCCGAGATAGATCGGGATGCTGTCGACGTACATCGGGTCGACCAGCTTCTCCGTCGCGTAGCCGGGCCACACGCAGTTCTCGATCGCGAGCGTGAACTTGTAGCGGCGCAGGAACGCGGTCTTGCCGGCGGTCCGGTTGGGCAGTTGCGGCACGCGCCAGCCGTCCATGTTGTTCATGACGCGGCCGGCGGCGTCGACGCGCTTGTAGCGGCCGAGGCGCTCGGCGATCGCATTGCGGAACCGGACGTCCCACGAATAGACGAAGTTGCAGAACCCGGTCTTCTCCGCCGCGACGCGCTCCCAGTCGGTGCCGGGGGGCTTGACGAGGCGCTCGGGCCCGAATCCCCATCCCCGGTTCTCGACCACCCACAGCGGCAGGCGCAGGAAGTTCGGATGATCGACGAGCGACGAGAAGCCGATCGCGAACTCGCACTCGTCCATCAGCGGTTCGACGTTCTCGCCGGTGACGAACACCCGAACGTAGTTTCCCCGGCGGTAGCGGGCCGTCGCCGACATCTCGCGGGGGTCGGCGCCTCGCCGGTACCGCAGCGAGAACACCGAATAGAACACCACCTCGGGCGATCGCGAGAGCACCAGCTCGTAGTTCTCGGCGACGAACGGAAACCATCTCGCGAAGTCGTCCGGCGTGAACGACCGCCAGAAGCGCGTGAACGCGACGCGTAGGCGTGGCTTCATCGGGGTCCGGGGCTCGCGGCCGCCGGCTTGGGCCGTCCGGTGATGGCCGTCAGCCGCGGCCGCTTGTTATGACACCGGCGCGGGGGCTTGTCCACGCGTCGCCCCGGGGCGCATCATCGCGGGCTCCGGTGCCGGGAAGATCGGGTCGCGGACACGGCCCGGCCGTGCGGCGATCGCGTGGCGGCACGCGCCGGCAGGCAGCCCCGACCCCGTCGAGCGATGACCCACGACCCGAACGCCTGGAAGGACTGGATCGGGCGCACCGAGCGGCGCGTCGATCGTGTGACCGCGGCGCCGATCGCCGCGCTCTCCGCCACGCTGGACCGCGACGATCCCGCGCCCGCGCCCGGCGACCCGGTGCCGCCGCTGTGGCACTGGCTCTACTTCACGCCGGTGACGCCGCAGCACGAGATCGGCCCGGATGGCCACGCGAAGCGCGGCGGCTTCCTGCCGCCGGTCCCGCTGCCGCGGCGAATGTGGGCGGGCGGGCGCCTGGCGTTCGACCATCCGATCGCGGTGGGCGACGAGATCGTGCGGACCTCGCGCATCGCGGACGTCGCGGTCAAGGACGGTCGCAGCGGGACGCTGGTGTTCGTGACGGTGAACCACGAGATCGCGGATGCGCGCGGCGTCGCGATCACCGAGCAGCACGACATCGTCTACCGCGACGCGCCGCCGCGCGCCGAAGCCGGCCGCGGGCCGCCCCCGACGCCCGCGCCGGCCGGCGAGTCGTACCGGCGCGACATCGTCCCCGACCCGGTGCTGCTGTTCCGCTACTCGGCGCTGACCTTCAACGGCCATCGCATCCATTACGATCGCAGCTACGTGACCGAGGTCGAGGGGTATCCGGGACTGATCGTGCATGGGCCGCTGATCGCGACGCTGCTGATCGACCTGTTGCGCCGCCAGCTGCCTCGCTCGGCCGTCACGCGTTTCGAATTCAAGGCCGTGCGGCCGCTGTTCGACATCCACCCGTTCGCCGTGTGCGGCCGCCCGGACGGCGAGCGGAAGCACGTCCTGTGGGCGCGCGACTACCAGGGCGCCCTCGCGATGCAGGCGATCGCCGAGATCCCATGACACCACCATGATCCAGCACCTGACCGACGAGCACCAGGACATTCGCGACGCGGTGCGAGCGCTGTGCGCGGAGTTTCCCGACGACTACCACCGCAAGGTGGACGCCGAGCGCGGCTATCCCGAGGCATTCGTCGACGCGCTGACCAGGGCGGGCTGGCTCGCGGCGCTGATCCCCCAGGACTACGGCGGCTCGGGCCTGGGGCTGACCGAGGCGTCGGTGATCATGGAGGAGATCAACCGCTCGGGCGGGAACTCCGGGGCGTGCCACGGGCAGATGTACAACATGGGCACGCTGCTGCGCCACGGATCGGATGCGCAGAAGCAGGCCTACCTGCCGAAGATCGCGACCGGCGAGCTGCGCCTGCAGTCGATGGCCGTCACCGAGCCGTCGACCGGCACCGACACGACCAAGATCAAGACGACCGCCACGAGGAAGGGCGATCGCTACGTCGTCAACGGCCAGAAGGTGTGGATCTCGCGCATCCAGCACTCGGACCTGATGATCCTGCTCGCGCGCACGACGCCGCTCGCCGAGGTGCGCAAGAAGTCCGAGGGCATGTCGATCTTCATCGTCGACCTGCACGACGCGATCGGGCACGGGCTCACGGTGCGGCCGATCGCCAACATGGTGAACCACGAGACCAACGAGCTGTTCTTCGAGGACCTCGAGGTCCCGGCCGAGAACCTCATCGGGCAGGAAGGGAAGGGCTTCAAGTACATCCTCGACGGCCTCAACGCCGAGCGCACGCTGATCGCGGCCGAGTGCATCGGCGACGGCTACTGGTTCATCGACCGCGTCACGAAATACGCGGGCGATCGCGTCGTGTTCGGCCGGCCGATCGGCCAGAACCAGGGCGTCCAGTTCCCGATCGCCGAGGCCTACATCGAGGTCGAGGCGGCCAACCTGAGGCGCTGGCGCGCGTGCACGCTGTTCGACGCGCACAAGCCCTGCGGCGCCGAGGCGAACATGGCCAAGTACCTGGCGGCCAAGGCGTCGTGGGAAGCCGCCAACGTGTGCCTGCAGTTCCACGGCGGTTTCGGCTTCGCGCACGAGTACGATGTCGAGCGCAAGTTCCGCGAGACGCGGCTCTACCAGGTCGCGCCGATCTCGACGAACCTGATCCTCTCCCACATCGCGGAGCACACGCTTGGCCTTCCGCGCAGTTTTTGACGCCGGGATGAAATTGGACCGCCGCAGCCGCGTACGCGGGGGCTTGCAGGTCTCGACCGAAGGCGGACGCACGGAATGCCGATAGCACGCCGAAGCGACCGATCGTGCCCGGCACCATGAGACCGCTGGAAGGCACCACCGTCGTCACGCTCGAGCACGCGATCGCGGCGCCGTTCTGCACGCGCCAGCTCGCCGACCTCGGCGCGCGCGTCATCAAGGTCGAGCGTCCGGGCGTGGGCGACTTCGCGCGCTCCTACGACGAGCGCGTGCGCGGGCTCGCGTCGCACTTCGTCTGGTCGAACCGGAGCAAGGAGAGCCTGACGCTCGACGTCAAGCATCCGGAAGCCGCGGCGATCCTCGGCAAGCTCATCGCGAAAGCGGACGTGCTGGTGCAGAACCTCGCGCCCGGTGCGGCCGCGCGGCTCGGCCTCTCGTACGACGCGCTCGCGCCGAATCACCCGCGCCTCGTCGTCTGCGACATCTCCGGCTACGGCGCCGATGGCCCCTACCGCGACAAGAAGGCCTACGATCTCCTGATCCAGAGCGAATCGGGCTTCGTGTCGATCACCGGCACGCCCGACGAGCCCGCCAAGGCCGGCTGCTCGATCGCCGACATCGCCGCCGGCATGTACGCGTATTCGGGCATCCTGGCCGCGCTGATCGAGCGCGGACGCACCGGCCGCGGCAAGTCGATCGACGTCTCGATGCTGGAGAGCATGGTCGAGTGGATGAGCTACCCGCTCTACTACGCGTTCGACGGCGCCGAGCCGCCGCCCCGCGCGGGCGCCGCCCATGCGACGATCTATCCGTACGGTCCGTTCCCGACCGGCGATGGCAAGACCGTGATGCTCGGCCTGCAGAACGAGCGCGAGTGGCAGGTGTTCTGCGCAAAGGTCCTCGGCAACGCCGCGCTCGCCTCCGATCCGCGCTTCGACTCGAATGCGCGACGCACCGCCGCGCGCGCCGAGCTTCGCAAGCTGATCGTCGCGGCATTCGCGGGGCTCACCGTCGAGGAGGTCGTGAAGCGCCTCGACGACGCGCAGATCGCGAATGCGCGCGTCAACACGATGGCCGACGTGTGGGAGCATCCGCAGCTCCGCGCGCGGCACCGCTGGGTCGAGGTCGCCACACCGGCGGGCCACGTGCCCGCGTTGCTGCCGCCCGGCGTGCCCGACGCGCAGCACACGCGCATGGACCCGGTGCCGGCGCTCGGCCAGCACACCAACGCCCTGCTGGCGGAGCTGGGCTACGGCGAGGCCGACATCGCGCGCCTCGCGAGCGAGAAGGCCATATGAACGCCAGGCTGCCCGTGGAGGCTCCCGCGAACGCGACGGCGGAAGAGCGCCTGGCGGCATTCGCGTCGTCGCTCGCGCTCGACGTGGTACCGGAGAACGTGCGCACGCGCGCGCTCGAGCTGATGATCGACTGGTTCGGGTCCGCGCTGGCGGGCAAG
>DASTCK010000379.1:0-2200 GCA_035711225.1 Casimicrobiaceae bacterium
GTGGGTCATGCTCAGGTAGATCGCGTAGGTGAACGGATACGCGACGAGCGACAAGACCAGCAGCACGATGGGCGTGATGAACAGGTAGCCCATGCGGTGGTCGGGCCCGAGCACGCGCTTGAGCCCAAGCGCCAGGCCACCATTGACGGCCGCCTTGGTGGGCAGTGACGCCGCCGGAACGGACACCTTCCGCTCTCCTGTCCTCAGCCGCGACTGCGAATGCGATAGATGTCGTCGACGCGCTTGTGCGCTTCCTTCAGCGCCGCGTCGATCGACAGGCCGCCGGTGACGATGCGGCCGCCCATGTCGGCCAGGATGTACTGCGCCTCGACCTCGATGGCCGCGGGTGTGATCGGGCCGGGGTAGCCGGGCCACACGGAGCGCAAGATGTTTTCCTTCATGCCCTCGAAATTCGGGTTCGTCTTCCAGTACGGGTGATCGGCCCGCGCCTTGTACACGGGACCGGCCTGGCCGCTGCACGCCTTCATGTATTCCTCGAAGCGCTTCTCGTCCTCGACCCAGCGCACGAGGTCGTCACAGAGCTCGGCGTGCTTGCTCGCCTTGAACAGCCCCCAGTTATAGGCACCCGCGAAGAAAAACGAGCCGGCCGGCCCGCCCGGCGTGAGGATCACCTGGGTCTTTTCGTACAGCGGGTTCTTCTTGGCGCCCATCGCGTAGTAGAGGCTGGCGCCATTGTTGGTCATGACCAGCTTGCCGGCCATAAAGGCCTCGTTGTTGTGCAAGTCGGTCCAGCCCATGACGCCGGGCGGCTGGATCTTGTGCTTCTGGATGGTGTCGACGGCGAACTGCATGGCGGCGATGTTCGCCTTGAGATTCGACGTAGCCAGCGCGGGCTTGCCGTCCTTGTCCCAGACGCTGCCGCCGTAATCCCAGAGCAGGTTCTGCAAAAAGCCGCGCGCGTCGTCGGAGCGGTTCAGCGTCTGCCCGAAGCCCCAGAGATCTTTGGACGGGTCCTGGGTCTTCTTCGCGACGTCGACGACGTCGGGATCGTAGACCTTCGGCATCTTCAGGCCTTTTTCCTCGATCAGATCCTTGCGGACGTGGAGACCGCCGCCGAAGGCCAGTCGTGCGACGGCGAAGTACTGGCCGTTGACCTGTACGACACGGTCGGCATACGGCAGCAGGCCACCGCGGGCCCCGGCGATGTCCTTGGCGAGCGCGGTCACGTCACGCAGCGCCGGGCGATAGCGCATCGGCCCCTGGTAGTTCATCTCGGCGATGTCCGGGGGATTGCCCGCCTCGATGGCGGCGACGAACTTCTGCTCGCGGTCGCCGAACGTGGCCCAGTCGAACTCGATCTGGACCTTGCGCTCGGCCGCCCAGTTCTCCACCTGCTTGGCCAGGATGTCGTTGCCGGCGGTGACGTAGCTCTTGAAGAGCCACACCCTCAGCTTCGGGCCGCTCTGCGCGTGCGCCATCTTGCGCAGGACGTCGAGGCCGGCCGCCGTGCCGCCCGTGATGACGGCCGCCTTACGCAAGAACTCGCGGCGCGCCATCAGGCCCGCCGCGAGCTGATCTGCCAGGTTCCTCAACCGGGAATCCATTCGCGCTCCTCCTTTGGAGCCGTTGCGTCCGAGTAGCCGGAGTCTAAACGAGGCGCCACAGCGTGTCGACCGCACAACATTCGGGACCCATGTCGGTCAATTGCGCGGCGCGAGGACCATGTACGTCGCGCGGCCGACGGCGACCGGCGTGCCGTCGGCATCGGTGACGCGCACGTCGCCGAAGGCGATGGTGCGGCCGCGCTTGAGGAGCGTGCCCTCGGCGTAGATTTCAGGACCGCGCGCGGCGGCAAGATACGTCACGTTGAGGTCGAGCGTCGTCTGGCCCACACCGCCGCCCGAGGCTTCGTTCACCGTCGACAGCGCGCAGCCGACGGCGGCATCCACCAGCGCCGCGTACACCGCGCCGTGCACGGGAGCGCCGGGCGCGTTGCGAAGCTCGTCACGCACGCGGACGCGCAGCCGCGCCCACCCCTCGCGCACGTCGACCACGTCGATGCCGAGGTACTGCCAAAAATGGTTCAGACGCGTGCGGTCGCGCGCGAGGCCGAGCAGATCGTCAGCCACGCGGGCGGCGCTTGGCGCGGGTGACGAAGCCGTTGGCGAGGTCGCTCGCCCGCGCCTCGGCGCGCCGCTTCGACGGCGGCCCCCACCCGCCGCCGCCGGCGGACTCGACG
>DASTCK010000380.1:0-9882 GCA_035711225.1 Casimicrobiaceae bacterium
CTCGTCGAGGAGGCCCGCAAGCAACTCGCGCGGCGCGAGCGACCTCGGCTCCGCGACGTCGTCGAGACTGCCCAGCCACTGCCAGCTTCGCGCGAACACGCGCTCGCGCGCGGCGTCGAACGCGGCGTCGTCACGGTAGAAGGCGGGGGAGAGCGTCGATGCGCCGGCGATGTCGGCGTCGATCGCGTAGCGGGACTCCACGGCGTGGATTGTAGACGCCCCGTCCACGGCGACCTTCGGCCGCGCAGCCGAGGCGACGCTTGCGCGCCCGCCGGGCGACGGCGCTATAGTGGACGGCAAACGGCCCTTTCCCGTCCCGATGCTAGCCCACCAGCTCTCGCGCGACACGGGGGTCCTGACGCTCGCGCCGTCGGGCCCGCTGTCCGCGGCCGACTTCGCGGCGGTCGCCGCCGAGGTCGACCCGTGGATCGCGGAGCACGGCGGGCTCCGCGGGCTCCTGATCCACGCCAAGACCTTTCCCGGCTGGGAGAACTTCGCGGCGTTCCTCGGCCACGTGGGCTTCGTGCGAACCCACGTCCAGAAGATCCGTCGCCTCGCCATCGCGTCCGACAGCACGTTCCTCACGATCGCGCCGCAGATCGCGAAGCTGTTCGTGCACGCGGAGGTCCGCCACTTCGGCTATGCCGAGTGCGACGCCGCGGCCGAATGGCTCGCCGGCCCGTGACGCGTCCGGTCCGAGCGTGAGCGGCGAC
Organism: Casimicrobiaceae bacterium; assembly: GCA_035711225.1. GTDB lineage: Bacteria > Pseudomonadota > Gammaproteobacteria > Burkholderiales > Casimicrobiaceae > VBCG01. The sequence goes on from DASTCK010000380.1 coordinate 714, forward strand.
GCGGCGCCGCGCGAGCGCGCGCTCGCAGCCTGGCGCGAGCGGCGCTACGCCGAGGCTCGCGAGGCCGCGCAGGAGTGGATCGCGCGGGAGCCGGGATCCAGCGAGGCGCACCAGCTCGACGGTCAGGCCGCCGTGCGGATGGGCGATGCCGCGGGGGCCGCGCGCAGCTACGAGACGGCGGAACGGCTCGGTGGCGGCGCGGCCTGCGCCTTCAACGCCGGCAACGCGTGGCACGCCGCGGGCGACAGCACGCTCGCCCTCGCGGCGTGGCGCCGCGCGGCCTCGCGGGGCGCGTCGCTCGGCCCCCACGCGGTCGCGCTCGGGAAGACGCTCGCCGAAGCCGGAGACACCGACCTCGCGGCGCAGCTGTGGCGCGACATCGTCCATCGCGATCCCCGCGCCTTCGAGGCCACGCAGGCGCTCGTCGACCTCGCGGCGGCCACACGCGATCGCGCGTCGCCTCCGCTGCCCCTCGCTCCCGCGGGAGCGCGACCGCCGCCGCGATCGTTCTCGTTCGTGATCTGCAGCATCGACGATGCGAAGTTCGCGTCGGTCTCGCGCACCCTGTCGACGCGCTTCGAGGGTCTCGACGTCGAGGTGATCCGGATCGGCGACGCCCGCTCGCTGTGCGAAGGCTACGCGCGCGGGCTCGAGCGCTCGCGCGGCGACGCCGTCGTGTTCAGCCACGACGACATCGACCTGATCGCGCCCGATGCCGCGCGGCGGCTCGCGCTTCACCTGACGCGGCACGACGTCGTCGGAGTCGCCGGCACGAGTCGCGTCGCCGGCCCCGCGGTATTCTGGTCCGGCCATCCGCACATCCACGGATGGATGACGCACCGGCTGCCGGGCGACGAGGATTTCGAAGCGTCGTTCTCGAGCCTCGTCGCGCCGGTGGTCGCCGGCATGCAGGCGATCGACGGCGTGCTCATGGCGTGCCGCCGCGAGGCGGCGCAGCGCGTCGGGTTCGATGCGGCGACGTTCGACGGCTTCCACCTCTACGACCTCGACTTCAGCTACCGCGCGCACCTGTCCGGCCACGCGCTCGCGGTCGCGTGCGACCTCGGCGTCGTGCACGCGTCGAAGGGAAGGTTCGGCCGGGACTGGGAGCGCTACGCGCAGCGCTTCCGCGCGAAGTTCCCGTCGCTGACCGGGGAGCGGGGCGAGCCGCACTGGTACGCGGCGCGAGTGCCTTCCGGCGACGACGTGCTGGCGCTGCAGCGGCGCCTGCACGTCCTCGCGTCGGGCTAGCGGCCCGCGCCCGCCGTCCCGCCGCGTAGAATGCGCGTCGCATGCCTGCCCCCGCTTCCGTGGACGTCGCCTTCATCGTCGATCCGCTCGACGAGCTGAAGGCGTACAAGGACTCCAGCATCGCGATGATGCGTGCGCTGGCGCGGCGCGGGCACCGGGTCCACGCGATCCTGCAGCCCGACATCGCGTGGCGCGACGGCACCACCGACGCGCTCGCCGCCGAGCTCGCGCTCCGCGACGACGACCACGACTGGTACCGCGCGCAGGAGCCGCGCCGCCGCCGCCTCGCGGACCTCGACGCGGTGATCATGCGCAAGGACCCGCCTTTCGACCTCGAGTACGTCTATTCGACTTACCTGCTCGAGCGCGCGGAAGCCGAGGGCGCGCGCGTGTGGAATCGGCCGCGCGCGATCCGCGACCACAACGAGAAGATGGCGATCGCGAAGTTCGGCGCGTTCGTCGCGCCGACGCTCGTCACGCGCGACATGGCGCTCGTCGGCGCGTTCATCGACGAGCACCGCGACACGATCGTCAAGCCGCTCGACGGCATGGGCGGCACCGGCGTGTTCCGCGTGCGCGCCGACGATCCCAACCGAAACGCGATCGTCGAGACGGTGAGCCGGCTGGGCGAGCGGACGGTCATGGCGCAGCGTTACCTGCGCGAGATCAGCGACGGCGACAAGCGCGTGATCCTGATCGCCGGCGAGGCGGTGCCGTTCGCGCTCGCGCGCATTCCCAAGCCCGGCGAGACGCGCGGCAACCTGGCCGCGGGTGGCCGCGGCGTCGCGCGGCCGCTCACCGCGCGCGACCGCGAGATCGCGCACGCGCTCGGCCCCGCGCTGTGGGCCGAGGGGCTGCTGGTCGTCGGCCTGGACATCATCGGCGAGCACCTGACCGAGGTGAACGTCACGAGCCCGACCTGCTTCGTCGAGATCAGCGAACAGACCGGATTCGACGTGGCGGGCATGTTCGCCGACGCGCTCGAGCGCACCGTCCGCCGCTAGCCCCGGCGGGCACGCCGTGCCCGCGGCGTGTCGGACATCGCCGCAATCGGCTGTCCCCGCGGTTCCCGCACCCTCGCAGCGCGCCGCTGTGCAGCACAGCCCGCGAGCTAATCCGTGCCTGATAACAAGCGCTTGCACGCGGCCGACGCTCCGGACCGCGTCGGTCATCGCGAATCGGATTGTCGGACGACCCCGACCGCCGCGCGGTGGCGAGGCGTCATCGATCGCGTCACGATGCGCGTTGTCACCGGCGTCCTTCACCAGAAAAGCAACGCGAGGAAAGCCATGAAGGTATCCGCTTTCACCGACCGGAGCATCCGCGCCGGGCTCCTCACGCTCGCCGCCGTCGTCGTGCTGGCCGCGCCGTCCGCGTGGGCCGATCCGCCGACGCGCGCCGCGCGCCTGAGCTACGTGACCGGCAGCGTGTCGCTCGCGCCCGCCGGTCTTCCCGACGAATGGGGCGAAGCCTTCGTCAACCGGCCGCTGACGGTCGGCGATCGCCTGTGGGCCGATCAGGGCGGACGCGCCGAGCTGCGCGTGGGCTCGACGGCGCTGCGCATCGACGGCGGCACGAGCCTCGACATCCTCGACCTCGACGCCCGCCTGCTGCAGGTGTCGATCGAACAGGGTCGCGCGCAGGTTCGCACGCGCGGCGGCCGCGGGGGCGACGCCGAGATCGACACGCCGGCCGCGGCGATCGTGCTGAACGCCGCGTCGGACGTCCGCGTCGACGTCGATCCCAACAGCGGGCGCACGTCGGTGCTCGTGCGCATGGGGCGCGCCAGCATCTACACGCCGAGCGAGAGCTTCGAACTCGCCTCCGGCGAGTCGACTCGGATCGACCAGGACGGCCGCTACTACACGATCGGCCGCGCGCGTCCGCGCGACGCATTCGACCAGTTCGCGTACTCGCGCGACCTGCGCTGGCGCGAGCCGCGCTACGTCTCGGTCGAGATGACCGGCTACGAGGACCTCGACTACTACGGCGCCTGGCAGCCGTCGGGCGAGTACGGCAACGTGTGGTTCCCGCGCAGCGTCGCGGGCGACTGGGCGCCGTACCGCGACGGCCGCTGGGTGTGGGTCGAGCCGTGGGGCTGGTCGTGGGTCGACAACGCGCCGTGGGGCTTCGCGCCTTTCCACTACGGGCGCTGGGTGCAGGTCGGCGGGCGCTGGGGCTGGTGGCCCGGCGATCGCGTCGCGACGCCCGTCTACGCGCCAGCGCTCGTCGCCTTCTTCGGCGGGGACAACCTAGGCATCTCGGTGTCGGTCGGCGGCGGCGCGGTGGGATGGTTCCCGCTCGGCTACCGCGATCCCTACATCCCCTGGTACACGGCGTCGCCCGAGTATCGCCGCAGCGTGAACGTGGCCTACGTGCGCGACCCCGTCGTGCTGAACCAGGTCGTCAACGTCAACGTGACCAACGTCAACGTGACCAACATCCGCTACGCGTATCGCGAAGCGCCGGCCGCGGTGACCGTCGTGCCGAGGCAGGTGTTCGTCGCCGCGCAGCCGGTGCGTGCGGCGGCGGTCCGCATGCAACCCGCGCAGGTCGCGATCGCGAACACGAACATCGTCGTCGGTGCGGCACCGGTCGCCCCCGAGCGCCAGAGCCTCGTCGGCCGGCCGGGCCGCGGCGACCGCGCGCCTCGCGCCGAGCGCGCGAACAAGCCCGTGGTCGCGGTCAACGCGCCCGCGGCCGCGGCGCCGCGCTTCGAGCAGCGCCAGGCGGAAGCCTCCAGCGGTGGCGGCAAGCCGTTCGAGGTGAAGCCGCTCGCGCCGCGCGACGACCGTCGCGATGCGCGTACGGCCGGCACGGCGCCGGGAGCGGCGCCGGGCGCCGCACCGTCCGCGACGACCGCCTCGACGCAGCCGGGTCGCGACGTGCGGGTGATCAAGCCCGCGCCGCCCGCCTCGCGCGAAGCGCGCGATCGCGCCAGCGACAAGGGAGGGCCGCAGGCCGACGCGGCTCGCCAGGCGGAAGATCGCGGCAAGGGCAAGGGCAACGAACGCGCCGAGGAGGCCGCCAAGTCGCCGTCCGGACAGCAGCGCGAGGCCGCAACGCCGACGCCGCCCTCCGCTCGCACCGCGCCGGCGGACGACGCGACTCGCCAGGCGCAGGATCGCGGCAAGGGAAAGGGCAACGAGCAGCGCGCCGAGGAGGCCGCCAAGGCCCCGCCCGGCCAGCAGCGCGAGGCCGCGTCGCCGACGCCGCCCACCGCTCGCACCGCGCCGGCGGACGTGACGCCGCGAGGCGGGCCGCCGTCGCAGGCGATGCCGCGCGAGTCGATGCCGCAGGGGAACGGGCGGGGTGCCTCGGACGATCGCGGCCGCGGCCGTGACAACGCGGCACGCGTGGCACCGTCGCAGTCCGTGCCGATGCCGCCGGAGCGCGCGACGCCGCCGACGGCGACGGTCCGTCCGGAAGGGCCGCAGGCCGCGGCTCCCGCGATCGAGCGACGCGTGACGCCGCAACCGCCCGCACTGCCGCCGCCATCGTCGGAGACGGCACAGGAGCGCCGCCCGGCGATGCCGCCGCAGGGTCCCGGCATGGGCCAGGGCCGCGGCAACGACCGCGAGGAACGCGCCGCGAAGGCGCCGGTCACGTCGCCCCAGGCGCAGCAGCAGCGCGAGCCGGACCGGCAACCGCAGGCCCAGCCGCGCGCGATGCCACCGCAGCCGCAGGCGCAGCCTCGTCAGCAACCCGAGCCGCAGGCGCAGCGCGCGCCTCAACCCGCCCAGCAAACTCAGCCGCAGCAGGCGCAGGGCAAGGGCCGCGGCAAGGGCGACACCGACAAGTCGGACGGCAAGACGCCCGAGGAACGCGAGGCCGACCGTCGCGCCGAGCGCGACCGCGGTCGCGACAAGCCGGGAGGCTGATGCGTCGACGAACGACGCACTAGCGTTGTCGTGCGAAGGCCGGCGCCCGCCGGCCTTCGCGCATTCGGAAGCGCTCGCCGGCCCCGGCAATCCCTCTGGGGCCGCGTGCTACCATCGGCGAGCGCCGTCGCGTGCGGAGGAGCGCGCGAGCCGCCTCCATGATCGGCATCCTGATCGTCGCCCACGACACGCTTTCCGAGAGCCTCGCGCGCGCGGTGACGCACGTGCTCGGCACGCGGCCGGCGCAGTTCGAGACGATGTCGGTCAAGGGGACCGACGACCCGCTCGACCTCCTGCCCGCGGCGCGCGCCGCGCTGGAGCGCCTCGACACCGGCGAGGGCGTGCTGGTGTTCACGGACATCTTCGGCGCGACCCCGGCCAACCTCGCGAACAAGCTGCTCGCGCCGGGTCGCATCGAAGGGATCGCCGGCGTCAACCTCCCGATGCTCGTCCGCGCGTTCACCTATCGCGCGAAGGGCATGGACACGCTGATCCGCAAGGCGGTCTCGGGCGGCTGCGAGGGCGTCGTGCACATCGCGATCGACCCGGCTTATGCCTCAACGCGAGCTTGAGATCGTCAACAAGCTCGGGCTCCACGCCCGCGCGTCCGCGAAGCTGACGCAGGTCGCGTCGCGCTTCCAGAGCGACGTCCACATCGCGCGGAACGGCCGCCGGGTGAACGCCAAGAGCATCATGGGCGTGATGATGCTGGCCGCCGGCAAGGGATCGAAGGTCACGCTCGAGACGTCGGGCCCCGACGAGGACGAGGCGATGAATGCGCTGTGCGCGCTCGTCGCCGACTGCTTCGGCGAAGGACAGTGAACGCTTACGTCGGCGGTCCGCCGGGGTGCGCTTCCACCGCTCCGGGCGTCGGCGCGAGCCTCTCCCGCTGTCAGGCAGGCGACCACGAAATGTCATCGTCATGGAACCCTTCGGCTCCAGGATGGATCAATAAGGGGATCGCGGTCCGTTCCGGGCCGGGGTGCCCTGTCCATTCGAGCGAGGAGAGTCCCGATGCAAGTTCGCGAGATCAGGCTGCGCCACACCAACGGGTTGCATGCGCGCGTCGCCGCGCGCGTGGTCAAGGTCGCGGGCCGGTTCCGGAGCCGGATCGTGCTGTGCTGCGGCGAGCGGCGCGCCAGCGCACGCAGCATCATGGCGGTGATGATGCTGGCCGCGGCGTTCGGCGCGACGGTGCGACTCGAGATCGAGGGGCCCGACGAGCAGGCGGCCGTCGAGGCGATGTCGGCGGTGCTGGTCGCTCCCGGCGACCGGAGGTGAAGCGGAGGCATCCGACGCCTTCCCCGCGCGACGCGGCACGACCCCGGTACCGCTCGGTCCCCGGGTCGTACCGGGGATCCGGAGCCGCGCGGTGATCACGTTCGCGCTCCACGGCATCGGCGTCTCCGGCGGCATCGCGATCGGCCGTGCGCAGCTCGTCTCGCACGCCACGCTCGAGGTCGCGCACTACACGGTCCCCGCCACGCGCGTCGACCAGGAGATCGCGCGCCTCGACTTCGCCATCGACGAGGTCCAGAAGGAGCTGACCGCGCTGCACAACACGATGATGCGGTCGGGCGAGGTGCCCGGCGAGTTCGGCGCGTTCCTCGACGTCCACTGGATGATCCTGAACGACCCGACGCTCGCCGAGGCGCCCAAGCGCATCATCGCCGAGCAGCGCTGCAACGCCGAGTGGGCGCTCACGCAGCAGATGAACGTCCTGATCGACCAGTTCGACCAGATCGAGGACCCCTACCTGCGCGAGCGCAAAGCCGACGTCGTGCAGGTGGTCGAGCGCGTGCTGAAGCGCCTGATGGGCAAGCCCGGATCGCTGCCGAGCTCGATCGCCGAGGAGCGCACGATCCTCGTCGCACACGACCTGTCGCCGGCCGACGTCATCCAGTTCAAGCAGCATCACTTCGCCGCGTTCCTGACCGACCTGGGCGGCGTGACCTCGCACACGGCGATCGTGGCGCGGAGCCTCGCGGTGCCCGCGGTCGTGGCCACGCACAACGCGCGGCAGATGATCCGCGACGGCGAGATGCTGATCGTCGACGGCAGCAACCACGTCGTCATCGTCAACCCGGACCGCGCGGTGCTCGCCGAGTACCGGCTGAAGCAGAGCGAGTTCGACCTCGAGCGCCAGAAGCTCAAGCGGCTGCGCGGCAAGCCGGCCGAGACGCTCGACGGCCACCGCGTCGTGCTCAACGCGAACATCGAGCTGCCGGGCGACCTCGCGCAGGTCCTCGACAGCGGCGCCAACGGCGTCGGGCTGTTCCGCTCGGAGTTCCTGTTCCTGAACCGCGACGGGCTGCCGAGCGAGGACGAGCAGTTCGAGGCCTACCGCGCCGTGGCCGCGGGGCTCGCCGGCAAGCCGCTCACGATCCGCACGTTCGACCTCGGCGCCGACAAGCACAAGGAGGGCCTCGACGGCCTCGCGCGCGTCGCGCCGAATCCGGCGCTCGGTCTCCGCGCGGTGCGCTTCTGCCTCGCCGAGCCCAGGCTGTTCCTCACGCAGCTCCGCGCGATCCTGCGCGCCTCGCACTACGGCAAGGTCCGCATCCTGATCCCGATGCTCGCCTCGGTCGCCGAGATCGACCAGACGATCGCGATGATCGACCAGGCCAGGGAGAGCCTGCGCGAGCAGGACGAGCCCTTCGACCCGGAGGTGCCGATCGGCGGCATGATCGAGATCCCGGCCGCGGTGCTCGCGATGGGAGGCTTCCTGTCGCGTCTCGATTTCCTGTCGATCGGCACCAACGACCTGATCCAGTACACGCTGGCGGTCGACCGCTCGGACGAGTCGGTGTCGCACCTCTACGATCCGCTGCACCCGGCGATCATCAAGCTCCTGGCGCTCGCCATCGGCGCGGCGAACAAGTCGAAGATCCCGATCGCGGTGTGCGGCGAGATGGCGGGCGAGGTGTCGATGACGCGCCTGCTGCTCGGACTGGGGCTGCGCGACTTCTCGATGCACCCGGCGCATGTGCCCACGATCAAGCAGCGCGTGCTGGGGTCCGATGTCGCGGCGACCAAGCCGCTGATCGAGCGCATCAAGCGCACCGACGTGCCGGCGAAGCTCGCCGCGCTGATCGACAAGCTCAACGCATGAGCGGCGGCGCCTGGCCGCGGGACGGGCGCGGGGCGGGCGCCGCTCGCCCGGAGCCAATGACAATGGCATAATGCGGGGCCGCCCCGGAACGAACCTCGCCCCGGCTCTGTTGACCGCACCATGCCCCGCCTCATCCGCGCCGTGCTCGTCGCCGCCTGCCTCACCGCCGGGTCCGCGCTCGCCGCGCAACCGGGCGAGGTGGCGCCGGCGTTCGCGCTCCCCGAGGCGAACGGCACGGCGGTCGCGCTCGACCAGTTCAAGGGCCGCGTCGTGTACGTCGACTTCTGGGCGTCGTGGTGCGGCCCGTGCCGCCGCTCGTTCCCGTGGATGGGGGAGATGCAACGCAAGTACGGCGACGGCGGCCTGACGGTCGTCGCCGTGAACGTCGACAGGAAGCGCGACGACGCGCAGAAATTCCTGATGCACACGCCCGGCGCGTTCACGATCGTCTACGATCCGGCGGGCAGCGTGGCGTCCGCCTACGACGTCAAGGGCATGCCGACCTCCTACCTCGTCGACCGGGCCGGGCGCATCGTCGCCGTCGACAGCGGCTTCCGCGAGGACGCGAAGGCGACGCTCGAGGCGCGCATCAAGGCGGCGCTCGACGCGAAATGAGCGTGCGGATCGCGCTCTTCGTCGTCGTGGCGTCGCTCGCCGGCTGCGCGTTCGCGCCGCCCAAGCCGTGGGAGAAGGGCGAGCTCGCGAAGCCGGCGATGCAATTCGATGCCCCGGCCGAACGGCTCGAGGCGAAATACCAGGAGCACGTCTACCAGAGCAAGGAAGCGGCGAGCGGCGGCTACGGCGTCGGCGGGGGCGGCTGTGGGTGCAACTGAGGGGGGGTGTGATCCCCCCGTGGCGGCCTGCGGCCGCCTCCCACCAAGGGGCGGAACGCCCTCGGGGCGGCCCGTCGGGCGCGATCCCCCCG
>DASTCK010000381.1:0-9956 GCA_035711225.1 Casimicrobiaceae bacterium
GGACGAGCGCGACGATCCGGACGTCTGCAGAATCGGCGCGGTCGTCCTTGCCCCAGCGCCCCGCCTGCGCATCAATGCGCCGCCCATTGCACCGTGTCGAGATCGATGCCTTCCTGGTGCATCTCCCAAAGTGGGGACAATTCCCGCAATTTCGCGATCTTCCCGCGCACGAGGTCGACGGTGAAATCGATCTCCTCTTCGGTCGTGAAGCGGCCGACGGTGAAGCGGATCGAACTGTGCGCGAGCTCGTCGCTGCGGCCGAGCGCCCGCAGCACGTACGACGGCTCGAGCGATGCCGACGTGCACGCCGACCCCGACGACACGGCGACGTCCTTGATCGCCATGATCAGGCTCTCGCCCTCGACGAAGTTGAAGCTCACGTTCAAATTGTGCGGCACGCGCCGCTTCAGGTCGCCGTTGACGTAGACCTCGTCGATCTCCGACAGCCCCTTCAGGAGCCGGTCGCGCAGCGCGCGGATGCGCTCGGCTTCCTCGGCCATCTCGAGCTTCGCGATCCGGAACGCTTCGCCCATGCCGACGATCTGGTGCGTCGGGAGCGTACCCGAGCGCATGCCGCGCTCGTGGCCGCCGCCGTGCATCTGCGCCTCGATGCGCACGCGCGGCTTGCGTCGCACGAACAGCGCGCCGACGCCCTTCGGCCCGTAGGTCTTGTGCGCCGAGAAGCTCATCAGGTCGACCTTGAGCGCGGCCAGGTCGACGGGCACCTTGCCGGTCGCCTGCGCCGCGTCGACGTGGAAGACGATGCCGCGCTTGCGGCAGATCTCGCCCATCGCCGCGACGTCCTGCACGACGCCGATCTCGTTGTTGACCATCATCACCGACGCGACGATCGTGTCCGGGCGCAGCGCCGCCTCGAACGCGGCGATCGGCACCATCCCTTCTGCGTCGACGTCGAGGTAGGTCGCCTCGAACCCCTGGCGCTCGAGCTCGCGCACCGTGTCGAGCGTCGCCTTGTGCTCGGTCTTCACGGTGACGATGTGCCTGCCCTTGTCCTTGTAGAAGCCCGCCGCGCCCTTGAGCGCGAGGTTGATCGACTCGGTCGCGCCGGACGTCCACACGATCTCGCGCGGGTCGGCGTTGACGAGCGCGGCGACGTGCTCGCGCGCCTGCTCGACGGCCGCTTCCGCCTCCCAGCCGTACGCGTGCGAGCGCGACGCCGGGTTCCCGAAGTGCTCGGTGAGCCACGGGATCATCGCTTGCGCGACGCGCGGGTCGACCGGCGTCGTGGCCGAGTAGTCGAGGTAGATCGGAAATTTCATGGGAGCTCGCGTCCGGGGCTTACGCGGTGACGGGTTCGGTCGGGCGTGCGCTCGGCGGCCGGTGGTCGTGCATCACGACCGTGCCATTCGCCGGCACGTTCTGCTGGCGCACCAGCTCCGCCAGCGTCACGGAGCGCAGGTAGCTGAAGATGTGGGCATTGAGGCCCGCCCACAACTCGTGCGTCATGCAGCGTCGATCGTCGAGGCAGTTCTCGCGGCCGCCGCACTGCGTCGCGTCGATCGGCTCGTCGACCGCGAGGATGACGTCCGCGACCGACACCGCCTCGGCCGGACGTGCGAGGTTGTAGCCGCCCCCCGGCCCGCGCACGCTCTCGACGAGCCCGTGGCGGCGCAGCTTGCCGAACAGCTGCTCGAGGTACGACAGCGAGATCTTCTGGCGCTCGGAGACGGCCGACAGCGTGACCGGCCCGCCTTCCCCGTGCATCGCGACGTCGATCATCGCGGTGACCGCGAATCGACCCTTGGTAGTCAGTCGCATGAGTTGACCCTTGCGTCGGTGGAGGGCCGCTCCCGGGAACCCGGAGCGTGGCCCTGCCCTGCGTTGTCCATGCGGACAGCCGGGGAATTTCCCCGGACAATCAGCATCCTACGATTCCCGAATGATTTAGTCAACTATACAGCCCGAAAGTTCACCCGAGCGTCCGGTCGATCTGCTTGGGATCGAACCCGTCGGCGACCGCGCGGTCGTCGCCCAGCTCGACGCCTCCCTCCTTGAGGTGCTCGACCAGCCGGTCGAGCCGGGCGTCCGTCGCCGCCGCGTGCTCGAGCAGCTTGTGGATCGCCTGGACGAGCGGGTCGTCCAGCTCCTTGCCGATCGCGTAGGCCGAGAAGCCGATCCGGCTCGCCTGCTGCTCGCGGCGCTCGGCGTCCTCGGCCGTGTGGATCCGCGCCGGGATCCCGACCGCGGTCGCTCCGGGCGGCACGTCCCTCACGACCACGGCGTTCGAGCCGACCTTGGCGTCGTCGCCGACGGTGATCGGCCCCAGGATCTTGGCCCCCGCCCCGACCACGACATTGCGCCCGAGCGTCGGATGGCGCTTGCCCTTGTTCCACGAGGTCCCGCCCAGCGTCACCCCGTGGTAGAGGGTCGTGTCGTCGCCGATCTCGGCCGTCTCGCCGATCACGATGCCCATCCCGTGGTCGATGAACACCCGACGGCCGATCGTCGCCCCCGGGTGGATCTCGATGCCGGTCAGCCACCGTCCGAGGTGGGAGATGACGCGCGCCAGCCACTTGAATCCGTGGGTCCACAGCGGGTGCGCGACCGCCCGGTGCCACGCCAGCGCGTGCAGGCCCGGGTAGCAGGTGAGCACTTCCCAACGGGTGCGGGCCGCCGGGTCGCGCTCGAACACGACGGCGATGTCTTCGCGGAGGCGGTCGAACATGGGGTCATTCTTGCATACCCGAGGGAATCACTCAACTATTGCGGCGATGGGCAATAGGCGATGGGCGATAGGAGAACCCCCCCCCCCAGCGTTGCGCGAATCATCGGCCGTGGGGCAGCCTCGGGGTCCTATCGCCTATCGCCTATCGCCTATCGCCTATCGCCTATCGCCTGTCGCCTGTCGCCTGTCGCCTGCCGGCCATCGCCTATCGCCGCCTTTCGCCCTTCCGCTACACTGCCCGCGCCAAGCCGTCCGGGCAGCGAATCCGGACGGCGCCCTCGGAGGAACCTTCCCATGTCGCTTCGTAGCCTCGCCGCCGCGGCGCTCGCGCTCGCCGCCCTTCCCGCGCTCGCGCAGGAGATCACGCTCAAGGTCCATCATTTCTGGGCGCCGACCGCCATGCCGCCCTCGACGCTCCTCGTCCCGTGGTGCGACAAGATCGCGAAGGACTCCGGCAACCGCCTCAAGTGCCAGATCTATCCGGCGATGCAGCTCGGCGGCGCGCCGCCGCAGCTCATCGACCAGGCGAAGGACGGCGTGGCCGACATCGTGTGGACGCTGCCCGGCTACACGTCCGGGCGCTTCCCGCTGATGGAGGTGTTCGAGCTGCCGTTCATGTCCGCGTCCGCCGAGGCGACGAGCCAGGCCGCGTGGGAGTACTTCGACAAGTACGCGCGCAAGGAATTTCCCGGCATCCACATGCTCGTCGTCAACGTGCACGACAACGGCTACGTGCACACGCGCGAGAAGCAGGTGAAGACGATGGCCGACTTCAAGGGCCTCAAGATGCGCGCGCCGACGCGGCAGACCAACAAGCTCCTCGGGGCGCTCGGCGCGACGCCGGTCGCCATGCCGCTGCCCGCGCTCGCCGACGCGCTGTCGAAGGGCGTGGTCGACGGCTACCTGCTGCCGTGGGAGGTGATCCCGTCGATCAAGGCGCACGAGCTCTCCAAGTACGACAGCGAGACCGACCCCAAGATGCGAGCGCTGTACACGGCGGTGTTCACGCTCGCGATGAACCAGGCGAAGTACGACAGCCTGCCGCCGGACCTGAAGAAGGTGATCGACGCCAATTCCGGCCTCGAGGCGGCCCGGGCGTTCGGCAAGCAGTGGGACGCGTCGGCGCCCCCGGCGCGCAAGCTCGCCGTCGAGCGCGGCAACGTGTTCTACACGGTCCCGGCCTCCGAGCTCGCCAACTGGGAGAAAGCCACGGCGAACCTCGACGAGGAATGGGTGAAGGACGTCACCGCGAAGGGCAACGACGGCAGGATGCTGCTTCAGAGCGCGCGCGACCTCATCAAGAAGTACGAGGTCGCGAAATAGCGGACGCCGCGACGCCCGCGGGCGCGCGGCCGACAGGCGCGCCCGCGCCGGCGTCCCCTCCCATGCTCCCCGAACACGGGCCGCGGCGCGGCTGGCTCCTCGCGGCCGCGGAGGGCTTCGCGTACCTGGGCGGCGCGATCTTCGTCGTGATCGCGATCCTGTCGGTCGGCTCGATCGTGAGCCGCGCGCTGTGGTCGAGGCCGCTGCAGGGCGACTACGAGCTGGTGCAGCTCGGTGGCGCCGTGTTCGTCTCGCTGTGCCTCCCCATCACGCAGATGCGCACGGCGAACATCATCGTGGACTTCTTCACGGTGCGCTCGGCGCCGGCGAAGCGGGCCTGGCTCGATGCCGCGGGTGCGCTGCTGCTGGCACTCGTGATGACGCTCCTGGCGTGGCGTCTCTCCGCGGGCACGCTGGCGATGCGCGAGGCCGGCGAGACGACGACGATCCTCGGCTGGCCGCTGTGGATCGCCTACGCGGCGATGGTCCCCGGCATCGCGCTCACCGCCCTCGCCGCGCTGTCCAACGCGCTCGATCACGTCCGCAAGGCGTTGCGTTGAGCCCGCTCCTGGTCGGCGCGATCCTGTTCGGCGCGATGCTCGTGCTGATGGCGATCCGCGTCCCGATCGCGATCGCGATGTTCGTGCCGGGCGCGCTCGGCTACGTCGCGCTCTCCGGGATGCTTCCGCTCCTGGCCCACCTCAAGGGCGCGCTCTACGCCCGCTTCTCGGTCTACGACCTGTCGGTGATCCCGCTGTTCCTGCTGATGGGCCAGTTCGCCACGCAGGGCGGGCTGTCGCGCGCGCTGTTCCGCGCCGCCGCGTCGTTCGTCGGGCATTTCCGCGGCGGGCTCGCGATGGCGGCGGTGCTCGCGTGCGCGGCGTTCGGCGCGATCTGCGGCTCGTCGGTCGCCACGGCGGCCACCGTCGCGCAGGTCGCGCTGCCCGAGATGAAGGCGTACAACTACTCGGGCCGGCTCTCGACGGCGACGCTCGCTGCGGGCGGCACGCTCGGCATCCTGATCCCGCCCTCGGTCGTGCTCGTCGTCTACGCGATCCTGACCGAGCAGAACATCGCGAAGCTGTTCGCCGCCGCGATGGTCCCGGGCATCATCGCCGCGTTCGGCTACCTCGTCGCGATCGGCGTCATCGTGCGGATCCACCCCGACCAGGGCCCGGCGCAGCCGCGCCATCCGTGGTCGGAGCGCCTGACGACGCTGCGCGGCGTCTGGCCGGTCGCGGCGATCTTCCTCGTCGTGTTCGGCGGCATCTACGGGGGCGTCTTCACGCCGACCGAGGGCGCCGCCGTCGGCGCGGTCTCGACGTTCGTCGCGGGGCTGGCGATGCGGGAGCTCGACCTCGCCGGGATCAAGCGCGCGTTCCTCGCCACCGCCGAGACTTCCGGCATGATCTTCATGATCTTCGTCGGGGCCGACATGCTCAACTCCGCGCTCGCGCTGTCGCAGCTTCCGGCCGCGCTCGCGGAAACGATCGCGACGATGGGCCTGCCGCCGCTGCTCGTCGTCGTCGCGATCCTCGCCTTCTACATCGTGCTCGGCTGCGTGATGGACGAGCTGTCGATGATCCTGCTCACGATCCCGGTGATCTTCCCGGCCGTGATGGGCCTCGAGCTGTTCGGGCTCAATCCCACCGAGAAGGCGATCTGGTTCGGCATCCTGGTGCTGATGGTGGTCGAGATCGGGCTGATCGCGCCGCCGGTGGGCCTCAACGTGTACGTCGTCAACGGCATGGCGCGGGACGTGCCGATGGCGGAAACCTACCGCGGCGTCGTGCCGTTCCTCGTGTCGGACGCGGTGCGCGTCACGCTGCTGCTCCTGTTCCCGGTGATCTCGCTGTGGCTGGTGCGCGTCATCGCCTGACCGCCGTGCGGGCGGCGCGGCGCGCACGCTCGTCCTCGCGAAACTAGGCGATGGGCCTCACGCGAACGATCCCCGCGTCGGGAGGCATCTTCCTCTCCGCCGAGCGCGGGGCGCCGGCCGCAACGCTGCGCGCCCAGGTGGTGTTCGTGCACGGCCTGGGCGAGCATCGGCGGGCCCGGCCGTACCCACCGTTCTACGAAGCGCTCGCCGCCCGCGGCTTCGGCGTGCTCGCGTTCGACCTGCGGGGGCACGGTGCCTCGCAGGGCGCCAGGCTCTACGCGCGCGACTTCGCAACGCTCGAGGACGACGTCGCGCGCGCGATCGCGCTGGCGGCGGACGAGGCGGAAGGCCGGCCGGTCTTCGTGATCGGCGCGAGCCTGGGCGGCCTGATCGCGCTCGCCGCGACGCTCGATCCCCACGACTCGCTGGCAGGCGTCGTCGCCGGCTCGCCTGCGCTCGACAGCAGCGCTGCGTCGTCGACGCTGCGCCGGCTGACCCCGCTGATCGCGGCGCTCGCGCCCCGCGTCAGGCTGCGTCCGGGGTTCGACGTCGCAGCGCTCGCGCACGACCCCGCCTCGCTCGCCGCCTACCTCGACGACCCGCTGATGCAGATCGGCCGCATCACGCCCGCGCTCGGCGCCGCGACGCTGGCGGGCATCGAGCGCGTCATGCGCCGCGCGGACGACCTCGCGCTGCCGATGCTGATGCTGCACGGGCTCGCCGACCGCATCGTGCCGCCCGACGGGACGATCGCGCTGCACGCGCTCGCGGGGTCGCGGGACAAGGTGCTGAAGACCTATCCCGAGGCGTGGCACCACCTGCTGCTCGACGACGTTCGCGACACCGTCACGCGCGACATCCTCGCGTGGCTCGAGGGTCACACGTGATCGCGCGTTTCGCGCTCGCGCCCGAGGGGGCTGCGGCCGTCCATCGGTGAGCCGCGCCCCATCGCCCGGGCGCGGTCGTTCGCGCCGCCGGGTCCTAGCGGAACAGGATCGCGGCGACGAGCAGGCTCAGCACCGCCACGACGAAGAGCACCGCGTACACGGTCGTCACCACGAGACCGCGCAGGATCGTCCCGCTCCAGCGACCGCCGTACACGGCGTGCATCGAGGCGAACAGGTAGGCCACGGCCCATAGGGCGATCACCGTGGCGACGGGCGCCCACGGCACGACGATCATCGACGCCACCGCGAGCGCGACGAAGGCGTGGCTGTGCGCGCCGTAGACGAGGTGCTCGGCGTAGCGGCGCGGGCGATCGGGGTAGCGCCGCGCGCGGCCGGTGTAGAGCAGCTGCACGAGGAGCGCGAACGCCGGGAGCATCGCGATGAGCGCGTAAGGGCCGTAGCGCAGCATGCCGCCGACGATCTCGCGCACCTTCTGGTCGCGGTCGAGGCGGTTGAAGCTCTCGACGTGCCGCTCGAAGCGATCGGCGAACGGCAGGCCCGAGCCCGTGAGCCGGACGTTGAGCGCGGGATCGAACATGACGCCGCTCGACCCGACCCCGATCGTGATCGGCTCGTTGTCCATCTCGACGACCGCGGCTTTCGACGGCGCGTCGGCGGGCGGCTTCGCGCCGACACGCACGAGGCCGGTCGGCTCGGCGAACCAGCGCGCGACCGCGAACAGCACGATCGCCAGCACGAGCACGAGGCGGGCTGGCCGGACGTAACGCTTGCGGCGCCCGGCCAGGTATTCGCGGGTCAGGAAGCCGGGGCGGAACGCGAGCGCGAAGAGCGTCCGCCACATGCGACCGTCGAGCGCCACGTAGCGCCCCGCGGCCTCGCGCAGGAACGTCGTCGCCTTCGGCAGCCTGAGCGACGTCTCCTGGCCGCACGCCGGGCAATAGGTCCCGGGCGCCTCCGCGCCGCAGTTGCGGCAAGCGAGGTCGCCGGCGGCGCGATCGTCCGCGATCGGCGCCTTCGGGCGCCGCGCGAGCGCGACGAGCGAGCGGAAGGCGCCGGGCCGCGCGCTCATCGGGCGCGCTCGATGAGCTGGTCGATGCGCGCGAGAATGCCGCGCAGGATGTTCACCTCCTCGCGCTCGAGCCCCGCGCGCGCGAACAGCCGCCGAAGCCTCGGCATCAGGCGCCGGGGCATCTCCGGGTGCAGGAAGCGCATCGCGACGAACGTCCGCTCCGCGTGCGCGTGCAGGCTCGCGATCGCCTCGCCCGTCGCAGGCGCGAAGCGCGGCGCGCGCCAGACCGCATCGCCGTGCGCGGCGACGCGCAGCTCGTAGGCAGCCACCTGGACCGCGGCCGCGAGGTTGAGCGAGCCGAAGCCCGGATTCGCGGGGATCGTCGCCGCCGTCGTGCAGCGCGCGAGGTCGTCGTTGGCGAGCCCCGACATCTCGGTGCCGAACACGAGCGCGACCTCGCGCCCGGCACGCGCCGACGCGATCGCGAAGCCCGCCGCGTCGCGCGCGGAGCGCACGTCGCCGGCGAACTCGCGCGCGCGCGCCGTGTAGCCGATCGAGCAGGCGACGCCGGCGAGCGCCTCGTCCAGCGTCGCGACCACGCGCGCACCGTCGAGCACCGCCGTCGCGCCGGCGGCGCGCGCCACCGCGTCGGGGTCGGGAAAGCGCGCCGGCGCGACGAGCCACAGCCGCGCGACGCCCATCGCGAGCATCGCGCGCGCCGCGGCGCCGATGTTCCCGGGATGGGTCGTCGCGACGAGCACGACGCGCACGCGATCGAGCGGGTCCACGCTGGGTGAAGGGCCTCGAGGTCGAGGCGCGTAGAATAACGGGGTCGACGCTCTTTCGCGCGATTTCCGCGCACCCTGCCGCCATGCATCCGATGCTCACGACGGCCGTCAAGGCGGCCCGCCGCGCCGGCAACATCATCAACCGCGGCGCCCGCGACCTCGACCTGCTCAAGGTCAGCGCGAAGGGTCCCAAGGACTTCGTGAGCGAGATCGACCACGCGGCGGAGGCCGCGATCGTCGACACGCTGCTCGGCGCCTATCCCGGGCACGCGATCCTCGCCGAGGAAGGCACCGCGAAGGGCGAGAACGCGGCCGCCGAGCACGTGTGGATCATCGACCCGCTCGACGGCACGACCAACTTCCTGCACGGCTTCCCGCAGTACTGCGTGTCGATCGCGCTCGCGCACCGCGGCGTCGTGACGCAGGGCGTCATCTACGACCCGGTGCGCAACGACCTGTTCACGGCGACGCGCGGCCGCGGCGCCTTCCTGAACGACCGCCGCATCCGCGTGAGCAAGCGGCAGCACCTGCGCGATTGCCTGATCGGCACCGGCTTCCCGTTCCGCGACGGCAGCTACCTCGACGCGTACCTCGCGATGATGCGCGAGATGATCACGCACACCGCCGGGCTGCGCCGCCCCGGCGCCGCGGCGCTCGACCTCGCCTACGTCGCGGCCGGCAACTACGACGGCTTCTTCGAGGTGGGCCTCAATCCCTGGGACGTCGCCGCCGGCAGCCTCCTCGTGCTCGAGGCGGGCGGCCTCATCGGCGACCTCGCCGGCGAGGGCGACTACCTGTACGGCGGGCAGGTCATCGCCGCCAATCCCAAGGTGTTCGTCCAGATGGTGCAGGCACTGTCGCCTTTTCGTCCGGCCCTCGTGCGAGACCTCGCCGCCAAGGCGTCCTGACGAAGACGGCGCGGGCCGGCTTCCCGTACCATCGGCGCGGCGCCCCTCGCCCGCTGGCGGATGGGCCGTCGTGGCACCGATCTTGCATCGGCCAGCGGCTCGGCGCGCGTCCCCGGCATGAGCGCCGAACGAAGGAGTCCGCCATGCTCGCACCCGTCCGCCGCCTGTTGCGTCCCGCGCAGCTCGCGCTCGCCGCCGCCCTCGTCCTCTCGGCGCTGGCCGTTCCTGCCGCCGCCGGCACCGTGTCGGGCGTGCGCGTGATGCTGCACCCGCAGTCCGCCACGCGCGGGACGCTTCCCGACGCCATGCACGCGAAGCTCGAGCGCCTCGCCGGAACGCCGCTCGCGCTGACCGGCACGACGCGCACCGGCGCGCTCGAACTGGCGACGCCGGGCCCCGTCGACGATGCCGTCGCCTCGCGCATCGCCAAGGCGCTGCGGGAGGACCGCTCGGTG
>DASTCK010000382.1:0-9250 GCA_035711225.1 Casimicrobiaceae bacterium
CCATTGGTGATCGACGCCTTGATCGTCTCCGGATCACCGCCGTAGAGCCAATCGGTGTCGCGCAGGCTGGGAAAGCCCTTGCTGCCGCCGGCGTCCGAGCCGTGGCACTGCGCGCAGTTGTTGAGGAACAGCCGCTCGCCCATCGCGCGCGCCTCGGGATCGGCCGCCACCTTGTCGATGGCGAGCGCCGCGTACTTGTCGTAGAGCGGCTTCACGCGCGCGTCGACGTCGCTGCGCTCCTTCTCGTACTGGCCGGTCGACGACCAGCCGAGCACGCCCTTGAACGTGCCGAGCCCCGGGTACAGGATCAGGTAGACGATCGCGAAGACGATCGTGATCCAGAACAGGTTCGCCCACCACTTGGGCAGCGGGTTGTTGTACTCCTTCAGGTCCTCGTCCCAGACGTGGCCGGTGGTGTCGACCTTGCCGCCTTCCGCCGGCGGGGCGACGCCCTTCCCCGTCTTGAGCAGCAGCCACGCGCAGAACGCGATCCCGCCGAGCGTGAGCGCGATGACCCAGACGTTCCAGAAACCGGAGGTGAAGTCGCTCATGGCCGACGCTCGCTCGAAGGCGCCCGGTGGGAGGAAGCGTCGCCGTCGTCGGGCAGCGCGAAGGGCGCATGCGCCGCCTCGTCGAAGGCGCGCCGGCGCCGGCCGCTGTACGCCCACGCGACGATGCCGATGAACGCGACGAACGAGACGACCGTCGTCGTGCTGCCGAGCAGCGAGACGATATCCATGGCGCTACCTCGCGTTCTTCATCGTGAGCCCGAGGTTCTGCAGGTACGCGACCAGCGCGTCCTCCTCGGTCTT
Organism: Casimicrobiaceae bacterium; assembly: GCA_035711225.1. GTDB lineage: Bacteria > Pseudomonadota > Gammaproteobacteria > Burkholderiales > Casimicrobiaceae > VBCG01. The sequence goes on from DASTCK010000382.1 coordinate 813, forward strand.
GCCCGCGAGATCGGCCGGGCCCTTGCCGATGTCCTCGTCGCTGTAGGGGACGCCGAGGCGGCGCAGCGCCCGCATCTTCGCCGCGATGTCCGTCGCATCCGCCGGTGCCGACGCGAGCCACGGGTAGGCCGGCATGTTCGATTCCGGCACCACGTTGCGCGGGTTCTGCAGGTGCACGCGGTGCCAGTCGTCCGAGTAGCGCCCGCCCACGCGGTTCAGGTCCGGCCCCGTGCGCTTGCTGCCCCACAGGAACGGGTGGTCGTAGACGAACTCTCCCGCCACCGAGTAGGCGCCGTAGCGCTCGGTCTCCGCCCGGAACGGCCGCACCATCTGCGAGTGGCAGTTGTTGCAGCCCTCGCGGATGTAGACGTCGCGACCGGTGAGCTGCAGCGCCGTGTAGGGCTTGAGGCCGGCGACCGGCTCGGTGGTCGACTTCTGGAAGAACAGCGGGACGATCTGCACGAGCCCGCCGACGCTCACCGCGAGGACGACGAGCACGATCATCCAGAACAGGTTCCGCTCGATGGTTTCGTGGGTGAAGGCCATGGTCGTCTCCTCGCCTTCAGGCGTGCGCGGCGGCGGCCGCCGGGATCGGCGCGTCGTAGACGGTGGCGCCGGCCGCCGTACGCCAGGTGTTCCAGGCCATCACGAGCATGCCCGACAGGAACAGCAGGCCGCCCACGAAGCGGATCGCGTAGAACGGGTAGGTCGCCTTCACGCTCTCGACGAACGCGTAGGTCAGCGTGCCGTCCGGGTTGGTCGCGCGCCACATGAGGCCCTGCATCACCCCGGCGATCCACATCGCCGCGATGTACAGCACCACGCCGATCGTGGCGACCCAGAAGTGCACCGTGATGAGCCGCGTCGACCACATCTCGGTCTTGCCGAACATGCGCGGGATCATGTAGTAGATCGAGCCGATCGAGATGAAGGCCACCCAGCCCAGCGCGCCCGAGTGCACGTGGCCGATCGTCCAGTCGGTGTAGTGGGAGAGCGCGTTGACGGTCTTGATCGACATCATCGGGCCCTCGAACGTGCTCATGCCGTAGAACGACAGCGACACGATCAGGAACTTGAGGATCGGGTCGTCGCGCAGCTTGTGCCAGGCCCCCGACAGCGTCATGATGCCGTTGATCATCCCGCCCCAGGACGGCGCGAGCAGGATCAGCGAGAAGATCATGCCGAGCGACTGCGTCCAGTCGGGCAGCGCCGTGTAGTGCAGGTGATGCGGGCCGGCCCACATGTACGTGAAGATCAGCGCCCAGAAGTGCACGACCGACAGGCGGTAGCTGTAGATCGGGCGCCCGGCCTGCTTCGGCACGAAGTAGTACATCATCCCGAGGAAGCCCGCGGTCAGGAAGAAGCCGACCGCGTTGTGGCCGTACCACCACTGGACCATCGCGTCCTGCACGCCGGCGTACGCCGAGTACGACTTGGTCAGCGTGACCGGGATCTCGGCGCTGTTGATCACGTGCAGCAGCGCGATGGTGAGGATGAATCCGCCGAAGAACCAGTTGGCGACGTAGATGTGCGGGGTCTTGCGCTTCGCGATCGTCCCGAAGAACACCACCGCGTAGGACACCCAGACGGCCGTGATCAGCAGGTCGATCGGCCATTCCAGCTCCGCGTATTCCTTCGACGACGTGATGCCGAGCGGCAGCGTGATCGCCGCGAGCACGATGACCGCCGTCCATCCCCAGAACGTGAACGCGGCGAGCGCGTCGGAGAACAGGCGCACCTGGCAGGTGCGCTGCACGCAGTAGTACGACGAGGCGAACAGCGCCGAGCCGCCGAACGCGAAGATCACCGCGTTGGTGTGCAGCGGGCGCAGGCGGCCGTACGAGAGCCACGGGATCCCGTAGGTGAGGTCGGGCCAGATCAGCTGCGCGGCGATGACGACGCCGACCAGCATCCCGACGATGCCCCACACGATCGTCATGATCGCGAACTGGCGCACCACCTTGTAGTTGAACGTCGCAGCGCTCGCCATCGAACCCCCTATGGGTGGCACGGCCGGCCGGCGCGGGCCAACACCTTCACCCGCGCGCCTTTGTGCGTTGCATCATGTTAAGCGCCCGGGCGCCGTGCCGGGTTGACCGTCGTCAAGGTGGCGGCGCCGGGCGACGCGTCACCGCGCGGCGCCGGCCCGTCGTCGTCGGCGAGGATCCGGTGCGCCGGGCCGTCGAGGTCGTCGTACTGGCCGCTTCGCACGCTCCACAGGAACGCGGCGCCGATCACGAGGACCAGCACGAGCGACAGCGGGATCAGGAGCAGCAGGATGTCCATCGTCAGGAGCCGGCCGCGGCCAGTCGGGCGGCCGCGGGCGCGTCGCGAGGGGCGATTTGCTGACGCAAGTCGCCCACGCGCGCGAGGCGCGCCGCGTTGACGACGACCACCAGCGACGACACGGACATTCCCACCGCCGCGACGAGCGGCGTCACGTAGCCGAGCGCGGCCGCGGGAATCGCGATCGCGTTGTAGAGGGTCGCCCACGCGAGGTTCTGCCGGACGACCGCCAGCGTGCGGCGAGCGTGCGCGATCGCGTCGCCGAGCCGATCGAGCCCGCCCGCGACGATGACGACGTCCGAGGTCCACGTCGCGATCGGCGTCGCGCCGGCGAGCGTCACCGACGCCTGCGCCTGCGCGAGCGCCGGCGCGTCGTTGACGCCATCGCCGACCATCGCGACGACCGCGCCCCGCCGCTGCAGCGCCGCGATCGCGTCGCGCTTCGCCTCCGGCGCGAGGTCGCCGTGCGCGGTCGCGATGCCCGCGGCCTCTGCGAACGCGCTCGCCGTTTCCTGCCGGTCGCCCGAGAGCACGAGCGACTCGACGCGAAGGCGCTTCAGTCGCGCGACGGCCTCGCGCGCGCCCGCCGCCAGCTCGTCGCCGAGGGCGAAGGCCGCGACGAACCCGTGCTCGTCGCCGAGCGCGACGACGATCGCGCGCCGTCCGGCGTCGTTCGCGAGCGCGACCAGGTCGCGAGGCGGCGCACCGGACAGCCCGGCGACGAAGTCGAACCGGCCGAGCCGGTAGCGGCCGGCGTCGACGTACCCCTCGACGCCCTGCCCGGGCGTCTGCGCGAGACCCTCTGCGGCAACGGTTGCGCCCGTGTGCGCGGCGACGAGCGCCCGCGCGATCGGGTGCTCGGAGCGCGCCTCGAGCGCCGCGGCGATCGCGATAGCGCGCGCGGAGGACGCCTCGCGGCACGGCAGCGTCGCGGACAGCCGCACGGTGCCGAGCGTAAGCGTGCCGGTCTTGTCGAAGGCGACGTGCGTGACGCGCGCGAGCGCCTCGAGTCCGTCGGGGCTGGGGAACAGCACGCCACGGCGCCCGAGCGCTCCGGACGCGGCGGCGATCGCGGCAGGCGTCGCGAGCGACAGCGCGCAGGGGCACGAGACGACGAGCAGCGCGAAGGTGACCGGCAGCGCGCGCGAAGGATCGACGGCGAGCCACGCGATCGCGGTCGCCGCCGCGAGCGACACCAGCGTCGCGACGAACACGCCCGCGGCGCGGTCGGCGAGGCGCGCGACGCGGGGCCGCGCCGAGGCCGCGCGCTCGACCATGCGCTGCACGCCGGCGAGCGTCGTCGCGTCGCCCGCCGCGGTGACGCGAACCACGATGGCGCGGTCGCGCGTGATCGACCCGGCGAGCACGCGCTCGCCGGCCGAGCGCGCCTTCGGCCAGCTCTCGCCGGTCAGGAGCGCCTCCTCGACGAGCGCGCTGCCCTCGACGATCGTGCCGTCGGCGGGAACGGTACCGCCCGGGCGCACCAGCACCGTGTCACCGGCGCGCAGCGACGTCGCGTCGACGTGGCACGTCGGCGTCGCCGGCCAGGCCTCGTAGCGCTCGGCGGTCGCCGGCATCGCGCGTGCCGCGCTCTCGACCGCGTCGCCGGCCCGGTGGCGCGCGGCGAGCTCGACGTAGCGCGCGGCCAGCAAAAGCGCGACGAACATGGTGATCGAGTCGTAGTAGACGGGGCCGCCGGCGACGAGCGTCGACCACGCGCTGGCCGCGAACGCCGCGGCGAGGCCGAGGGCGACCGGGACGTCCATGCCGAGCCGCCGCCGTGCGACGTCGCGCCACGCGCCGGCGAGGATCGGCCACGCCGAGAACAGCATCACCGGGACCGTCATCACCAGGCTCGCCCAGTCGAGCAGTCGCTGGTGCGCCGGCGCGATGCCGTCGTCGGACAGGTAGCCGGGGACCGCGAACATCATCACCTGCATCATCGCGAGCCACGCGATGCCGGTGCGCACCAACAGCGCGCGGCGCTCCGCGCGCGCGAGCGACTCGCGCTTCGCCGGATCGTAGGGATGCGCGCGGTAGCCGATCGTCGCGACCGCGCCGACGACCGCGTCGAGCGTCGTTGCGCCCTCGCGCCACGCGACCTCGGCTCGGCGCGTCGCGTAGTTCACCGCGGCGTGCGTGACGCCGGGCTGGCGCGCGAGCCAGCTCTCGACGAGCCACGCGCAGGCGCCGCAGGTGAGGCCGTCGAGCAGCAGCGACGCCTCCCGGCCCCCGTCGGCGAGCGCGCGCGTGGACCCGGCGGCGGCGTTCCAGCGCACCGGTGGGGCGACGCCGTCACGCGGCGCGACCGCTGCGGCCTGGCGCGTGGCGTAGTAGCGCTCGAGCCCGGCGCCGGCGATCGTCGTCGCGACCGCCAGGCAACCGGCGCAGCAGAAGGAGCGCTCCGCGCCCGCGACGGCGGCGCGCCAGCGCGCTCGCGGCGGTACCTCGGCGCCGCACTGCCAGCACGCGCCGTCCGAGACCGTGCGCAACGCCCGCGACGTTGCGACGACGGGCGAATCCTGGGCGGCGCGGGTCGGCATCGTTCGCATTGTCCGGTGAGCGGAGGCCCGAGGCAACGTCGCCTCGCGCGCGTACGCGAGGCGTGTTGACCTGCGTCAACGCGCTGTAGGATGCTCGCGCCGTAGGCTCGATACCACCCCCACCGGAGACCGCCATGTACAAGAACCTGCTCGTCGCCACCGACGGATCGAAGCTGTCAGGCAAGGCGGTCGCGCACGCGATCGCGCTGGCGAAGCCGCTCGGCGCGAAGGTCACCGCGTTCTACGCGGCGCCCGAGATGCCGCTGCCGGTGTACGCCGAGGGCGTCGTGTTCCAGCCGCTGTCGAAGAAGGAATACACGACTGCGATGGCCAAGGAGGCGAACAAGGTGCTCGACGCGGTCATCGCGAAGGCGAAGGCCGCGGGCGTCGCGTGCGTCGGCGCGCACGCCATCGCACCGTCGCCCTGGGAGGCGATCCTCGCCGCCGCGAAGAAGGCGCAATCCGATGCGATCGTGATGGCGTCGCACGGCCGGCGCGGCGTCTCGGCGCTGCTGCTGGGCTCGGAGACGCAGAAGGTCCTCACGCATTCGAAGATCCCGGTGATCGTCGTGCGTTGAAGTCGCGGCGATGGGCCATGCGTGGTCGGCGATGGGCGATGGGCGATAGGCGATAGGCGATAGGAACACCCCCCTTCGACCCCGGGCCCGCCGCGGAGTGGCGTCGGGGCGCGCGGTCCCATCGTCCCTCGCCCCCGCCCGAGCCCGCGCCCGCGCCCGCGGGCACGTGACGCGAAACCGCGCTAAAATCAAGGCTTTGCATCCCAAGCCCGGACGATGCGCGTCTCGACGTTCTACCTGAACACGCTGAAGGAAGCCCCCGCCGAAGCCGACATCGCGAGCCAGAAGCTGATGCTGCGCGCGGGGATGATCAAGAAGGTCTCCTCGGGCATCTACAGCTGGCTGCCGCTCGGCCTCATCACGCTGCGCAAGACCGAGCAGATCGTGCGCGAGGAGATGAACCGCGCCGGCGCGCTCGAGTGCTATCTCCCGCACGTCATTCCCGCCGAGCTGTGGCAGGAGACCGGCCGCTGGGACAAGTTCGGGCCACAGCTGCTCAAGATCCGCGACCGCCACGAGCGCGACTTCCTGTTCGGCCCGACGCACGAGGAGCCGATCACCGACATCATCCGCAAGGACGTGAGGAGCTACCGGCAGCTGCCCGTCAACCTCTACCAGATCCAGGTCAAGTTCCGCGACGAGATCCGCCCGCGCTTCGGCGTGATGCGCGGCCGCGAGTTCCTGATGAAGGACGCGTACTCGTTCGACGTCGACCGCGACGCGCTGATGAAGAGCTACCGGGCGATGTACGACGCGTACACGCGCATCTTCACGCGCCTGGGGCTAAGGTTCCGCGCGGTCGAGGCGGACACCGGCGCCATCGGCGGCTTCGCGTCGCACGAGTTCCAGGTGCTGGCCGATGCCGGCGAGGACGCGATCGCGTGGTGCCCGCAGTCGGAGTACGCGGCCAACGTCGAGCAGGCCGAGGCGCTCGCGCCGTCCGCGCCCCGCCCCGCGCCGGCCGAGCCGATGCGCAAGGTGGCCACGCCCACGCAGTCGACCTGCGAGGACGTCACCGCGCTGCTGGGAGTGCCGCTGACGCGCAGCGTCAAGTGCCTGATGGTCCACGACGGCGAGCGGGTCCGGATGCTGCTCGTCCGCGGTGACCACATGGGCAACGAGGTCAAGATCGGGAAGCTGCCGGGGTTCGGGGCCTGGCGGTGGGCGAGCGACGCCGAGATCGTCGAGGCGACCGGATGCCGCCCGGGGTTCCTCGGGCCGGTCGGGCTGCGCGCCGCCGTGCCGCTGGTCGTCGACCGGACCGTCGCCGCGATGGCCGACTTCGTCTGCGGCGCCAACGAGGCCGGGTTCCACCTGGCGGGCGTCAACTTCGGGCGCGACTGCCGCGAGCCCGACCTCGTGGCGGACATCCGCAACGTCGTCGCGGGCGACCCGTCGCCGGACGGCAGGGGCACGCTCGAGATCCTGCGCGGCATCGAGGTCGGGCACGTGTTCGCGCTCGGGACCCGCTATTCGGAGGACATGGGCGCGACCTACCTGGACGCCCAGGGCAAGTCGCACCTGATCGAAATGGGCTGCTACGGGATCGGCGTGACCCGGGTCGTGGCCGCCGCCATCGAGCAGAACCACGACGAGCGCGGCATCGTCTGGCCGGCCGCCATGGCCCCTTTCGCGGTCGCGATCGCCCCGATCGGCTACGACCGGAGCGAAGCGGTCCGGGAACTTGCCGACCGGCTGCATGACCAATGGGCGGCGGACGGGATCGAGGTGCTCCTCGACGACCGGGGCGAGCGCCCTGGCGTGATGTTTGCTGATCTTGAGCTCCTCGGCATCCCGGTGCGCGTCACCCTGGGCGACCGGGGGCTGAAGGAGGGCAAGGTCGAGGTCCAGGACCGCCGGGACAACGCGGCCACCTCGGTCGGCGTTTCCGACATCACCCGCCACCTCAAGGAACGATTGGGTCACTGACGTGCCACGCCGCCTGCGCCTCCTCCTCGCCATCGCATCGATCGCCGCGTCAGCGCTCGCGCCGCGCGCGGCGCTCGCCGGCGCGCAAGCCGAGGAAGCGCTCGCGCAGTCGGTGGTCACCGTGCTGTCGCGCGCGATCTCGGACCGGCCGGTGCCCGCCGACTGGGAGCAGCGCGTCGACGCGCACGCGTGGATCGACGCGATGTCGAAGCGGCTCGCGCCGCGCATGCCCGACGAGGCCGAGCGACGCGAGCTCCTGCGCTCGGTGCACTACGAGTCGGTGCGCGCCGGGCTCGACCCGCAGCTCGTGCTCGCCGTGATCCACCACGAGAGCGGCTTCAAGAAATACGCGGTGTCGGTCGCGGATGCGCGCGGTTACATGCAGGTGATGCCGTTCTGGACGCGCGTGATCGGCGCGCCCGAGCACAATCTCTTCCACCTGCGCACCAACCTGCGCTACGGTTGCGTGATCCTGCGCCACTACCTCGATCGCGAGGGCGGCGACCTCTACCGCGCGCTCGGCCGCTACAACGGCAGCCTCGGTCGACCCGAGTACCCGACCGCGGTTCTCGCGGCGATGCAGCGCTACACGCCTTCCGCGGTCCCGCCCGCGCTCGGCGCGACCGTCGCCCTGCCCGCGCTTCGGTGAACGGCGCGGCGCGCGGCCCCGGCGTCGGCCGCTTCGCCCCGTCGCCGACCGGCCCGCTCCATTTCGGCTCGCTCGTCGCCGCGCTCGCGAGCGCCTGCGACGCGCGCGCCTCGGGCGGACGCTGGCTCGTGCGTGTCGAGGACGTCGACGAGCCGCGTGCGGTGCCGGGCGCCGAGCGCGACATCCTCGACACGCTGGCGCGCTACGGATTCGTGCACGACGGCAGGATCGTCCGGCAATCCGAGCGCGCGTCCTTCTACGATGCCGCGCTCGCGACGCTCGACGCGCGCGGCGCGCTCTTCGCGTGCGCGTGCACGCGCCGCGACCTCGAGGACGCGCCGCTCTCGTCCGCCGGCGAGCGCGTGTACCCCGGCACCTGCCGCGGCGGCATCCCGCCGGCCAGGGCGGGCAACGCGCAACGGTCGCTGCGCGTCCGGGTCGGCGACGCGACGG
>DASTCK010000383.1:0-11193 GCA_035711225.1 Casimicrobiaceae bacterium
CGGGGTAGGGCCAGGTGGGGTCGGCGTTGGCGGGGACGGGCTCGGTGGGATCGGGCTCTGTGGGGTCGGGTTCGCAACCTGGTCCCGGGATCCTGGGGGTCAGGTTGCGAACCTGACCCCTGACGCCCGGCGCGTCGCACGGGTTCGCAATGTTCGACTTCCGGGGTCGGGTTCGCAACCTGACCCCTGAAGTTCTCGCCCGACCCAGTGACGCCCGGCGCGTCGCACGGGTTCGCAATGCTCGACTTCCGGGGTCAGGTTCCCCGCGCGACCCTGCGGGTCGGGCGGGGAACCCGGCTCCATCTGCGGCGCAGACCCCATCGGCGGTGAACCCTACCCCATCGCCGGCGAGCCCGACCCCACCGTGCCCAGCCTCTCCACCAGGAAATCCACGAACGCACGCACCTTCGCCGACAGGTGGCGTCGCGACGGATACACCGCCGAGATCGGCATCGACGGCAGGTTCCAGTCGGTGAGGATCGGCACGAGGCGACCGGCGGCGATGTCGGGCGCCACGATGAAGTCGGGCTCGTACGCGATGCCGGCGCCGGCCACCGCAAGCGCGACCAGCATGCGCCCGTTGTTGGAATGCAGCGGTCCGCCCGCGCGGACGACGCGTTCCTCCCCCGCGGGCGTCGAGAATCGCCACTGGAAGCGCTGCGGTGCGAACTCGTAGGTGAGGCACGCGTGCGACGCGAGCTCCTCCGGCGTGCGCGGCGTGCCGAGACGCGAGAGGTAGCCGGGCGACGCGCAGCACACGAGGGCGGTCGACGTCAGCCGCCGCGCGACCAGCAGCGGGCTGCGGATCGCGCCGATGCGCACGGCGACGTCGAAGCCCTCGTCGACGAGGTCCACCATGCGATCCGACAGCTCGACGTCGAGCCGCACGTCCTCATAGCGCGCCACGAACGCGGCGAGCATCGGCGCGAGCACGCGCGTGCCGTAGGTGATCGGGCAGCTGAGCTTGAGCGTCCCGCGCGGAGCGGCGGTGCCACCGCCGGCCGCCTGCTCCGCCTCCTGCAGGTCGGCGAGCAACTGCACCGAGCGCTCGTGGAACGCGCGACCCGCCTCGGTCAGCGACAGCCGGCGCGTGGTGCGGTTGAGCAGGCGCGCGTCGAGGTGCTGCTCGAGCTCGGCGACGTGGCGCGACACCGCCGAGACCGATTGGTCGAGTCGCTCGGCGGCCCGGGCGAAGCTGCCGTGCTCGACCACGGCGACGAAAGCATTGATGGCCTGAAACCGGTCCACCGGCATATTGTTGCATAAACCGCAACAATTTGTCCCGCTGTGGCCTATTTATCCCGATCACAGCAACACCGATACTTGCATCACCGCGGTACCCAAGCCGCTCCCCGACCCGAAAGGACTGCCATGAACGACCGTCGTATCGACCTCGCCGCGCTGCTGCTGCGGCTCACGCTGGGCACGATGCTCGTCGCCCACGGCCTGCTCAAGGTTCTCGTGTTCACGCCTGCCGGCACCGTCGGCTTCTTCGAATCGATCGGCCTCCCGGGCCCGCTCGCCTACGTCGTCATGGTCGCCGAGGTCGTGGGCGGCCTCGCGCTTATCGTCGGCTACCGCACGCGGATCGTCGCGGCGGCGATCGCCCCGATCATGTTCGGCTCCGCGCTGCCCCACCTCGCCAACGGGTGGCTGTTCAGCGCGCCGGGCGGCGGATGGGAGTACTCGGTGTTCCTGGGGTTCACGTCGATCGTCGCCTCGCTGCTCGGTGACGGGCGCTTCGCGCTCCGTTACGACGCCGCCCCGAGCCGCACGGTGACCGCGTAACTGCTGCGCCGACACGCGAATGCGCCGCCGTCCTGCGGTACCCCCGCGGACGGCGCGCCCACGATAGCCAACGCCCCCTTTCCTCCGGAGATTCCCATGAAGCTCTACTACTCCCCCGGCGCGTGCTCGCTCGCGCCGCACATCGCGCTCGCCGAGGCCGGCATCGCCGCCGACACGATCAAGGTCGACCTCAGCACGCACACGACCGAGGACGGTACCGATTACTACTCGATCAACCCGAAGGGCTACGTCCCGCTGCTCGAACTCGACGACGGGACGCGCCTCACCGAGGCGGCCGTCGTGCTGCAGTACATCGCCGACCGCAAGCCCGGCAAGCTCGCGCCGCCCGCGGGCACGCTCGAGCGCTGGAAGCTGATGGAATGGCTCAACTTCATCGCGACCGAGATCCACAAGGGCTACGGCCCGCTGTGGCACCCGGAAGCGATCGGGGAGATGGCGGTCGCCTCCGTGAAGGCTCAGCTGCAGAAGCGCTACGCGATCGTCGAGGCGCAACTGGCGAAGACGCCGTTCCTGACCGGTGGCGATTTCACGATCGCCGATGCCTACCTCTACACGGTCACGAGCTGGAGCGGCTACCTCAAGGTCGACCTGTCGGCTTACGCGCACCTCGCGGCGTACATGAAGCGCATCGCCGCGCGCCCCGCGGTCGCGCAGACGCTGGCGGCCGAGCGCAAGGCTAAGCAGCCGGCGTAACCTTGGCGGCCGGCCCGGTGCCGGCCGCTTACCCGAGGCCTTTCGATGAACGCTTCCCCGCGCTTGCCCACGCTGTTCCTGTCGCACGGCTCGCCGATGCGAGCCGTCGAACCGGGAGAGCCCGGCGCGGCGTGGGCGGCGATCGCGAACGCGCTGCCGCGCCCTCGCGCCGTGCTGATGGTTTCCGCGCACTGGGAAACCGGCGTGCCGATGGTCACGTCGAACGCGAAGCCGGAGACGATCCACGACTTCGGCGGCTTTCCGGAGGCGCTCTACAGGCTTCGGTACCCGGCGCCCGGCGCGCCGGACGTCGCCGCGCGCGTGGTCGCGCTGTTGAAGGACGCGGGATTCACCGCCGGGCAGGACGGCTGCCGCGGCCTCGATCACGGCGCCTGGGTGCCGATGATGCACATGTACCCGGCGCACGACATCCCGGTGACGCAGCTCGCCGTGCAGCCGGAACGCGACACCGCGCACCATCTGGCGATGGGCCGCGCGCTCGCCCCGCTCGCCCGCGAGGGCGTGCTGATCGTCGGCTCGGGCCACGTGACGCACAACCTGCGCGACTGGATGGGCAACCGGGGCGCCAAGGACGCGCTGCCGTACGCCGCATCGTTCGCGGGCTGGCTCGCCGACACGCTCGCGAAGCACGACGACGATGCGCTGCTCGCCTATCGCGAGCAGGGTCCCGGCGGCGCGCGCGCGCATCCTTCCGAGGAGCATTTCCTGCCGATCTACGTGGCGTGGGGAGCGGCCGGGCCCGACGCGGTCGCGACGCGGATGTACCGCGGCTTCGACGGTCCGGCGCTCGCGATGGACGCCTATGCGTTCGGCGCGCCCGACGCGGTGCGCGTCGAGCCCCCGGCGGTCCTCGCCGGGTAGACGAAACCCCGGTGTCAGGCACGTGCCTGGCACCGGGGGCAGGCCCTGTTGAGCGGGGCGGATGCCCCCATCTGCTAGCATTTCCGGCATCCCAGAAAGCGAGCGTGCCATGGCCGCCCCGAACGAACGCCACGACGAGATCCAGATGGACGCCTCCTCGCTGTGCCGCGAGGAGATCTACACCGACCGCCGCTTCGGCACGATCCGCGTGCTCGTGCCCGTCGACGCGAGCGGGCGCGACGACCCGAAGCGCTCGACCGTCTACGCGGGCGAGGCGCAGATCATGACGCAGGTCGGCGCGCTGCCGATCAGCTTCGAGATCGAGGCCAAGTCGCTGGCCGAAGCGGTGGCCGGCTACGGGCCCGCAGCGAAGGCGGCGCTCGACCGCACGATGAAGGAGCTCGCCGAGATGCGCCGCCAGGCGCAGACCGGCCTCGTCATCCCGCAGGCGGGCGGCGGCGGCCTCGGCGGACTCGGCGGCATTCCGGGCGGCGGCATGCCCGGCGGCGGCAAGATCCAGCTCCCGTAGCCAGCGGCCCGCTTACATCCGGAACCAGGTTCGCAACCAGGTTCCGGAGGTTGGTTACGGGCGCTCCGCGGCGGCGTGCGTCGCCGAGGCGACCGGACGCTTGCCGCTGCCGCCCGCCGGCGTGGCGGTGCGGGCCGGCACGTGGAAGAGCTCGGCGATCGCCTTGCGGTATTGGCTCGCCCCGACCCACGACGTGTTGTAGTGGCTGCCGCCGTCGACGAGGACCAGCTGCTTCGGATTGTTCGCGGCCTGGTACAGCGCTTCCGAGAAGCGATGCGGCACCATGCGATCGCCGGTGCCGTGCACGAGAAGGACCGGCGCCGGCACTTTCGCGATCTTCTCGAGCGTCGCGAATTTCTGGGTCACGAACCAGTCGACCGGGAACCACGAGGGCGCGAGCGCCCGCGCCATCTCGGGCAGCGACGTGAACCCGCCCTCGAGGATCAGCCCGCCCATGCCGTCGGCCGCCCCCTTGTCGACCGCGAGCTGGGTCGCGACCGCCGTGCCCAGGGAATGGCCGTAGATGAAGCGCTTGCGCGGATCGGGCTCCTGCGACACCAGCCAGCGCCAGGCCGCCGCGGCGTCGTCGTAGACGCCTTCCTCGGACGGCATCTCGCCGTCGCTCTTGCCGAAGCCGCGGTAGTCGATCGCCATCACCGAGAAGCCGAAGCTCCGCAGGTTCTCGATGCGCCGCAGGTGCGCCGTCAGGTTCCAGCGCACGCCGTGCAGGTAGAGCAGCGTGGGCGCCGAGGGATTCTCGTTCGGCCAGTACCAGGTGAACAGCCGCTCCGCCCCCGGGGCCTCGGACAGCGGCAGGTAGAACTCGCGAACGTCCGAGGGCAGTCCCGAGAACCAGCCCGAGACCTCGCGGACCGGGCGGAACGTGAGCTCCCGCTCCTGCGTGACCAGCGCCGCGCAGCCGGCGCCGAGGAGCACGGCCAGCGAGAGCGCGGCGGCGCCGGTGCGGCGCCCGGGACGGAAACGTCTGGTCATGAGCGGAATCAGAGCATCAGGCGTGCCACAAGTTCCGCGCAGGATAACGCCGGCCCGGCGTCTCCATTGGGCGACAGGCAAGAACGCTCCTGCGAATGCCGGTCCGGACGAAGCGGGACACCCGAAAGGACCGGGAGGCGGCTCGAGTCGACGTTGAGCCCATGGGGTCCGGCTTCAGTCGAACGCAGAAGGCGCCGCGTCGGGCGACACGGCGCGTTCCGTCACGCGGCGGCGCCGTGCATGCGCACCGGCGCGACCGACGTCCGGAGCGCGCGGCAGGCGCGCGCGCATTCGCGGCAGGCCCGCGCGGTCGCGTCGCCCTCCGCATCGCGCTCGAAGGCGAGCGCGCATCCCAGCGCGACGGTTTCGCAGAGCGCGAGCGTGCACACCACGTAGGGGCTGCGGCGCGTCGCCACGCCCGCGGTCGTGCCGAAGATCTCCACGGCATCCATCGCGAGGCGCATGCGCGCATCGGCTTCCTCGCCCTGGTCGCGGAGCATGCGCTGCGCGCAGGCGTGCGCCGCGCGGCGGCACGCGTCGATCGCGTTCGCGTGGAGGGCTGCGAGCGCGTCGTGGCGCGCGCGGGCATCGTCGAGCGTGAGCATGGTGTCGTCTCCGGAAGTCGGCCGTCGCCGGGCGACGGTGCGAGCGATCGTCCCGCGCGCACGCGGAGCCGGGCATCGGCGGCGCGGTGGGTGTTTCGTCGGTGGGCGGCGGACACCGCTCGCCGCGCCGGGAAGCGTTCCGGCCGACAGCCCGCCGTCGTCGGACGCCTCCCGACACCGCGGCGCGCACGAGGCCGATGGAGACGTCGACGCGCGAGGCCGACCATGCGCCTCATTCCTTGCCGATACGAGGCGCGCCATGCCCCGACCGTTTCGTCCTGCCGTCGCCGCCACGCTCACGGCGCTCGCGTCCGTCGCGACGCCCGCGCATGCCGCGTGGACGACATGGTTCCAGCCGCCGATCCCGTGGAACGTCTGGCTCGGCGTCGGCTCCGCGTTCCTGCTGATCGTGGCGCTCGTGCTCGCCGTGAACCGCCGCAAGGACGGCGGCGACGGCGACGTGTACCGCTTCGACAAGCCGCGTCGCGAGCCGATGCCGCTCTACGAGGAAGGGAGCACGGGATGACCCCCCGGCGCAAGCCGAGCGATTCGATCGCCGAGTGGGCGATCGTCGCGCTCGTCGTCGTCGTGCTGGGCGTCGCGGCGACCGGGACGCGGCTCGAGCCCGCGTCGCCGACGCTGTCGATCGACGAGCTCGCCTCACGCGTGCGCATGCAATCGCCGATCGTGCGCGAGTGCGTGCGCGCCCCCGACCATGGTGGTGCCGCCTGCGATTCGCAGGTGGTCGCCAACGGGCGGCCGTGAACGGCCCCCGATGTCTCTCCTCCCAGGCCCGCCCCCCGGGCCCGGGCGGTGCCCGGTGAAACGGGCTTCACGGGCAAGGACCCCTTGCCCGTTTTTTTTTCCGGAGGCCAGCGATGAAGCCCGATCCCCGCGACCCCGCCATGCCGCGCCCCGCCGTGCGCATCGCGACCTTCGCCCTCGCGCTCGTCTGCGCGGGGTCGCCGCTTCTCGCGCGCGCAGCCGACCAGGGCGAGCATGCCTGGGTTGCGTGGGCCGTGCTGGTGGCGGTCGCGCTGCTCGTCGCCGGGATCCTGATCCGCGCGGCGATGGGCTCGTCGACGCCGCCGGGCTGGCTCACGTTCCTCGCGCGCCGTCGCGAGGAAGGCCGGCCGACGAGCTGGCGCGAATGGCCGGACGACTGAGCGGCGCTGTCGTGTCGGCCACGTCCGACAGGCGTACGCGGCGCGCGCCTGTCGCCGATGGGCGCGAGCATCCCTACGCTGTCGTCATTCGCCGGTTCAAGCCCACTCGCGCTAGCGGAGCTTCCATGACTGCCTTCCCGATCCTTCGAACCGCGAATCGCGTTGCGACGCTCGCCGCGCTCACGGTCGCCGCCGCGCTGGCCGCAGGCTGCGCGCCCACCTACTACACGCCCAACGGCCCGTACTACGGCACACCGCCGGGGCCGTATGCCGGCGCCCCGAGGGTCGCCGAGCGCGTCGAGTACGGCGTCGTCGACCGCATCGAGCTGACGCGCGAAGGCGCGCCGCCGGTGGGCCTCGGCGCGATCGTCGGCGGCGTCGCGGGCGGCGTGATCGGCCACCAGATCGGAAGCGGCCGCGGCAACACCGCGGCGACGATCGCCGGCGCGCTGGGCGGCGCGATCGTCGGCAACGAGATCGAGCGGTCGCAGGCGCGCGACCACTACCGCATCGTCGTGCGACTCGACAACGGCGCGATCGTGGCGCTCGACGACATCGGCGAAGGACAACTGCGGCCGGGCGACCGGGTGCGTATCGTGAACAACCGCGCCTATCGCGCCTGACGCACGTCGCCGCCTCGGCCCGATGGCCGAAGGCGCGCGCGCCCGACGCGATGGACGATGACGAATCGTCCGCGGCTCCGGACGGGGATGCCACTCCTCCCCTGAAGCATTCCCCTCCGGAGTCCCGCGGGCGTTCCCCCAGGAGGCGACGATGTGCCACGTGCTCGATCCCAAGGCGATCACCACCTACCGCGAGTACCAGGCGGCGTTGCGCGAGCTCGACGAGCTGATGCTCTCCGATCCCGACACGCCCGCCGGCCGGCGCTTCGGCGAGCTGGTCGCGCTGATCGACGCCTACGAGCTGTCGCGCGAGCCCACCGTCATCCGATCGTCGAGCCAGCCGGCGCGCGTCACCGCCTGAAGGTCGGGGCGTCTCGCGGGGGCGCCCGCACGCGATGCTCGGCTGCGCGGGCGCGTGTACCGCATGCGCCGTGCGACGCGCGTGCTGCACAACCTGTTCACCCTGCCCCTGATCGCAGGTTCCTGATTCCCGACGGCCCGGAGTAGGATGCGCGTCAACGCGCTCCCGCTCCCGGCCGCATGAAGCCTCCCTCCCCGTCCGCCGACGTCGACACCACGACGATCGTGCCGGGCACCGTGGTGCGCGACACCACGACGCGGCTCCACCGGCCCAAGCCCACGCCCGAGCGCCGGCGTCGCTGGCGCGGCTGCCTGGTCGGCGGCGCGGTCGGCGACGCGCTCGGCGCGCCGGTCGAGTTCATGTCGCTCGAGGAGATCCGCGCGACGCTCGGGCCGGTCGGCGTCCACGGCTACCTCGAGGCGTTCGGACGCTACGGCGCGATCACGGACGACACGCAGCTCACGATGTTCACCGCGGAGGGCCTCCTCCGCGCGTACGCGTGCGGGGCGATGACCGGCAGCGCCGACGTCCCGGCGATCGTGGCCAATGCGTACCTGCGCTGGCTGCACACGCAGCGCGAGACCGCGGCCGTCGCGCCGGACCTCGACGGATGGCTCCTGCGCGAGAAGGCGCTGTTCGCCTCGCGCGTGCCCGGCATCACGGTCGTCGATGCGCTGCGCAAGCGCGCGTCGTTCGGCGAGCGGCCCCGCAACACCAGCAAGGGATGCGGCGGCGTGATGCGCGTCGCGCCGGTGGGGCTCTACTGCGCGCGGCTGCACGAAGGCATGAGCGGCGATCGCATCGCGAAGCACGCGCTCGAGCTCGGCGCCGACACCGCCGCGCTGACGCACGGCCATCCCACCGGCCAACTCGCCGCGGGCTATGTCGCCGCGCTGGTCGCGCTGCTTGCGCTCGACCTCCCGTTGCCCGATGCGCTCGATCGCGCAGCGGCGCTGCTGGTGCGGCGGCCGGGACAC
The DNA here is from genome assembly GCA_035711225.1 of Casimicrobiaceae bacterium. Classification (GTDB taxonomy): domain Bacteria; phylum Pseudomonadota; class Gammaproteobacteria; order Burkholderiales; family Casimicrobiaceae; genus VBCG01. The sequence goes on from DASTCK010000383.1 coordinate 8,639, forward strand.
GCGGAGACGATGGCGGCGGTCGAACATGCGCGCAAGCTCGCGGCGGCGGGCGAGCCGCGGCCCGAGTACGTCGCGCGGCTGGGCGAAGGCTGGACCGCCGACGAGGCGGTGGCGATCGCCGTGTACTGCCTGATCGCGGCGAGCGACTTCGACGCCGGCGTGCGGCTCGCCGTCAATCACGACGGCGACAGCGATTCGACCGGCGCGATCGCGGGCAACCTGCTCGGGACGCTGCACGGGATCGAATCGATCCCGACGCGCTTCACCAACTCGCTCGAGATGGTGGACGTCGTCGCGGTGCTCGCGGACGACCTCGCCACGTTCCCCGCGTGGCCGATCGGGCAGTTCCAGCCGGCGACCGATGCGTCGGCGTGGTGGCTGGAGCGGTATCCGCCGTCGTAGGGAAGCAGGAGCGGGTGTCCTGGGCGCTCGCGCATCGGCCCTTCCCGCTCCCCGCTGTTGCAGCCGCACAACGCCCCCTGCACCTCCCGGCGGCGGCGCTCGACCCCAACCGGCGGGCCCGATTCCCTTGCGCGACCACAAGATAGCGCGTCGCGACAACCCGTCGATCTCAACCTGTAGCGCACACGGCGTAACCTACCGCCGGCGAAGACCCGGCCTGTCACGCACAAGCTGTAGCCGCCGCGTTGGCGCTTACGGCATGATGGCCCCCGACGCCGTCCGCCCAGGGGGGCTCAGGGGCGGCGTCCCGGGGTCGTGATCGACCCCGGGTCTCGTCGCGCGCGGTAGGCCACAGTCGCGCGGCGCTCATGCCCCCTGCGAGGAGCGCATGAGCTGCCGGTCCGACGCCCGCGACGCCCTGCCGCCCGCGTTCGCGCCGGCGCCCGGCTGACCGGCCATGGCGTTCCGCGACGACCGCCACCGCGGACGCGCGCCGGCACCGCCGGCGCTCGCCGCCGCGCTCTCCCGCTTCTACGCGCTGCGCTTCGCCGTCACGGCGATGACGATGCTCTCGGCCGTGCTGCTGCCGTGGATCGTCTGGAGCGCCACGCACCGCATCGACCTCGCCGGCCTCGTCATGCTGGTCGAGGCGGGCGTCCGCCTCACGATGTCGCTCTACGGCGGCCAGCTCGCGCACGCCGCCGGCGGGCGCGTCTCGTTCGCGGGCGCGCAGACGCTGTGCGCCGCCGGCTTCGCGTTGTTCGCCGCGGTGATCGCGGTGCCCCCGGACAGCCTCGCGCTGACGTTCGCGCTGCTCGCGGCGGCGATCGTGGTGATGCAGTCGGGCATCACGCTCGGCAACGTCGTCACCGAGGCGTGCACGGTCGCGCTGCTGCAATCCGGCGCGACCGACGTGCCCGCGCGCGTGCGCGTCGTCGACCTCGTGTCGACCGCGTGCGCGCTGCCGCTCGGCGGGTGGCTCGTGCTCGCGTTCGACGCGCCGCTCGCCGTCATCGCGCTCGGCTTCGCGCTCGCTTCGGGCGCGGCGCTCGTGACCGCACGCGCAGGGGCGGTCTACGACCACGCGAACGCGCGCATGCCGGCGCGCTTCTCGCTCGTCGACCGCGACGCGTGGCGGTGGCTCGGGCGCCACGATCGCGCGCGCGCGCTCACGTTGTTCCTGCTGGTCGCGAGCGTGCCGGTCACGATGCTGTTCGGCGCGCTGCCGTTCCTGCTCGCGAGCCGGACTGCCGCCGGCATGCCCGCGGGCGTCCAGCCCACCGACGTGCTGTTTCTCACGCACTACAAGGCGCTCGAGTCGATCGGCGCGGCGCTGATCCTGCTCGCCTGGGTTCGCTGGGCCGGCGCGTCGGGGCGCAAGCCGCTTGCCCTGCGCACGGCCTTCGCCGGCTACGCCGCGTCGATGGCGGCGCTGATCGTCGTGCCGACCGCGCTCGGCACCGCGCTGGCGGCCATCGCGCTGGCCGCGAGCTTCTCGCCGCTGATGGTGTGGGTGCGCACCGAGCGCGCGGCGCTGGTGCCCGAGCACAACCGCCAGCGCATCAGCGGCCTGCTCGTCGCGATCGACGCGACCGCCTACGTGCTGGGCGCGCTCGCGGTGCGCTACGCGGGCTTCGAGCCCGCGGCGCTCGCGGCGATCGCGGCGCTCGCCACGCTGATGTTCGTCCTGCTGCAGGTCCAGCCGCGCACCGCGCCGGCGGCCCGCGGCGCCGCGACCTCGCTGCCGCCGCTCGACGAGAAGCTCGCGCGGCTGCGCGCCTGGATCGCCGACAACCGCGATCTCGTCGAGACGAGGCTCGCCGAGGCGATCCCGCGGCTGGGACTCGTCAAGCGCGCCGCTGCGCCGCCGTCCTGGAGCACGCCGCTTGCTCTCGCACCCGCCATCGCGGTGTCCCCGATCGGCGTCGGGCTGACCCCGCTCGTGCTACCGCGCGCGCTGCGCGACGCGGGCGTGCGCACCGCGTCGCTCGCCGCCTCGACCGAAGAGGTCGCCGCGCTGAAGCGCCCGCTCGACGAGCTCCGGGCCGACGCGCTCATGCAGGGCTGGCATCCGCGGGTGCTCGCGCACCTGCTGCCCGCGACGGAGCAGGAGCTCGAGAGCCGCATGCAGGCGGCGTTCCATCGCCTGCGCG
>DASTCK010000384.1:0-2688 GCA_035711225.1 Casimicrobiaceae bacterium
ACGATCGTCGCGGCGCGCGACGCCGCCTCGGCGTCGATCGCGTCGCACTTGCGCGCGCGATCGGCCTCGACGAGGGCCAGCAGCGCGGCCGCCTGGCGCTCGGCGCTCACGACGCCTCCTCGAGGCCGAGGTCGCGGCGGATGTCGGCGGCGACGTCGCGGATCGGCGCGGCGTCGGCGAGGTCGGGGACGGCGATCACGAGCGGCGCGAGCGCCTGCACGGCGGCGCGCCATTCGCGCGCGTCGATGCGCGATGCGACGTCCGCGGCCACCAGCACCAGCGGCGCGGTGGCGCGCGCGAGCGCCAGCGCCGCCGTCTCGCCCCCCGGCGCGGGGACGCGGGCGTCGACGCCGGCGAGCGCGTAGCCGGCCGCGCTCGTTTCGTCGCCGAGGTAGACGGGAGCAGGCATCGCGGGCTTTCGCGTCACACGAGGCGGTTGAGGATCAGGATCGACACGATGAGCCCGTAGATCGCGATGCCCTCGGCGAGGCCGACGAAGATGAGGAGTCGCGCGAAGAGCTCGGGCTTCTCGGCGAGCGCGCCGACCGCCGCGGTGCCGACCTTCGCGACCGCGTAGCCCGCGCCGAGCGACGACATCCCGGTGGCGAGTGCCGCGCCGAGGAGGCCGAGGCTCCACGCGTCCGCCGGAAGGCCCGCGCCCGGCGCTCCGGTGGCCGCGAGCGCCGACGGGGCGGCCACGATCAGGACGGTCGCGACGGCGGCCGAGACGGCGGCGACGGCGACGAGGGCGAGCGACAGCGCGATCTTGGGCACGGGCTTCATCGAGCGGACTCCTGCGGGAAGGACGGCGGCGCCGGCAACGGGCGGAAGATCCTGCCGCCGGCGGAGAGGAAGCGGGTGAAGAACTCGAACAGGACGAGGCGCGTGGTCTGGATCGACACCACCAGCGTCTCCAGCGCGAGCACCACGACGTTGCCCGCGACGAGCACGAGCGTCTGGGCGACGACGTTGCCGGCGGCGTCCGCGAGCGCGACGATCGCAGACGACAGCCCGGCGTGCGCGAGCGCGAACGCCCCGACGCGCGCGAACGACAGCGTGTTGATCAGGATCTGCACGAGCCGCTCGACGAGGGCGGCGATCGCCGTCGCGCCGGCGACGGCGCTGCGCGCGGTCGCGGCGCGGCCGACGCAGAACGCGAGCGCTCCCGCGGCCGCGGCGACGAAGCCCCAGGGGTCGAGGAAGCCCGCGAGGATCCCGAGGTAGGCGACGACGTAGCCCAGGTCGGTCGCGAGCCACACGGCGAACTCGCCGCGCCACCACGCTTCCAGCGCGTTGAGCGCGAGCCCGACGGTCAGCAGCGCGGCGCCGCCGGCGAGCGGTACGGCGAGAACGGTGAGCGGCGCGTCGAGCGGCGCGACCCACAGCGGCGTGAACGCGTGCACGCTGAACACGCTGCCGAACAGCACGCCGAACCCGGCGGCCGCGAGGCCACCCGCGACGAACAGCCGCGCGATCGCAAAGCGCTTGCGAAGCGCGAAGCCGGCGGCCGCGATCGCGAGCCCCTGGCCGACGTCGCCGAACATGTAGCCGAACATCAGCGGAACGGCGAGCGCGAGGAGCGCGCTCGGGTCCGCCTCGTTCGACGACGGCATGCCCATCGCGCGGGCGAAGATCTCGAACGGTCGCGCCCACGCGGCGTTGGCGAGGAGCAACGGCGCCTTCGTGTCCGGCGCCGGCGGCGCGAAGCGCAGGAGCGCCCGCGCGCCCGAGCGCTCGAGCGCCGAGGCGATGCGCCGCCCGTCCATGTCGCTGGTCCAGCCGGTGATCCAGCAGAAGTGCTCGCCCGCTTCGAGCGCGCGCACGTTGCGGATCAGCCACTGCAGGCGGTCCGCGTCGGCGAGCGCGCGCGGAAGGTCGTGCTTCACGTGCAGCGCATCGATCGCCGCGGCCGCGCGGCGCTCGTCGGCGTCGAGCGCCGCGAGGCGCGCGTCGAGGCGCTGCCGGGTGTCCCCGAGCCCGGCCGCGAACCACGCCGGCGCCTCGTGCACCCGTCCTTTCACGAGCGCGGCCTGTCGGGCGAGCGCCTCGACGTCGCGCGCGTCGCCGACGACGAGCACCGCGAGGTGGCCCGCGGACGCGTCGAGCGCGACGTTGCGCACCAGCGTGCCGCGAGGCAGCTCCGGCACCGCGTCCGCCGGGTAGACGAGGAGCCGCGCGTGGAGCACGGGACCGGCGCCGGCGAGGTGCGCGAAGTCGATCGGCGACCCCGCGAAATCGGCGAGCGCACGGCGCCACAGCGCGAGCTCGTCGCGCTCGGCGTGGGTGCGCTGCAGCTGCCGGATCGACGGCTCGGCGTCGAGCGCCCATGCGCGGAGGTGCGCGACGCTTCGCTGCAGCGTCGACGAGGGCGATTCGGGAAACGCGGTCGGCGCGTCGCGCGACGCGGGCCAGTACGGGCGGTAGCGCGACGCGAGCTCGGCGAATTCGGCGAGCCCCGGCCGCAGGTCGGCCAGCGACGCCGGGAGCGCGACGCCCGGGCGCGCCTCCAGCTCGACCGCGCCGGTCGCGGCCAGCGCCTCGAGTGCGAGCGTCGCATCGTCGCGCGCGGCGAGGATCTCGAACCAGCGGGCCGGGCGCGGGCGGATCATGCCGTCGCTTTCGCATGCACGAGCCCGGCGAATGCCGCCCCCGGGAACGACGCGCGGCGCACGAGCTCGCCTCGCAGTC
>DASTCK010000385.1:0-2015 GCA_035711225.1 Casimicrobiaceae bacterium
ACGGCCGTGAAGTCATGCGCGGCGACGTCGAGGCGTCGCCAGGGGACGTCGACGCCGCCGACGCGCTCGGCGGCGAGCTCGCCGACGGGTTCCTCGCGCGCGGCGCGGCGAGGCTGATGGGCGGATGAGCGGTCCGCTCTCGGGCATCGCGGTCGTGGTGACGCGCCCGGTGCGCCAGGGCGCGGCGTTCGCGCAGCAGCTCGCGGCGCTCGGCGCGACGCCGATCGTGTGGCCCGCGATCGTGATCCTCCCGCCCGACGATCCGGCGCCTCTCGCGCGCGTGCACGCGTCGCTCGACCGCTACGACCTCGCGTTCTTCGTGTCGGCCAACGCGGCCGAGTACGGGGCGCCGCCGGACGGAAGATGGCCGGCGCGGCTGCGTGCGTACGCGCCGGGGCCGGGCACCGCCGCGGCACTCGCCGCCGTCGGCGTTCCCGAGGCGCGCATTCCCGACACGACCTTCGACAGCGAGGGGCTTCTCGCGCTGCCCGAGCTCGCGCATCTAGACGGCAAGCGCGCGATCCTGTTCCGCGGCCAGGGCGGCCGCGAGCTGCTCGCCGACACGCTCGCCGAGCGCGGCGCGATCGTCGAGTCGGTGAGCTGCTACCGTCGCGCCGCGCCGGCCGGCGACGCGCGCGGGCTCGTCGACGCGTTCGCGGAGGGCCGCGCGCACGCGCTGACGCTCACCTCGGCCGAAGGCGTCGACAACCTGATGCGCGCCGTCGGCGAGCGCGGCCGCGCGCTCCTTGCGCGCGTGCCGGCGTTCGCGCCGCACCCGCGCATCGTCGAGCACGCGCGCGCGGCCGGCCTCGACGCGCGAGCGACGGGGGGCGGCGACGCGGGGCTCATCGCCGCGTTGCTAGAATGGGCGCCCGCCCGTCCCTGAGCGAATTCCCGAGCGAAGGACCGACACGATGTCCGCCACGGATGTGATCGTCACCGCGCCGCTGCCGCCGTTCCTCTACGACCCGCTGAAGCGCGACTACCGCTGCCACGACTATCACCAGGCGGCGGACCGCAAAGGCCTCCTCGCGGCCGAGTCGCCGCGCATCCGCGGCCTCGTGCAGGGAGGCGGCACCGTCACGCCGACCGACCTGCTCGACGCGCTGCCGAAGCTCGAGATCATCTCGGTGTTCGGCGTCGGCTACGACGGCGTGCCGGTCGATTACTGCCGCCGGCGCGGCATCAAGGTCACCAACACGCCCGACGTGCTGACCGACGACGTCGCGGACGTCGCGGTGGGCCTCGTGCTGATGACCGGCCGCGGCTTCGCGAAGGCCGAGCGCTTCGTGCGCGCCGGCGAGTGGGAGAAGCGCGGCCCCGAGCTCACCACCAAGCTCGGCGGCAGGAAGGTCGGCATCCTGGGGCTCGGGCGCATCGGCAAGGCGATCGGCCAGCGGCTCGAGGCGATGGGGATGCAGATCGCCTACACCGGCCGCAACGCGCAGCCCGGCGTGCACTACCGGTTCGTGCCGGACCTGAAGGCGCTGGCTGCGGAATCGGATTTCCTGATCGTGGCGTGCCCCGGGGGCCCGACGACGAGGAACCTGGTGAACGCCGAGGTGCTCGCGGCGCTGGGCAAGAAGGGCACGATCGTCAACATCGCGCGCGGCTCGATCATCGACGAGGCCGCGCTCGTCAAGGCGCTCGCGAGCGGCACGATCAAGGCCGCGGGCCTCGACGTGTTCGCCGACGAGCCGCACGTGCCCGCGCCGCTTCTCACGATGGACAACGTCGTGCTGCTGCCGCACGTGGGCAGCGCGACGCACGAGACGCGCAAGGCGATGGGCGACCTGTGCAAGGCGAACCTCGACGCATGGTTCGCGGGGCGGCCGTTGCCGACGCTGATCCCGGAACTGAGGTAGCCGCCAGGGAGTGGGGAGGACGCGGCGACAGGAAGCGTGACGCCCGCAGGCCGCGCCGCGTGCGAACCTCGATGACTTAATCATCCGACCGCGGGCGCGCTCGCGGAGCGCCGCGGCCGCCGCGCCCCTCCCACTCGCCACTCGCGCCCT
>DASTCK010000386.1:0-3092 GCA_035711225.1 Casimicrobiaceae bacterium
CATTGGCGACAGGTCTGCAAAATCGCCATCGAATGTAAAGCCCCCGAAGGGGTTGTCGGGATAGCCTGGACGGGCCGCGGAAACATCGTCTCGTTGCACGCCGTAGCGCGCTTGATAGACCCGGCCGTCTAGTCGAATCTCCACACGTGCGATTCCGTCTGGCGCGAGCGCCCATCCTCTCATCGTTAGCTTCGTGCCGACTATGCTTTCGGAATACGGCTCATCAAGCCACCCGTCCATGCCGGCTGCGCTGACGGACCGGAGGGGTACCTGCTTTCCAATCGGACCGTACGTCGCCGTTGCATAGAGTTCAATCCAGATGAGAGCGACTACGGCGACTGCCAAGGCGACGGAAAATGTCGAGAGCGCGCCGCGTTGAACGCGCAAACCGTGCAGGTAAACACTCATACTGACACCCTCACATCCTCACACCCTCACAACTTACGCAACGGTTTCCATGAGAGTGGGCAGCCCTTCCCGTAGCTCTTGGACGGCGATACTTTTCCATTCGACGGGACGACAGCACCCGCTTGATTTGTCGTCAGCGGCGACACGAACACGTTGGGATTGGGAAGCGTTTGAGGCTGGCCGTCGTACTGCGCAAGCGCCGCTTTGGTTCGGCCGCGGACCCGGACCACTTTCTTCTAGGCGAAACCGCCAACTGGACGCGCATGAGAGGCGTGCACGATGTCTTCAAAATGCGCAGAAAAAAGATACTTCGCGTTTGTACGCTAACGAGTAAAGTCAGGCCGTTTTGCGCGCTAGATAGCAAAAGCCAAGCCTTTCAATGGCTTGGCCTTTGAGTGTTGGCGGAGAGAGAGGGATTCGAACCCCCGTTAGGTTGCCCTAAACCTGATTTCGAGTCAGGCGCCTTCGACCACTCGGCCATCTCTCCGGTCCGGCGAATTATAACCTGCGGCGCTCACCCTCGCCTGCTCGGGCACGCCATCCCACGCCGACGGCCACTTGTCCGCGGCAGGCGCGTGCCAGACCGCGACAGACGCGTGCTGTCCCTCGGCAGGCGTCGCAACACGCATCGCGACGGGACGTTCTGCGCGGAGCGACCGCGCGGCGGATTGCCTCGACCGCGCGCCGTCCGCTCAGATCGGCGAGCAGAACGCCACGCCGTTCACGCCCTCCGGCACCCACCCGCGGTTGTTCATCGCGCGCCGCACCGAGAGATCGGGCGTGTGCCGGTGGTTCGCGTCCCGGCGATTGTTGAAGAACCGGTAGATCGCGATCGTGCCGTCGCGGCACGCGCCGGTTGCATCCGGCGTCTCGATCCAGAACGCGGCCGGCGACTCGAGCGTCCAGGTCCCAGCCCAGCGCGCCTGCACGAACTGGCACTCGGCCGCGTTCGCGGTGAAGAAGTGCGAGTCGATGGTGCCCCCGGCATAGAACCGGCACACCGGCTTCACGCCCGGCGGCCCGAGGAACGCTTCCGGGTAGGCGAAGAACACCGCGCCGGTGCGCTCGTACACGCCGCGCAGGAACACGTCGAGGTAGGCGACCTCGTTGGGATCGGCGGTGATGAAGTAGTGGTCGATGTCGGCGCGGTAATACTCGACGACCGGCACGGCGTTGGGCGGGATCGCGGCCGTCGCGGGAACGGTGCTGGCGACCGCGATCCCCGCGTCGAGCAGTCCCGCACCGCACACCGCGCCGGCGCGGCACTGCGTGCCGAGCGGGAACTCCCGCGTCGTGCCCTGGAGGATCGACAGCACGCGTCCCGCGGTCAACGTCGAGTTGCGGGCGAGCATCAGCGACACCGCGCCCGACACGAGCGGCGCGGAGAAGCTGGTGCCGGCCGCGATCTCGTAGGAGGGCGCGCCGGGGGTCGTCGTGCCCTCGGCGTAGGTCGACAGGATCAGCGTCGACTCGTCGCCACGGTCGCCGCCGGGCGCCGACAGGTCGACGCGATTGCCGAAATTCGAGTATCCCGTGCGGTCGCCGAGGTTGTTGCTCGCGCCGACCGTGACGACGCCGCTGCAGTTCGCCGGGTTGAAGTCCTGCACGTCGAGCGTCGCGTTCCCCGCGGACACGACGACGACGGCGCCCTGCGCGAGCGCGTCGTCCACCGCTTCCTGCACGGCCGCCGAGCAGGCACCCAGGCCGCCGAGGCTCATGTTGATGATGCGCGCCGGGTTCGGGTTCGGCGGCACGCCGGCAATCTGCACACCCGACGCCCAGAGCATCGCCTCGAACACGTCGGCGTCGGTGCCGCCGCATTTCGCGAGCGCACGCACCGGCAGGATCTTCGCCGCGAAGTCCAACCCGGCGATGCCGATGCCGTTGTCGGGGTTGGCGGCGATCAGGCCCGCCACGAAGAGCCCGTGGAAGAAGCTGTCGAATGCAGGCACACCGTCGCCGCATTCGTTGTCGCCGGCCCAGTCCCCTTCGTCGCGCGGGTCGGGATCGCGCCCGTCGCCGTCGCGCGCGCGGTCGGCGTCGCTGACGAAGTCGTACCCGGGGAGGATGCGCCCAGCGAGGTCGGGATGGTCGACGATGCCGGTGTCGATGACGGCGATCGCGAGGCCCGCCGATCCCTTCTGCACGTCCCACGCCGCCGGCGCGTTGACGCCCGCGACCGGATCGAACAGCGACCACTGCACCGGGAACAGCGGATCGTTCGGGATGAACTGCGGATACAGCCGCCGCACCGGATCGGCGTACATCACCGCCGCATCCTGCTCGAGCGCTGCGGCGAGCTCCGCCAGCGCGTCGGGCGTACGCGCGACCGCGACTGAAAGCAGCCAGACATTGCCGACCTTGCGCTCGGCCGCGACGGGCATGCCGATCTTCTCGGCGAAGCGTGGCGCGAGCGCCGACCAGTCCTCGGCCACACCGTCGGCGAGCCGGACCATCAGCTGACGTCCGAGGCGGTTGTAGCGCGCCGCCTGCGTGGCGGCCTTGGCGACGGCGCGCGGCGCCCGCAGCGGCTCCGCCCACAACACCGAGCGGTCCTCCCGCAGCGCCTTGGCGATGCGCGAGGCGACGGCATCGTCGACGGGGCCCGGCGTCGCCAGTTCGAGCGCGCCGGTGCGCGTCGTGCCGGTCAGCGCGAGCGGCGTTCCGGCGAGGCGCTCGAGCTT
>DASTCK010000387.1:0-7813 GCA_035711225.1 Casimicrobiaceae bacterium
CTGGGTCGACACGATCAGGGAACTCGGCGTCGCGCCGCGATGACCGCGGTCCGCACCGGGCTGCCGCAAGGAGCGTCCCCGTCCGTCTCCGCGAGTGCGCGGGACGTCGATGCCGGTGCGGCGACGCAGCGCCCGCCGCGCGTGCTCGTCGCGACGATCGCGATCGATTACACGGCGCCGGCACGCCTCCCCTGGGAACTGCAGCAGGCGGGATGCCACGTCGCGCTGATTGCGCCGGCGGGCTCGCTCGCGTCGCACACGCCGCACGTCGATCGACGCGCGGTCGCCGGCGGGCGCGGCACGCCTGCCGACTGGGCCGGGCTCATCGACCGCGAGGTCGACGCGTTCGAACCGGCGATCGTCCTGCCGGGCGACGACGCGATGGTGCGCATGATGCTGGGGCTCGCGATGGATCCGCCGCCGGGCGCGGGCAGCGCGTCGAACGCGCGTCGCTCGGCCCTCGTCCGCGCGTCGCTGGGCGACCTCGACCGCACGGTCGATTCGATCGACAAGACGCGGCTTTTCGAGCTCGCGCGAGCGATCGGCCTGCCGGTCGCCGACGGCGGCGTCGCCCCGGGAGCGGACGAAGGCGTGGCGATCGCGGATCGGCTCGGCTATCCGGTGATCGTGCGCGCGGGCTTCGGGACCGGGGGGGCCGGATCGAAGCGGTGTGAAGACGCGGCGCAGGTCCGCGAGGTCTTCGGCGCCGCGCAGCGGCCGTCGGGCTGGATGCCGCCGGTGCCGCTGCGCCACCTGGTGCAGCGCTGGGTGGATGGACCGGTGATCGTCCGCGCCTCGCTCGCGTGGCGCGGCGCCGAGGTGGCCGGCAGCACGCGCGGCCGGCTCGCGACGTATCCGACGTCGCTCGGCCCGGGCTCCGCGGTGGCGTACGCGGGCATCCCGTCCGTGACGGCGGCGACGCGCCGGCTGTTGTCGGCGCTCGACGCGACCGGCTACGTCGGCACGCAGTTCATCATCGAGCCGGGCACCGGCCGGCCGTTGCTGCTCGAGATCAACCGGCGGATGGTGCCGGCGACCTACGGGTCGCGACATGCCGGGATCGACCTCGCGCGCGCCCTGGCGGCGGTGCTCGTCGGCGGGCGCTGGGACGGCCCCGACGACCTCGAGCGCGGCCCGGGCCCGAGGCTCGCGCTGTTCCCGCAGGAGTGGTACCGCGACCCCGAGAGCGAATGGCTCGCCGACCTGCCGACCGACGCGCCGTGGCACGATCCAGCGCTCTTTCGCGCGATGCTGCGCCTGCCGGTCGACGCCGACCGTGAGACGCTGGCGCGACGTTACGACGCGCTGGCGGCGGGCGCCGCCGACGCCGAGCCGCTGTCCGCATTGCGCGCGCCGCGCCGCTAGGTCTCGGTCGGCAGCGCGACGCCGAACAGCTTCTCCTTGAGCTTGTAGAGTCGGTCGCGCAGGTCGGCCGCCTTCTCGAACTCGAGGTTCTTCGCCGCGTCCAGCATCTGCTTCTCGAGCAGCTTCAGCTCCTTCTCGAGGTCCTTGCCGCCCATCGCCTCGTACTTCGCGTGCGCCTGCGCGGCCTTCATCTCCTTGCGCCCCTCGTCGAGGTCGACCACGCCGTCGATGATGTCCTTGATGCGCTTCTGCACGCCGCGCGGCGTGATGCCCTCCGCGGCGTTGAACGCGAGCTGCTTCGCGCGGCGCCGCTCGGTCTCGCCGATCGCGCGCTTCATCGAGTCGGTCATCGCGTCCGCGTAGAGGATCGCCGTGCCGTTGATGTGGCGCGCCGCGCGGCCGATGGTCTGGATGAGGCTGCGCTCCGCGCGCAGGAAGCCTTCCTTGTCGGCGTCGAGCACCGCGACGAGCGACACCTCGGGGATGTCGAGGCCCTCGCGCAGCAGGTTGATGCCGACCAGCACGTCGAACTCGCCGAGGCGGAGGTCGCGGATGATCTCGACCCGCTCGACGGTGTCGATGTCCGAGTGCAGGTAGCGCACGCGCACGCCGTTCTCGCCCAGGTAGTCGGTCAGGTCCTCGGCCATGCGCTTGGTCAGCGTCGTCACGAGCACGCGCTCGCTCTTCGCCACGCGCAGCCTGATCTCGGACAACAGGTCGTCGACCTGCGTGCGCGCGGGCCGCACGTCGAGCACCGGGTCGACGAGGCCGGTCGGGCGGACGAGCTGCTCCACGACCTGCCCCGCGTGCTTCTGCTCGTAGTCGGCCGGCGTCGCCGACACGAACGTCGTCTGCGGCAGCAGGCGCTCGAACTCCTCGAACGTGAGCGGCCGGTTGTCGAGCGCGGAAGGCAGCCGGAAGCCGTAGTTGACCAGGTTCTCCTTGCGCGCGCGGTCGCCGCGGAACATGCCGCCGACCTGCGGGATCGTCACGTGGCTCTCGTCGATGAACATGAGCGCGTCGCGCGGCAGGTAGTCGATCAGCGTCGGCGGCGGCTCGCCGGGCTTGCGGCCCGACAGGTGACGCGAGTAGTTCTCGATGCCCTTGCAGAAGCCGATCTCGACCATCATCTCGAGGTCGAAGCGCGTGCGCTGCTCGATGCGCTGCGCCTCGATGAGCTTCATCTGCGAGACGAAGAACTCCTTCTGCTGCGCGAGCTCGGCCTTGATCGCCTCGACCGCGTCGACCACCTTCTGGCGCCCGGTCACGTAATGCGACGACGGGAACACGGTGAAGCGCGCGATCTTCTGCTTCACGTGGCCGGTCAGCGGGTCGAACAGCTGCAGCGACTCGACCTCGTCGTCGAACAGCGAGACGCGCACCGCGTTCTCGGCGTGCTCGGCCGGGAAGATGTCGATGACGTCACCCTTGACGCGGAACGTTCCGCGCTTGAAGTCGGCCTCGTTGCGCGTGTACTGGAGCTCGGTCAGGCGCTTGATCGCGTCGCGCTGCGCGAGCTTGTCGCCCAGGCGCAGGTGCAGGATCATGCTGTGGTACTCGGAAGGGTCGCCGATGCCGTAGATCGCGGACACCGTCGCGACGATCACGCAATCGCGCCGCTCGAGGATCGCCTTGGTCGCCGACAGCCGCATCTGCTCGATGTGCTCGTTGATCGAGCTGTCCTTCTCGATGTAGAGGTCGCGCGACGGGACGTAGGCCTCGGGCTGGTAGTAGTCGTAGTAGCTGACGAAGTACTCGACCGCGTTGTTCGGGAAGTAGTCGCGGAACTCGGAATAGAGCTGCGCGGCGAGCGTCTTGTTGGGCGCGAGCACGAGCGCCGGGCGGCCCGTGCGCGCGATGACGTTCGCCATCGTGAACGTCTTCCCCGACCCCGTGACGCCGAGCAGGGTCTGGAACGACAGCCCGTCGCCGATGCCCTCGACGAGCTTCGCGATCGCCTCGGGCTGGTCGCCCGCGGGCGGGAACGGCTGGTGCAGCTCGTAGGGGCTGCCGGGGAAAGTGACGACCATGGTCGAAGGACGATGAGGGCGAACCGGGCATTCTAAACCGAACGATCGTTCGATGGAAGGGTGCTCGACCCCGGGTGTCAGACACGTTCCTGACACCCCGCTCCTGGACGCCCCGTTCGGACGATGGCGACCCTCCGCGGCACGGGGCACCTTTGGGCGTTGTCCCGCCACTTCCGTCAGCGAGTCTTCTAACCTTGTCCCGTCCCCCGCGCCGATTCGTCGTCGGCCAGGCCGCTCACGTCGTCCAGCGCGGTCACAATCGCGCGCCGTGCTTCTTCGAACCGGCCGATCAAGCCCTGTACCTGAGCCTGCTGGTCACGCAGGCTCGGGCAACGGGCTGCAGAATCCATGCGTATGTCCTGATGACCAACCATGTCCACCTGCTGGTCACGCCCGACCGGGAAGACACCGTGAGCGTGATGATGCAGCGCATCGGCCAACGCTACGCCCGCGATCTCAACCGGAAGCTCGGTCGCACGGGTGGAATGTGGGACGGCCGGTTTCGCGCGTTCGGCATCGACTCCGACGCCTACGCGCTCGTGTGCCACGTCTACATCGAACTGAATCCGGTCCGCGCAGGCATCGTCGATCGACCCGAGCGCTACCGGTGGTCGAGCCATGCGGCGAACGCCGGCCTCGAGCCGATGGGCTTCCTGGAGCGGCATCCGTCGATGGCCGCCTTGGGAGCCACCGACGTGGCTGTGACGGCGACCTACCGTGATCGCGTGCGCCTCGGGCTCGACGAATTGACGCTCGCGTCCGTGCGTCACGGCCGCGGGCTCCCCCCTGGTGTCAGACACGTGTCTGACACCAGGGGTGGCAATCCGCTCGGCCGGGCTACATCGCCGGCTGCGCGGTGAACTGCAGGCTCGCGAGCCGCGCGTAGAGCGCGTTGTCGCGAACCAGCGCGTCGTGGGTGCCCGCCGCCACGGCACGACCGCGATCCATCACGACGATGCGGTCGGAGTGGCGGACCGTGGCGAGCCGGTGCGCGATGATCAGCGTCGTGCGGCGGGTCATCAGGCGCTCAAGCGCGAGCTGGACCATCCGCTCGCTCTCGGCATCCAGTGCGCTGGTCGCCTCGTCGAGCAGCAGGATCGGCCGGTCGGCAAGAACCGCGCGGGCGATGGCGAGCCGCTGGCGCTGGCCGCCCGACAGCCTGACGCCGCGCTCGCCCAGGAAGCTCCCGTAGCGGTCGGGCAACCGATCGATGAACTCGGTGGCGTAGGCGGCGTCGCACGCGGCGCGCACCTCGTCGTCGGCCGCGCCGGGACGGCCGTAGCGCACGTTCTCGAGCACGCTGGTGGCGAAGATCACCGGGTCCTGCGGAACGACGGCGACGCGACGGCGCACTTCCGTCGGATCGGCGTCCCGCAGGTCCACGCCGTCGATGCGCAGGCGCCCCTGCTGCGGATCGTAGAAGCGCAGCAGCAGCTGGAACACGGTGGTCTTGCCGGCCCCCGACGGCCCCACGAGCGCGACGCGCTCGCCGTGCGCGACCCGCAGCGTGAAGCCGTCCAGCGCAGCGGCGTCGGGCCGCGACGGATAGTGGAAGGTCACCGCGTCGAACGCCACCTCACCGCGAGGCGGCTCCGGCAGTGCGACCGGAACCGCGGGAGCGGCGATGTCCGGCCGCGCCGCCAGGAGCTCGAACAGGCGCTCGGTCGCGCCGGCGGCACGCTGCAGGTCGCCGACGACCTCGCTGATCGCCCCGACCGAGGTCGCGACCATCACCGCGTAGAACACGAACGCCGAGAGCTCGCCCGCGCTCATGCGCCCGGCGAGGACATCGTGCCCGCCGATCCACAGGATCACGCCGATCGCGCCGAACACCAGCAGCATCACCAGCGCGATCAGCGCCGCGCGCTGCTTGATGCGCAATCGCGCCGCCCCGAACGCATCCTCGACGCGCGCGCCGAACGCGCGCCGGTCCTCGGGTTCGTGCCCGTACGCCTGCACCGTGCGGATCTCGTGCAGCGCCTCGTCGATGTAGGCGCCGACGTCGCCGACGCGGTCCTGGCTCGTGCGAGCGAGGCGTCGCACGCGGCGGCCGAACAGCAGGATCGGCACGATCGTGAGCGGCACGCCGACCAGCACCAGCAGCGTGAGCTTCAGGCTGGTCAGCGCGAGCATGACGAGCCCGCCGATCAGCGTCAGCAGGTTACGCAGCGCGAGCGACACCGAGCTGCCGATCACCGTCTCGAGCATCGTCGCGTCGTTGGTCAGCCGCGAGATCACCTCGCCGGTGCGCGCGACCTCGAACCACCCAGGCGGCAGAGCGAGCAGGTGGTCGAACACCGCGCGCCGCAGGTCCGCGGTCACGCGCTCGCCGAGCCACGACACGTTGTAGAAGCGCAGGAACGTCGCCGACGCCATCACGACGATCACGACCAGCGACCACGCGAGCGTGCGGTCGAGCTCGGCCGGGTTGCCGTCGAGGAACCCGCGGTCGATGACGATTCGCACGCCCTGCCCGAGCGCCAGCACCGCGCCCGCCGCCACCACCAGCGCGAGCCCCGCGACGGCCACGCGCCAGCGGTACGGGACGAGGTAGCGGCCGACGCGCGCGAGCACGCGCGCCGCCGTCGCGGGCGGCAACTTGGTCGCGTCGAAGGGGATGCGGTCGCCTCGTGCCATCTCGCGGCCCGCTCGCGTCCGCGCGCAGACCTCGCGCTCGCGCCGGCATGCGGCGATGCGGCGCGGGAGCGCCGCGTCCGGCCGGTCGGGCGCGCTAGAATAGCAGCCCCACGCGCGAGGCTTTCGATGAACGCTCCCCAGCCCCCGTCGTTCCTCGGCGCCGTCGACCTGGCGCCGCGCGACCCGATCCTCGGCATCACCGAGGCGTACAACGCGGACACGAACGCCGCCAAGGTGAACCTCGGCGTCGGCGTCTACACCGACGAGAACGGCAAGGTCCCGCTGCTCGAGTGCGTCAAGCGCGCCGAGGCGGAAATGACCGCGCAGGCGCTGCCCCACACCTACCTGCCGATCGACGGTCTCGCCGCCTACGACAAGGCCGTGCAAGGCATGTTGTTCGGCGCGGGCAACGAGATCGTCACCTCGGGCCGCGCCTGCACCGTGCAGACGCTCGGCGGCACCGGCGGCCTGCGCGTGGGCGCCGATTTCCTGCGCCGGTTCGCGCCCGGCGCGCAGGTCTGGATCAGCGATCCGTCGTGGGAGAACCACCGTGCGCTGTTCGAGGCGGCCGGCTTCACCGTCAACACCTACCCGTACTACGACGCGGCCACGCACGGCCTCGATTTCGACGGCATGCTGCGCGCGCTCGAGCGCGCGCCGGAGGGGCACGTCATCGTGCTCCACACCTGCTGCCACAACCCGACTGGCGTCGACCCGACGCCCGAGCAGTGGAACCGCATCATCGACACGGTGCGCCGCCGCGGGCTGATCCCGTTCCTCGACCTCGCCTATCAGGGCTTCGGCGACGGCATCGATGCGGACGGCGCCGTGCTGCGCCAGTTCGCCGCGACGCCGGGACCGCTCCTCGTCGCGAGCTCGTTCTCGAAATCGTTTTCGCTCTACGGCGAGCGCGTGGGCGCGCTGTCCGTCGTCACGGCGAGCCGCGAGGAGGCCAACCGCGCCCTGTCGCAGCTGAAGCGCGTCGTGCGGGCCAACTACTCGAACCCGCCGCTGCACGGCGGCAAGATCGTTGCGACCGTGCTCGCCTCGCCCGAGCTTCGGGCGACCTGGGAGCGCGAGCTCGCCGGCATGCGCGACCGGATCAAGACGATGCGTTCGCTGCTGGTCGATCGGCTGAAGCAGCGCCTGCCCGGCCGCGACTTCTCGTTCATGCTGCGCCAGCGGGGCATGTTCTCGTATTCCGGCCTCACCAAGCCCCAGGTCGAAAAGCTCCGCGCAGAGCACGCGATCTACGCGATCGACACTGGCCGCATCTGCGTGGCAGCGCTCAACGAGAAGAACGTGGACCGCGTGGCCGACGCCATCGCGGCGGTAGTGCGCTGAGGGTGGCGCCGCCCGCTTTGACGGCCGCCGGAAATCCGCTATAATTCAAGGCTGTTCGACGCGGG
Organism: Casimicrobiaceae bacterium; assembly: GCA_035711225.1. Lineage (GTDB taxonomy): Bacteria > Pseudomonadota > Gammaproteobacteria > Burkholderiales > Casimicrobiaceae > VBCG01. Next base: position 7,442 of record DASTCK010000387.1, read on the forward strand.
AATAGCTCAGTTGGTAGAGCGCAACCTTGCCAAGGTTGAGGTCGCGAGTTCGAGACTCGTTTCCCGCTCCAGATTCCTCGAAGGGAGAGTCGCTCGGTAGTCAGGCGCTCTCCCTTTTCGTTTGACGGGCCGCGCGGCGCGCGACCCGCGCCGCTCCTGGCGGGGTGGCAGAGTGGTCATGCAGCGGCCTGCAAAGCCGTCTACGCCGGTTCGATTCCGACCCCCGCCTCCAGCAGACACGGCCGCGTCCCCGGACGTTGTGTAGGACGCCAGTGAGTTCGAGCCCGGCGGTTCGACCCAGGCCGCTTCCTCGAAGCAGGCCAGCGCCGGCGCAGCCACCAGCCTGATCGGCGGACTGTCGATCATCATCGC
>DASTCK010000388.1:0-2087 GCA_035711225.1 Casimicrobiaceae bacterium
TGCGCAGGGTGGCAGGGCGACGGGCAGCGCGGCCAGCCGGGGCTCGGCGACGGCCCCGGCGGGGTGGCCGGCGATCGCACTCGCGGGAGTGGCGGGCACGACGTCCGGCGCCAGCGGCGACGACGCGCCGCCCGGCAGGCCGGCCCCGCCCGCGGCGAAGCCGACCAGCGCGGACATCAGGAAGCAGCGCCAGGCCACGTCCCCGCCTCACGCGAGCGTGACGACCGTCTCGAGGTACTCGCCGGGAACCAGCAGCGCGTCGCTGCGCAGGTTCCACCGCGCGAGCAGCGCGGTCAGGTCGGTCGCGAGCGCCGCACGGCCCGCCGCGCCGAGCGCCTCGAATGCGCGGTGCGTCGGCCCATAGTAGCGGCGGAACACGTCGACGAAATGCGCGGCGGAGCGGTAGCGGAACATGAAGGTCCTGCGCGTCACGTCGATCGTCGCCGCGCGCCCGCCGAACAGCTTCGCGAGATGCGATTCGGTGCCCCAGAGCATCGGCGACTCGATGCCCGCGACCGGCGGCACGTACGCCGCCATCGTGCGGAACATCGCGCCGACGAAACCTTCGGGCGTCCAGGCAGCGAGGCCGATGCGGCCACCGGGCCGCACGACGCGGACGAGCTCCGAGGCGGCTTGCGCGTGCCGCGGCGCGAACATCGCGCCGAACGTTGACAGCGCGACGTCGAAGCTCGCGTCGTCGAACGGCAGCGCCTCGGCGTCGGCGACGCCGAACGTCACGTCGAGGCGCTCGGCGGCCGCGCGCTCGCGTCCCCGCTCGAGCAGCGCGGGGACGTAGTCGGTCGACGTCACCTGCGCGAAGCGGCGTGCGGCGGCGAGCGTCGCGTTGCCGTTGCCCGCGGCGACGTCGACCACGCGCTCGCCGGCGCGGAGGTCGACCGCCTCGGCGAGCGATTCGCCGACGATCTGCAGCGTCGTGCCGATGACGGCGAAGTCGCCGCTCGCCCAGGTCGCCTGCTGGCGAGCCTTGACGGCGGCGTAATCGGGAACCGTCGCCGCAACGGGCGTCGCGGCAGGGGCGTCGTCGTACGGGACCATCGGTATCTCCTTCGGAAGAACGTCGCGTGGATCGCGAAGGTCGCCACGATGCCCGAGCGCGCGCCTTGACGCCCGATCGAGCGTCGCCGAGACTTGCCCGCGCGTCCGCCGTGCGCGGCGCCCTTGCCCGCGACGCCGCGTCCCCTGCCCGTCCGTCCGCCGATGACCCCTTCCGACCTGTCCGGGCGCAGCGCCCAGGCGGATCCGCTCTCCGACGTGCTGCGGTCGGTGCGCCTGCGCGGCGCGATCTTCTACTACGTCAGCTACGGCGCCGAGTGGGTGGCCGAGGCGCCCGCCGCGATCGAGATCGCCGACGCGGTGATGCCCGGCGCCGAGCACGTCCTCGAGTACCACATGCTGGTGAAGGGCGCCGGGTGGGCCGCGACGGCCGGCCAGCCGCCGGTGGCGCTCGCGGCCGGCGACATCGTGATGTTCCCGCGCGGCGACGCCCACGTGATGTCGAGCGCGCCGGGATTGCGCGCGGGACCGTCGAACGACGACTGGGTCTACACGACGGCCCGCGATCCCAAGCCGATCGCGGTCTCCTACCACCGCGGCGTGCTCGAGCCCGGCGCGGCGATGCCCGCCGACGAGGCGCACACGGTGGTGGTCTGCGGCTTCATCGGCTGCGACCTGCGCCCGTTCAACCCGCTGATCGCGGCGATGCCGCGACTCGTGCACCTCCCCGCCGGCGGCGTCGGCGACTGGGTGGGCGGCGTGCTGCGGCAGGCGGTGACCGAGTCGCGCGAGCGCCGCCCGGGCAGCGACGCGGTGCTCGAGCGCGTGAGCGAGATGGTGTTCGTCGACGCGGCGCGCCGCCACCTCGACGCGCTGCCCGACGGGGCCGCCGGGTGGCTCGCGGGCCTGCGCGACCGGCACGTCGGGCGCGCGCTCGCGCTGATGCACGCCGAGCCCGCCGCCGCCTGGACGCTCGAGGCGCTCGGCCGGCGCGCCGGGCTCTCGCGCTCCGCGCTGCACGAGCGCTTCGTCCAGTTCGTCGGCATGCCGCCGATGCAGTACCTGATGCACTG
>DASTCK010000389.1:0-6417 GCA_035711225.1 Casimicrobiaceae bacterium
TTGACGACCACGTGGCTCGCGTCGACGACGCGCGCGACCTCTCCGCGCTTGCCCTTGTCGCGCCCCGCGATAACCACGACGTTGTCGCCCTTGCGGATCTTGCGCATGGCGATCTCCTCAGAGGACCTCGGGCGCGAGCGACACGATCTTCATGAAGCGCTCGGTGCGCAGTTCGCGCGTCACCGGCCCGAAGATGCGGGTGCCGATCGGCTCCAGCTTGTTGTTGAGCAGGACCGCCGCGTTCGTGTCGAACCGGACGCGCGCGCCGTCGTCGCGGCGCACGCCCTGGCGGGTGCGCACGACGACCGCGTTGTAGATCTCGCCCTTCTTGACGCGACCGCGCGGCGCGGCGTCCTTGACGCTCACCTTGATCACGTCGCCGATGTGCGCGTAGCGGCGCTTGCTGCCGCCGAGCACCTTGATACACATGACCGAACGCGCGCCCGTGTTGTCGGCGACGTCCAGCACCGTCTGCATCTGGATCATGAGTTCGCGTCTCTCCAACTTGAACCGCGCTCGCGGGAGGCCCGGCGCTCGAACGCGCCGGCGCTCCGCGGATGTCGCCGCGACGGCCAGTTTTGGACCCCGTTCGGGGAGGTTCCGCCCGCGGGGCCCGAGGCTGCCGGCCCCTCGCGCGGAGGCAATCCAAAATTATGGCAGGGTTTGCCGCCCCCGGCAAGCCTTTGAACGGGTGCGCTTCCCCGCCCGGCCCCGCCCTCCGAGGCGGGATGGCCCCGGCGGGACCGGCGGCCGGCCTTCAGGCCGTCGCCGCCTTCTCGATCACGCGCGCCACCCGGAACGCCTTGGTCTTCGAGAGCTTCCGGGTCGCCTCGATCTCGACCAGGTCGCCTTCCTTGCACTCGTTGGTCTCGTCGTGGGCGTGGTACTTGGCCGAGCGCGTGATGATCTTGCCGTACAGCGGATGCCGCACCCGGCGCTCGACCAGCACCGTCACGGTCTTGTCCATCTTGTCGCTCACCACGCGCCCGGTCAGCGTGTGGCTCGTGCCCTTGCGCGGGGCGCCTTCGGTCGCTTGCTCGGTCATGCCTGGCCTGCCTTCTGTCCGATCAGGGTCTTGACCCGGGCGATGCCGCGCCGGACCTCCTTGAGCTTCGCCGGATTCTGGAGCTGCTGCGTCGCCTTCTGCATGCGCAGCCCGAACTGCTCCTTGTAGAGCGCCGTGAGCTCGGTGGCGAGCTCGCCCGCCGACTTGCCCCGCAGGGCCTTCTTCGCTTCGGATCGCTTCATCGCGTCCTCCCTCAGCTCACCAGGCGATGGACGAAGGTCGTGCGCAGCGGCAGCTTGGCCGCGGCGAGCGCGAACGCCTCGCGGGCGAGCGCCTCGTCGACGCCGTCCATCTCGTAGAGCACCTTGCCGGGCTGGATCTCGGCGACCCAGTACTCCGGGTTGCCCTTGCCGTTGCCCATCCGCACCTCGGCCGGCTTCTTCGAGACGGGCTTGTCCGGGAAGATCCGGATCCAGATGCGCCCGCCGCGCTTGATGTGGCGCGTCATCGCGCGGCGCGCCGCCTCGATCTGGCGCGCGGTCAGGCGGCCGCGGGTCGTCGCCTTCAGGCCGTATTCGCCGAACGACACCTTGGCGCCGACCGTGGCGAGGCCCGTGTTCCGGCCCTTCTGCTCCTTGCGGTACTTCCTTCTAGCTGGCTGCAGCATTCTTCGCTCCTGCGCGGCGCGGCCGCTTCGGGGCCTCGGGCGCCGGGGCCGGCGCGGCCGCCGGCTCGGCGTTGTGCGCCAACACCTCGCCCTTGAACACCCATACCTTGATGCCGATCTTGCCGTAGGTCGTGCGCGCCTCGGCGAACCCGTAGTCGATGTCCGCGCGCAGCGTGTGCAGCGGCACGCGACCTTCGCGGTACCACTCGCTCCGCGCGATCTCGGCGCCGTTGAGCCTTCCCGCGCTCATCACCTTGATGCCCTGCGCGCCGAGCCGCATCGCGTTCTGCATCGCGCGCTTCATCGCGCGGCGGAACATGATGCGCTTCTCGAGCTGCTGGGCGATCGACTCGGCCACGAGCTGCGCGTCGATCTCCGGCTTGCGGATCTCCTCGATGTTGAGGCCCACGTCGCCGCCCATCATCCGGCGCAGGTCGGCGCGCAACGTCTCGATGTCCTCGCCCTTCTTGCCGATGACGACGCCGGGGCGGGCGCTGTGGATCGTGATCCGCGCGTTCTTCGCCGGGCGCTCGATCGTGATGCGCGCGACCGACGCGTGCGACAGCTTGCGCTTCAGGTACTCGCGGACGCGGATGTCCTCGCCGAGCGTCGCCCCGTAGTTCTTGCTGTTCGCGTACCAGCGCGACGACCAGTTGCGCGTGACCGCGAGGCGGAAGCCGGTCGGGTGGATTTTCTGACCCATGGGGATCCCTTACTTGGCTTTCCCGTCGCCGACGACGACGTGGATGTGGCAGCTCTGCTTGCCGATCGTGTTCCCGCGGCCCTTGGCGCGCGCGCTCATGCGCTTCAGCGTGTCGGCCTTGTCGACGTAGATCGTCGTGACCTTGAGCTCGTCGATGTCGGCGCCGTCGTTGTGCTCGGCGTTCGCGATCGCGCTCTCGAGGACCTTGCGGATGATCCTGGCGCCCTTCTTCGGCGAGAACGCGAGCAGGTCGAGCGCGCGGCCGACCGGCATGCCGCGGATCTGGTCGGCGACGAGCCGGCCCTTCTGCGCCGACAGGCGGACGCCGCGCAACGTGGCTGTGGTTTCCATCACGTCCTCACTTCCTCTTGCCGGCCGGCTTCGCGGTCGGCGCGGCGACCTTCTTGTCCGACGAGTGGCCCTTGAACGTGCGGGTCAGCGCGAACTCGCCGAGCTTGTGGCCGACCATGTTCTCGGACACGTAGACCGGGATGTGCTGCTTGCCGTTGTGCACGGCGATCGTCAGACCGACGAAGTCGGGCGTGACGGTCGAGCGGCGCGACCAGGTCTTGATCGGCTTCTTGTCGTTGGTGGCCCGCGCGGCCTCCACCTTCGATTGCAGGTGCAGGTCGACGAACGGCCCCTTCTTGATCGAGCGTGCCATCGTTTATCCCTTCGTCGCGTGCCGGCGGCGGACGATCATCCCGTCCGTGCGCTTGTTGGCCCGCGTCTTGTAGCCCTTGGCCGGCGTCCCCCACGGCGACACCGGGTGGTGCCAGCCGCCGCCGCCGTTGGTCCGGCCGCCCATCGGGTGGTCGACCGGGTTCATCGCGATGCCGCGCACCGTCGGCCGGATGCCGCGCCAGCGGTTGGCGCCGGCCTTGCCGATCGAGCGCAGGCTGTGCTCCTCGTTGCCCACCTCGCCGATCGTGGCGCGGCAGTCGACGTGCACCTTGCGGATCTCGCCCGACCGCAGCCGCAGCTGCGCGTGGATGCCTTCGCGCGCGAGCACCTGCACGCCGGCGCCGGCCGAGCGCGCGAGCTGCGCGCCCCGCCCCGGCTTGAGCTCGACGCAATGCACGGTCGTGCCCACCGGGATGTTGCGCAGCGGCAGCGTGTTTCCCGGCTTGATGCCGGCCTCGCCGCCCGACTGGAGCTCCTGCCCCACCGCCACGCCGCGCGGCGCGATGATGTAGCGGCGCTCGCCGTCCGCGTAGAGCAGGAGCGCGAGGTGCGCGCTGCGATTCGGGTCGTACTCGAGGCGCTCGACCTTCGCCGGGATCCCGTCCTTGTTGCGGCGGAAGTCGACGATCCGGTAGTGGTGCTTGTGGCCGCCGCCCTTGTGGCGCGTCGTGATGTGGCCGTTGTTGTTGCGCCCGGAGCCGCGCTTCTGGCTCTCGGTGAGCGCGTCGATCGCCCGCCCCTTGTGCAGGGCCGGGTTGACGACCTTGACGAGCGCGCGGCGCCCGGCGGAGGTCGGCTTGACTTTGACCAGGGCCATGATCAGGCCTCCTGCGCGAAGTTGATTTCCTGGCCCGGCTTGAGGCAGACGTAGGCCTTCTTCCAGTTGCGGCGGCGGCCGACGAAGCGCCCGAAGCGCTTCTCCTTGCCGCGCACGTTCGCGATCTGGACGCTGTCGACCTGGACCTTGAACATCAGCTCGACGGCCGCCTTGACCTCCGGCTTGGTCGCGTCCTGCGCGACGCGGAACACGATCTGGTCGTGCTTGTCGGCGATCGACGTGGCCTTCTCGGAGATGACCGGCGCGAGCAGCACCGTCATCAGCCGCTCCTGGTTGTGCTTCACCTGGGTCGTGCGGGGCGCGTTCATCCGAGCATCTCCTCGAACTGGCCGACGGCCGCCTTGGTGAGCAGCACGTTGCGGAAGCGGACGAGGCTCACCGGGTCGACCTCGCGCGCCTCGAGCACGAGCACGTCGGGCAGGTTGCGCGACGCGAGGAAGACGTTCTCGTCGAGGCGATCGGTCACGACCAGCACGGTGCCGTCGAGGCCGAGCCCCTTCATCTTCTTCGCGAACTGGCGCGTCTTCGGCGAATCGGCCGCGATCGACTCGATCACCTTGAGGCGCTCCTCGCGCACCAGCTGCGACAGGATCGCCGCGATCCCGGCGCGGTACATCTTGCGGTTGACCTTCTGCTCGAAGTTCTCGTCGGGCCTGGACGGGAAGATCCGGCCGCCGCCGCGCCACAGCGGGCTGTTGGCCTGGCCCGCACGGGCGCGGCCGGTGCCCTTCTGCTTCCACGGCTTCTTGTGCGACTTGTTGATCTCGCCGCGCGACTTCTGCGCGCGCGTGCCCTGCCGACCGTTCGCCTGGTACGCGGTGACGACCTGATGGACCAGCGCCTCGTTGAAGTCGCGGCCGAACAGCGCGTCCGAGGCGGCGACGGTCGAGGACGACTTGCCCTCGTCGTTGATGAGCTTGAGTTCCATCGTCACGCCCCCTTCTTCGCCGGCGCCTTCACCGAGGGACGCACGATCACGGCGCCGCCATCCGCGCCCGGCACCGAGCCGCGCACGAGCAGGAGCCCGCGTTCCTTGTCGATGCGCACGACCGTCAGCGTCTGCACGGTGCACGTCTCGTTGCCGTACTGGCCGGCCATGCGCTTGCCCGGGAACACGCGGCCCGGGTCCTGCGCCATGCCGATCGAGCCCGGCGCGCGGGTCGTCACCGAGTTGCCGTGCGACGCGCGGTTGCCGCCGAAATTGTGGCGGCGGACCACGCCGGAGAAGCCGCGGCCCTTGGTCGTCCCGGTCACGTCGACGAGCTGCCCCGGCGCGAACGTGTCGACGCCGACGACGTCGCCCGCCTTGAGGCTCGCGAGCGCCTCGGCGCTCACCGGGAATTCCTTCAGCACGACGCCGGCCTCCACGCCCGCCTTGGCGAGATGGCCGGCCTGCGGCTTCGCGACGCGCGACGGGCGACGCTTGCCGTAGGTGACCTGCACGGCCGTGTAGCCGTCGGTCTCCTGGGTCTTGATCTGCGTGACGCGATTGTTGGCGACGTCCAGCACGGTCACGGGGACGGCGGTGCCGTCCTCCGCGAACACGCGGGTCATCCCGACCTTGCGTCCGACGAGTCCGAGTGACATGGCGCTACCCTCTCTTGATATTGACCGCTCCTCGCGGAGCGGTGCCGGCTGCAATTGGCCGGCGGTATTCGAACGGCGGCGATGGGCGAAAGGCGACGGGCGATGGTGCCGGCCCTGCTCGTCCCGCTTCGTCCTCTCGTTCGCCGTTTCCTTGATTCCTTCTGCTTGGTGCCGATCGATTGCCTGCGGCGATGCGGTCCGGGTGAGAGGCCGAATCGCCTGTCGCCCGCCGCCCTCGCCGCCTTACTGCAACTTGATCTCGACGTCCACGCCCGCCGGCAGGTCGAGCTTCATCAGCTGGTCCACCGTCTTGTCGGTCGGGTCGATGATGTCCATCAGCCTGAGGTGCGTGCGGATCTCGAACTGGTCTCGCGACGTCTTGTTGACGTGGGGCGAGCGCAGCACGTCGAACCGCTCGATCTTGGTCGGCAGCGGCACCGGGCCGCGCACGACCGCGCCCGAGCGCTTCGCCGTCTCGACGATCTCGAGCGCCGACTGGTCGATCAGCTTGTAGTCGAACGCCTTGAGACGGATGCGGATTCTCTGGTTTTGCATGGTGTTCCTTCGGAACGGGCGATGGGCGATCGGCGATGGGGAAATCGCGCCGCTCGTCCGCTTTCGTCGTCGCCTTCGTCCTCGTGCTGGATTCCGTTTGATCGATGGCAGCCGCGTTGCCCGCCTATCGCCTATCGCCTATCGCCGATCGCCGCCCTGGTTACTCGATCACCTTCGCCACCACGCCCGCGCCCACGGTGCGGCCACCCTCGCGGATCGCGAAGCGCAGCCCCTCCTCCCTCGCGATCGGCGCAATCAGCGTCACCGTCATCCCGATGTTGTCGCCAGGCATCACCATCTCCGTCCCCGCCGGCAGCTCGCAGCTCCCGGTCACGTCCGTCGTGCGGAAATAAAACTGCGGCCGGTACCCCGGGAAG
>DASTCK010000390.1:0-13340 GCA_035711225.1 Casimicrobiaceae bacterium
GGAACGACGAGCCCCTGCGCGCGAACGCGGCGGCGGCCGAATAGTAGCAAATCGAGGTCGAGTGTCCGCGGCGCCTTGGCCGGTCCTGCGGGATCGCGGTGGCGGTGCTGGCGACGCTCGATCGCGAGCAGGCGCGCGAGGAGCGCGCGCGGCGCGAGCGCGGTGTCGACCAGCGCGACCGCGTTCACGTAGTCGGGTTGCGGACCGCTCGTGCCGACCGGCGCGCTCGCGTAGTTCCGGGACACCGCGCAAAGGCGCGTGCGCGGCAGCCGCGCGATCGCGCGAAGCGCGCGGGCGACCTGCCGGCGCGGGTGGGCGAGATTGCTGCCCAGCCCGACCGCCGCCAGCGTCATTCGGAGGCCGGCTCGGCCGGCGACGGCGTCGCCGGCGGCGCGTCGGAGGCGTCGTGGGCGCGCCGGCTGCGACCGCGCGAGCGACGGCGCTTCTTCGGCGCCTCGTCGGGCTTGAGCATCGCCTCGCGCTCCGCCTGGCCGGCCTCCTGGAACGTCGTCCACCACTCGACCAGCGCGGCGGGCGCCTCGCCGCTCTCGCCGCGGATCACGAGGAAGTCGTAGGCCGCGCGGAAGCGCGGGTGCTCGAGCAGGCGGAACGGACGCGCGCCGGCGCGCTGCTCGAAGCGCGGCTGCAGCGACCAGATCTCCTTGATCGTCGCCTCGAAGCGGCGGGGGATCGCGATGCGCTCGGCCTGCTGCTCGAGCACGCGGTCCATCGCGTCGAACAGCGCGGGCAGCGGCTTGCCGCCCTTGCCCTTCGCCGCGGTCCACTGCGCGAGCACCTCGTGCCACAGGAGCGTCGCGAACAGGAACGCCGGCGACACGCCCATCTCCTCGCGCACGCGGCGGTCGGTGTGGGCGAGCGCGACGTGGATGAACTTCTGGCCCATCGGCTGCTCGAGGATCATGTCGAGCAGCGGCAAGAGGCCGTGCGACAGGCCGTGCGCGCGCAGGCTCTTCAGCGTCTCGGCCGCATGGCCCGAGAGCAGCAGCTTCTGCATCTCGTCGAACAGGCGCGCCGGCGGCACGTTGGCCATCAGCGGCGCGAGCTTCGGGATCGGCTCGGCGGTGCGCTTGTCGATCGTGACGCCGACCTTGGTCGCCAGTCGGACGGCACGCAGCATGCGCACCGGGTCCTCGCGGAACCGCGTCACCGGCGGCCCGATCAGCCGCAGCCGGCGCGCGCGCACGTCGGCGACGCCGCCGACGTAGTCCCACACTTCCTCGGTGGTCGGATCGAAATAGAGCGCGTTGATCGTGAAATCGCGCCGCGCCGCGTCCTCGGCCTGCGTGCCGTAGACGTTGTCCGAGATGAGGCGGCCGTGCTCGTCGGTCGCCTCGTCGGCCTTCTGCGGCGCTCGGAACGTCGACACCTCGATCACCTCGTTGCCGACGTGCACGTGCACGAGGCGGAAGCGGCGGCCGATGATGAACGCGCGCCTGAACAGCGGCTTCACCGCCTCCGGCGTCGCGTCGGTCGCGATGTCGAAGTCCTTCGGCGTGAGGCCCAGCATCAGGTCGCGCACCGCGCCGCCGACGACGAAGGCCTTGAAGCCCGCGTCCTGCAGGCGCCGCGTGACGGTGCGCGCGGCATAGCTCACCTGGTCGCGACGCACCGGGTGCGCGTCCGCGCGCACGATGACCGGCTCGCCGGACGAGCGGCCGGGCCAGAATCGGGCGAGCAGGCGTCGGATCATGCTAACTGCGGCGGGGCGCCCCGCGCGAAGCGCGGCGCTGTGCGGCGGGGGACATCGAAGCGGCGGCGGATGATAGCACGCCGGGCCCGGCGGCCTCCTCGCGCCACGCGCCGGACGAGAGCGAGCCGAGCGTCCAGGCGCCCACCGCCCGGCGGATCAGCCGCAGCGTCGGCGCACCGACCGCCGCCGTCATCCGGCGCACCTGGCGGTTGCGTCCCTCGACGAGCGTGATCTCGAGCCAGGACGTCGGGATCGCGCGCCGGACGCGGATCGGAGGGTCCCGCGGCCATACGTGCGGCGGCGGATCGAGGCGCCGCACCCGTGCCGGGAGCGTCGGCCCGTCCCGCAGCGCCACGCCGCGGGCGAGCGCGTCGAGCGCGGCGTCCGGTGGCTCGCCTTCCACCTGCACCCAGTAGGTCTTCTCGAGCCTGTGGCGCGGGTCGGCGATGCGCGCCTGCAGCGCCCCGTCGGCGGTCAGCACGACCAGCCCCTCGCTGTCCGCGTCGAGCCGGCCGGCGGGATAGACGCCGCGCCGGTCGACGTAGTCGGCGAGCGTCGGCCGCCCGTCGGGCGACGTGAACTGGCAGAGCACGCCAAAGGGCTTGTTCAGCAGCAGGACCGTCGCGGACCTTGATCCAGGTCGACGATCGTTCACGCGAGGGCGGCCGGCGGGCATGCGCGGTGGGCAGGGCGGGCGAATTCGCGGATAATCGCGGGTTGGTTGCCGCTCAGTCGTCGCGGCCCCGCGCGGCCCGGTGCGCGGTCGAAAGCCGGGGTGCCGACGAGCGCGGCGCCCCGCCGCCGGGCGCGGGTCCGTCGCGGCCCCCGACCCTTCCCAGGAGATCCTCCAGCATGTACCAGCACGTCAAGGTCCCCGCCGGCGGCGCGAAGATCACCGTCAACAAGGACTACAGCCTCAACGTCCCGGACAACCCGATCATCCCGTACATCGAGGGCGACGGCACCGGCTTCGACATCACGCCGGTGATGATCAAGGTGGTGGACGCCGCGGTGGCGAAGGCGTACGGCGGCAAGCGGAAGATCCACTGGATGGAGATCTACGCGGGCGAGAAGTCGACGAAGGTCTACGGGCCCGACGTGTGGCTGCCCGACGAGACGCTCTCGATCCTCCGCGACTACGTCGTTTCGATCAAGGGCCCGCTGACGACGCCGGTCGGCGGCGGCATCCGCTCGCTCAACGTCGCGCTGCGCCAGGAGCTCGACCTCTACGTGTGCCTCCGGCCGGTGCGCTACTTCCGCGGCGTTCCCTCGCCGGTGAAGGAGCCGGAGAAGATCGACATGGTGATCTTCCGCGAGAACTCGGAGGACATCTACGCCGGCATCGAATGGGAGGCCGAGTCGGCCGCGGCGAAGAAGATGATCGAGTTCCTGACGCGCGAGATGGGCGTCAAGAAGATCCGCTTCCCGGCGAGCTCCGGCATCGGCATCAAGCCGGTGTCGCGCGAAGGCACCGAGCGCCTGGTGCGCAAGGCGCTCCAGTACGCGATCGACAACGACAAGCCGTCGATGACGCTCGTGCACAAGGGCAACATCATGAAGTTCACCGAGGGGTCGTTCCGCGACTGGGGCTACGCGATCGCCGAGCGCGAGTTCGGCGCGAAGCCGCTCGACGGCGGCCCGTGGATGACCTTCCGCAACCCCAGGAACGGCAAGGACATCGTCGTCAAGGACGTGATCGCCGACGCGTTCCTCCAGCAGATCCTGCTGCGTCCGGCCGAGTACAGCGTGATCGCGACGCTCAACCTCAACGGCGACTACATCAGCGACGCGCTCGCCGCGCAGGTGGGCGGCATCGGCATTGCGCCGGGGGCGAACCTCTCCGACACGGTGGCGATGTTCGAGGCGACGCACGGCACGGCGCCGAAGTACGCCGGCAAGGATTACGTGAACCCCGGCTCCGAGATCCTGTCGGCCGAGATGATGCTGATCCACATGGGCTGGAAGGAAGCGGCCGACCTGATCGTCTCGTCGATGGAGAAGGCGATCCTCGCCAAGACGGTGACCTACGACTTCGCGCGACTGATGCAGGGTGCGAAGCAGGTGTCGTGCTCCGGCTTCGGCCAGGCGATGATCGCGCAGATGTAATCGACAACGTCGCGGCGCCGCACTGCGAGCCCGCGCGACGCGGGCTCGCGCGCGTTCGGAGGCACTCGCCGGCGCAACCCGCCGCGCGGCGGGCCGGCGGCGACGAACGGTCGGGAACGCGGGCCCGGGCAGGGCGTCCAACCGCCGGATCGGGCCCGGTCGCGAAAGGCAAACCGCGGGTCGCGACCGCCCCGGCGCGACTCCGCCGGCCGGGCGAGAGCCCCGTGCGGCGCGCCCGCCCACCGTCGAAAAAAGAAGGCCCGCCGTGCGGCGGGCCTTCGCTGATGTCCGGCGCGGGTGGGCCGGGCGTCGGTCAGGTCGTCTGGATGTTCGACGCCTGCTTGCCCTTCGGGCCCTGCGTCACTTCGAAGCTGACCTTCTGGCCTTCCTTGAGCGACTTGAAGCCCTGCATGTTGATCGCGGAGAAATGGGCGAACAGGTCCTCGCCGCCGCCGTCCGGCGTGATGAAACCGAACCCCTTGGCGTCGTTGAACCACTTCACGGTGCCGGTAGGCATATTGCTTGTACCTCACGAAGAAACGAACGGGTGCTTGGTCGGCGGGCGCGGTCGCCACGACGCGCGCAGGGTTGCGCTGCGCGAGGGAGGCGGCCGCTCTCCGGCGGAAGCCTGCCCGGAGCCAAACGCGAGTGTTTTACGCGCGGGCGCGGGGCCTCGTCAAGAAGGGCGCGACGCCCGGCGCGTCCCCTTGAAAAAACTGTTGCAATCATCAAACATAGCCCCCACTTCCCCCAAGGTCCCCCCGGCGATGGCCACCCAGGAGCGGCAAGGCGGCCTCCTCGAGGCCGAGAAGGTCCGGACCAAGCCCCCTCCGCTGTACAAGGTCCTGTTGCTGAACGACGACTACACGCCGATGGACTTTGTCGTCGTCGTCCTGCAGACTGTATTCGGCATGAGCCGCGAGAAGGCGACGCAGGTGATGCTGCAGGTGCATCGGGAAGGCATGGGTGTGTGCGGCACCTACACCCGGGAGGTCGCGGTGGCGAAGGTCGACCAGGTCATCGGCCTCGCGCGAAAGCACCAACATCCACTCCAGTGCACGATGGAGGAGACTTGAGCGTTAGGGGGGAGGGCGAGCCGGCGACCCCGCCGGCGGCAGTCACCGGAGTCGGAGTCTGGCAATGATCGCGCAGGAACTCGAAGTCTCGCTTCACATGGCTTTCGTCGAGGCGAGGCAGAAGCAGCACGAATTCATCACGGTCGAGCATCTGCTCCTGGCGATGCTCGACAACCCGTCGGCGGCCGAAGTGCTGAAGGCCTGCGGCGTCGACCTCGAAGAGCTCCGCGGCGTCCTCAACGACTTCATCGCCGAGCACACGCCGCGGCTGCCCGCGCACTCGGACGCGGACACCCAGCCCACGCAGGGGTTCCAGCGCGTCATCCAGCGCGCGATCCTGCACGTCCAGTCGTCGGGCAAGAAGGAGGTCACCGGCGCGAACGTGCTCGTCGCGATCTTCGGCGAGAAGGAATCGCACGCGGTCTATTTCCTGAACCAGCGCGGCGTCACGCGGCTGGACGTCGTCAACTACATCGCGCACGGCATCACCAAGACGCCGCAGAAGAAGGAAGAGAAGGCGGAGTCGAAGGAGGAGGGCGAGGGCGGCGGCGAGTCGCAGGGCGCGCTCGACAACTACACGATCTGCCTCAACCAGCTCGCGCGGAACGGCAAGCTCGACCCGCTGATCGGCCGAGACAACGAGCTCGAGCGCGTCGTGCAGGTGCTGTGCCGCCGCCGCAAGAACAACCCGCTGCTGGTCGGCGAGGCCGGCGTCGGCAAGACCGCGATCGCGGAGGGCCTCGCGCGCCGGATCAACGAGGGCGAGGTGCCCGAGCTGCTGTTCGACCACCAGGTCTACGCGCTCGACATGGGCGCGCTGCTCGCCGGCACCAAGTACCGCGGCGACTTCGAGCAGCGTCTGAAGGCGGTGCTGAAGCAGCTCGCCGAGAACCCGCGCTCGATCCTGTTCATCGACGAGATCCACACGATCATCGGCGCGGGCGCCGCCTCGGGCGGCACGCTCGACGCGTCCAACCTGCTCAAGCCGGCGCTCTCGCAGGGAACGCTCAAGTGCATCGGCGCGACCACCTACGCCGAGTACCGCCAGATCTTCGAGAAGGACCACGCGCTGTCGCGCCGCTTCCAGAAGATCGACGTGCCCGAGCCGTCCGTCGCGGAGACGATCGAGATCCTGAAGGGGCTCAAGAGCCGCTTCGAGCAGCACCACGGCGTCAAGTACTCTCCGGCGGCGATCACCAGCGCCGCCGAGCTCGCCGCGCGCTACATCAACGACCGCCACCTGCCGGACAAGGCGATCGACGTGATCGACGAGGCCGGCGCGGCGCAGAAGATCCTGCCGAAGTCGCGGCAGAAGAAGGTGATCGGGAAGACCGAGGTCGAGGAGATCGTCGCCAAGATCGCGCGCATCCCGGCGAAGAACGTCTCGTCGGACGACCGCAACGCGCTCCGCACGATCGACCGCGACCTGAAGAACGTCGTGTTCGGCCAGGACAAGGCGATCGACGCGCTCGTCGCGGCGATCCGGATGGCGCGCTCGGGGCTGGGCAACCCGGCCAAGCCGATCGGCAACTTCCTGTTCAGCGGGCCCACCGGCGTCGGCAAGACCGAGGTCGCGAAGCAGCTCGCCTACGCGCTGGGCGTCGAGCTGATCCGGTTCGACATGTCCGAGTACATGGAGCGCCACGCGGTGAGCCGCCTGATCGGCGCGCCGCCCGGCTACGTGGGCTTCGACCAGGGCGGGCAGCTCACCGAGGCGGTGACCAAGCACCCGTACAGCGTGCTCCTGCTCGACGAGATCGAGAAGGCGCACCCGGACGTCTACAACGTGCTGCTGCAGGTGATGGACCACGGGACGCTGACCGACAACAACGGGCGCAAGGCCGACTTCCGCAACGTCACGATCATCATGACGACCCACGCGGGCGCGGCGGAGCTCGCTCGCGGAACGATGGGCTTCACGAACTCGGCCGAGTCCGGCGACGAGATGGCCGAGATCAAGCGGCTGTTCACGCCCGAGTTCCGCAACCGGCTCGACGCGATCATCTCGTTCGGCTCGCTCGACCACGAGATCATCCTGCGCGTCGTCGACAAGTTCCTGCTCGAGCTCGAGCAGCAGCTCGTCGAGAAGAAGGTCGAGCCGACGTTCACGCCGGCGCTGAAGGCTCACCTCGCGAAGAAGGGCTTCGACCCGAAGATGGGTGCGCGGCCGATGGCGCGGCTGATCCAGGACACGATCCGCAAGAGCCTCGCCGACGAGCTCCTGTTCGGCCGTCTCGCGCACGGCGGGAAGGTCACGATCGACATCGACGAGCACGACAAGGTCCGGCTCGTGTTCGAGGAAGCGCCGGAGCCCGAAGCGGTCGCCTGATGCGCTTCCGGCAACGCCACGACGCGGCGCCTGCGGGCGCCGCGTCGCTTTGGACGGCTGCGTGCGCGGCGCTCGCGCTCGTCGCCGGCGCGACGCTCGCGCAGGCGCAAGACCTCGAGCGCGCGCGGAAGATCGTCTCCGGCAGCTGCTTCCTGTGCCACGGCGTCGACGGCGAGAGCTCGAGCGAGCTCTACCCGAAGCTCGGCGCCCAGCACGCCGCCTACCTTGCGAAGCAGCTCGCCAACTTCAAGAGCGGGACGCGGCGCAGCGACACGATGGCGCCGATGGTCCGCGACCTCGCCGAAGCGGACTTCGCGAGCCTCGGCGCCTATTTCGCCGCGAAGCCCGCGACCGCGAACGAGGTGACGGACCCGGACCTCGCCACGGTCGGCCGCTACCTGTACGCGCACGGCAACCGCTGGTCCGGCATTGCGGCCTGCCAGACCTGCCACGGCCCGGGCGGCCAGGGCACCGAGGCGCTGCCGCGCCTCGCCGGCCAGAACGCGCTCTATCTCGAGAACCAGCTGAAGCAGTTCAACGCGCGCGCGCGCAACAACGACAACGAGGTCATGCACGGGATCGCCGCGAAGCTCACCGAGTTCGAGACCAAGGCGGTCGCCGAGTACCTGTCCGGCCTGCGCTGATCCCCGGGTGTCAGGCTCGTGCCTGACACCCGGGGTGCCATGCGACGCATCACGACAACGCGTCGTTCCAGATGTTCTGCGCCCAGCTGAACGCGTAGCGTCCTTCCATCTCGTTCATCGCCGGCGACAGTCCGCCCGCGCCCTGCACCGCCACCAGCGTCTTCTTCTCGCGGTCGTACTGGTGCACCGAGGCGACGTGCACGACGTCCTTGTCCGTGATGAAGCTGTAGCAGGTGTTGATGAGCATCGGGTTCGGGTTGGGGGCCTGCCCGGCGAGCAGGCGGAGGATCGCGGCGGCGGCGACCTTCGCGTGGTTGTTCGCCATGTGGCCGGACTTCGGCATGCCCGGCGCGATCTGGATCGCGTCGCCCAGCACGTGCACGCCCTTGCCGCGGATCGACTCGAACGTCAGGAAGTCGACCTCGCACCAGCGGTTGTTCGCGGTGATCGCGTTCGCGGCGCGCGCGATCGACCCGGCGCGCTGCGCCGGCACGACGTTCAGCACGTCGGCCTTCACGTCGTCGGCGGTCTCGAACTTCGCGGTGCGCGTCGCGAGGTCGACGTCGGTCAGCGCGTGGTTGGGCCGGTACTCGACGATGCCGCGGTACTCCTCGCTCCACGCCTTCTTGAACAGCCCCGCCTTCGACGTCACGTCCGGGTTGCCGTCGAGCACGAGCACCTTCGCGCGCGGCTTGCTGCGCTTGAAGTACCAGGCGACCTGGCACGCGCGCTCGTAGGGTCCCGGCGGGCAGCGGTACGGTGCCACCGGGATCACGATCGCGTAGGTGCCGCCGTCGGGCATCGCCTCGAGCTGGCGGCGCAGGAGCACCGTCTGCGGCCCGGCCTGCCATGCATGCGGCGTGACCTCGACGGCGCGCGCCGGGTCGGCACGGTACGAGGGGATCGCGTCGAACATGAACTCGATGCCCGGCGACAGCACCAGCCGGTCGTAGCCGAAGCTGCGGCCGCCCGCGGTCGTGACGACGCGCTTGTCGACGTCGACGCCTGTCGCCGTGTCCTGCACCAGGTTGACGCCCCAGCGGCGCGACAGCGCGTCGTAGCGCATCGTCACGTCGGCGATCGTCTTGCTGCCGCCCAGCACGAGGTTGGAGAGCGGGCAGCTCACGAAGCTCTCGCGCGGCTCGATCAGCGTGACGCCGACGGCGCCGTCGCTCCACATGCGCAGGTACTTCGCCGCCGTTGCGCCGCCGTACCCGCCGCCGACCACGACCACGCGTCCCGCCGTGCCCTCGCCCATCGTCGCGCACGCGGGCAGCAGCGATGCGCCGGAAAGCGCGCCCGCGGCCTTGAGGAAGTTGCGTCGCTGGATCGTCATGGCCGCCTCCTCATTTCGCCGGTTGCGCGGCGAACCAGCCCGCGGCGAGGTCGATCTGCTCGTCGGTGAAGCCCTTCGCGAGCTGCGGCATGATCGTGCCGGGCTTGCGGCCCTGCTTGTAGTCCTGCACCTTGCGCACGAGCTCGTCCTTCGGCTTGCCCGCGAGCGACTCGTTCTCGCCGCGGCTCAAGCCGCCGGTGCCATGGCAGTTGGCGCAGGTGGCCGCGACGCTGCGGGCGACATCGGGTGTCTGGGCGAAGGCGGGCAAGGCGAGCGCGGCAAGCGCGACCAGCGTCGGTGCGGCAATCGGGGATCGCATCGGCATTCTCCTGCGCGAGGGGGAAGAGTCGCCGGCGCGGAAGGCGCGCGGGTCGTGCGGTAGCATAGCTCCCCGGCGCGTCCGGCGGGAACTCCCGGCGTTCGACGCAAGCGGCGGGCCGGTCGCCGGCGGCCGCGCCTCCATGGGGATCGACGTGCCCGAGTTGCCGGGCCGCCGTGCGGCGGCCGCGAGGTTCCCGGCGTGACCACGCCGATCCTGGTCGTCGGCACCGACGCGGCGTCGATGACGCCCGCGCGCTTCGCGCGCCCGCTCGCGAAGGCCGGTGCGAGCGTGTCGGTGCTCGTTCCCGACGATGCGCCTGCGCGGCACACGCGACACGTCGTGCGCGTGGGCCTGGTCCCCGCGGGCGCCCCGGCCGCCCTGTGGACGGAAGCGCTGTTCGCGTTGCTCGACGTCGCGGCGCCGCGGGCGATCGTCCCGGCCGACGCCGGCGCGCTCGACTTCCTCACCGGCCTCGTGCTGGCGCCGCCCCCCGCGTTGCGTCCGGAGCGCGTGGGCGACCTCGCGCGGCGGCTCGACGATGCGCTCGGCCCCGCCGACCGGTGGCCCGCGAGCCTCGCCCCCGATCGCGGCGCGACGTTGCCGGGTGCCGGCGACGCGGCCCTCCCCAGCGCGGTCGCCGATGCGCCGGACGCGCGCGCCGCGAGCGCCCAAGCCCGGGCGCACGACCGCGCGATCGCCGTGGTCGACCGGCGCGTCGAAGGAACGCGCTACACGCACCATGTCGCCGCGCACCGCGGGCGCGTGCTCGCGTCGGCCACCGCCGAGCACGTCGTGGTCGACGAGCGCGCCGGACGGCGGCCCACGGTCGTGCGCTTCTGCATGCACGAGGCCATCGCCGAGCGCGCGGCGCGCGCGATCGGTGCCCTCGAAGCGAGCGGGTGCTGTGCGCTCGATCTCGTCGTCGGCGCGGACGGTGAGCCCCGGATCGTCGCCGTCGATCGCCATGTCGTGCCGGCGACGCACATGTCGCAGTGGCTGGGCGTCGACCTCGCCGCCGCGTGGCTCGCCGCGCTCGACGGCCGCGAAGGGGCGGGCGCGACGGCGCTGCCCACCGGCACGTCGCGCTACTCGGTCGCCTTCCCGCAGGAATGGCAGCGCGACAGCGCGAGCCCGTGGCTGCGCGGGGAGCGCGTCGACGTGCCCTGGGACGACGCGCCGCTGCTCGATGCGATCCTCGGCGACGCCGTGGCCGCCGCATGGGGCGCCGGCGACCCCGCGCGGGGCGAACCGGCCGCGGCCGGCGGCGACCGACCATGACCAGCGTGCGCCCCGACGCGACCGCCCTCACGTTCCTCGGCGCGGCCGGCGAAGTGACCGGCAGCGCGTTCCTGATCGAGGCGGCGTCGCGCCGCGTGCTCGTCGACTGCGGCCTCTTCCAGGGCCCGGATGCCGACGAGAAGAACCGCGCGGCGATCCCGCTGGACGCGCGCGCCATCGACGCGGTCGTCCTCACCCATGCGCACATCGACCACTCGGGCCTGCTGCCGCTCCTGGTCCAGCGCGGCTACCGGGGCCCGGTCTACACGACGCGCGCGACCGCCGACCTGCTCGGCGTGATGCTGCCCGACAGCGCGCACGTCCAGGAATCGAACGCGGCGTGGCGCCGCGAGAGCGCGGTGCGCGAGCCTCCCCCGCGCGTTCGCGACGGCGCCCGCGGCCGCACGGCCCGCGAGCTCGACGGTCCGCTCTACTCGGTGCGCGACGCCGAGGCGGCGCTGCGCCGCCTCGAGGTGGTGGGCTACGGCGTCGCGCAGGAGATCGTTCCCGGCATCGCCTTCACGTTCCGCAACGCCGGCCACATCCTCGGTTCCGCGATCACGGAATTCGCGCTCGGGAGCGGGGCCGCGGCGCGCCGCCTCGTGTTCTCGGGCGACCTGGGCCAGCCCGGCCGGCCGGTGATGCCGGATCCGGAAAAGGTCGCGCAGGCGGACGTGCTCGTCGTCGAATCCACCTACGGCAACCGCCTGCACCGTCCGCTCGACGCGACGTTGGACGAGCTGGCGTCGGTGCTCACGGCGACGCTGCCGCGCGGCAACGTCGTCATCCCCGCGTTCGCCGTCGGGCGCACGCAGGAGGTGCTGCACGTGCTCGCGGAGCTCGCGCACGCCGGCCGCGTGCCTGCCCTCACCGTGTTCGTCGACTCGCCGCTCGCGACGGCGGCGACGGAGATCACCGCGCGCTACGCGCCGGAGCTCGACCGGGAGACGCGAGACCTGGCAGCGTGGCAGCAGTCGCATCCCGAGCGGCTGCGCATCCTGTTCACCGAGACGACGCAGGACTCGATGCGCATCAACACGGTGCGCAGCGGCGCGGTGATCGTCGCGGCGAGCGGCATGGCCGAGGGCGGTCGCGTGCGCCACCACCTGCGGCACAACCTGCCGCGCGACGAATGCGCGATCGTGTTCACGGGATTCCAGGCTCGCGGCACGCTCGGCCGCGCGATCGTCGACGGCGCGCGCGACGTGCGGCTGTTCCGCGAGACGGTCCCGGTGCGCGCGTCGGTGCACACGATCGGCGGGCTGTCGGCGCACGCCGACCGGGCGGGGCTGCTCGGCTGGCTCGCGGGCTTCCGGGCGCCTCCTTCGCGCGTGTTCGTCGTGCACGGCGAGCGCGAGGTCTCGATCGCGTTCGCGGCGGCCATCCGCGAGCGCCTCGGCTGGCCCTCCGTCGAGATACCGGCGCGCGGCGATCGCATCCTCCTGCCCTGACCGCTGCGGCCGGACGAAAAACGCTGCCGCGTATTGGAAATGGGGGCCTGCGGGTCTCGTTGCGGGCTCATCCGAGACAATCATGATGAAACAACCACTTGCCAGGATGCGACCGTTTGAATCGCTCGCGCTTGCGGCGTCCGGCGCCCGCGCCGCAGCACGCACACCGGCCGGTAACGCACCTGTGGTTCCGCCTGATGGAAATCATCCCCAATCGATTGAAATCGCTGCCAAATTTTCATACTGCATCGCGTCATCGCCGCTTGCGCAACGCGCGCGTCCTTGGTAGCGTCACCCTGTCACGAACGGTCGTCCGCGGACCATCGCGGTGACCGGCATCCAGGGCCTGGACTCGCTATCCCTCCCATGCCCGCCGAAGCCGAAGGGCGATCCCCGTCGGCGACGTGGCGTGACCCGGCCGCGGCCTTCGTGCCGCGCCCCGGGCCACAGCGTGGACACCTGCCGCTCGCGGCAGGCGTCCCGCCGAATCGCGCGCCGCCTGTCCGGGTGCGCAGGTCCGACGACACGACTGGGAGACAGACATGAACTACGACCTGGAAGCGGCAAGGCTCAAGAAGGACTGGGCGGAGAACTCGCGCTGGAAGGGCATCAGGCGCGGCTACACGGCCGAGGACGTCGTGCGGCTGCGGGGCTCGATCCACATCGAGCACACGCTCGCGCGCCGTGGCGCCGAGAAGCTGTGGAAGCTGATCACCGAGGAGCCGTACGTCAACACGCTCGGCGCGATGACCGGCAACCAGGCGCTGCAGCAGGTGAAGGCGGGGCTCAAGGCGATCTACCTGTCGGGTTGGCAGGTCGCGGCCGACGCGAACGTGGCGGGCGAGATGTATCCCGACCAGTCGCTCTACCCGGTCAACTCGGTGCCCTCGGTGGTCAAGCGCATCAACAACACGTTCCTGCGCGCCGACCAGATCCAGCACGCCGAAGGCAAGGGCGACGTCGACTTCTTCGCGCCGATCGTGGCCGACGCCGAGGCGGGCTTCGGCGGCGTGCTGAACGCGTTCGAGCTGATGAAATCGATGATCGAGGCGGGCGCCGCGGGCGTGCACTTCGAGGACCAGCTCGC
>DASTCK010000391.1:0-4962 GCA_035711225.1 Casimicrobiaceae bacterium
AGGTCGCCGGTGATCGCGCCGGCGCTCGCGACGAGCGGCGCAAGGTCGCCGTCTCTCGCACGCGATAGCAGCGCGGGCACCAGCGCCGCCGTGTCGGGACCGTAGAGCAGCGGCTGCAGCAGCCCGATCACCGTATCGACCGTGGCCGGCACCGCGAGCGGGGCCCCGGTCGACGGGTCGACGATCGTGAGCGGCTGCGGCCGCGCCGCGAGCGTGCGGCCGATCGCGTCGAGCGTCGCCTGGAGGTCGGGCAGCGCGTCGCCGCAGCGCGGCGACGCGGCGCAGCGCTCGAACAGCGCCTCGAGCGCGCGCTCGCGCGAGGTCCACACGTCGAGGCTGATGATCATGTCGGGCGGCGCCACGCCGTCGAGCGTCACGGTTCGCGTGCGCTCGGGATGGCGGCGCAGGTAGGCCAGCGCGACGCGCGTGCCGTAGCTGCCGCCCCAGAGGTTCCACTGCGGAGCGCCGAGCGCGACGCGCACGGCCTCGAGGTCGGCGACGAACGCCGTGGTCGTGTACCGGCTGGCATCGACGCCCCGCTGCGCGAGCTCGGCGGCGCAGGCCTTCGCCCGCGGCCGCGGGTCGGTCTCGAGCATCGCCTCCTTGAGCCCGTCCTCGGAGAACGCCTCGCAGAGGAGCGGCGCCGAGCGCCCGGTGCCGCGCTGGTCGACCAGCACGACGTCGCGCGTCCGGCGGACCTCGACCAAGCGCGCCGCGAACGCGGCGAGCTCGCTCGCCGCCTGGCCCGGGCCGCCGGCGAGGATCACCAGCGGGTCCGGCCGCGGCGAGAGCGTGTTCGCGGGCAGCACGGCGACGTGGATGCCGAGCGTCCGCCCGTTCGGCTTTTCGCGGTCCTCGGGGACCGTCACGAAGCCGCAGCGCGCCGCGGACGCGAGGTGCGCGAGGCGGCAGTCCTCGAACGCGAGCGTCCGCGACGACTCGCGATCGCCGGCGCAGGAGGCGAGCGCGCCGAGCGCGAGCGCCGCGAGCGCGAGCCGGAGGCGAAGCGTCATGGAGGCGAATGCTAGCAAACGGGCCCCGCGCGAGTCCGGGCGCCGACGAAGCGCCGCGAGGTGGGCACGAACGACGATCGCGCCGGTCTATACTGGGGCGAGACGCATTGCGGGCTTCGTCATGGCATCGCGCACGCTCGAGCCGGGCATCCACACCGACCTGCGGGACAAGCTGAGCTACGGGGGCTACCTCGAGCTCGGCAAGCTCCTGTCCGCGCAGGCGCCGCGCTCGCGCGGCCCGGACGGCGCGCCGCTGCACGATGAGCTCCTGTTCATCATCCAGCACCAGGTGTCCGAGCTGTGGATGAAGCTCGCCATCCACGAGATCCGCGCCGCGATCGCCCGCGTGCGCGCCGACCGGCTCTCCGAGAGCTTCAAGATCCTCGCGCGCGTGAAGCTCGTGCAGCGCCAGCTGTTCGAGCAGTGGGCGGTGCTCGAGACGCTCACGCCGTCCGAGTACGACGCGATCCGGCCGTCGCTCGGCACGTCGTCGGGATTCCAGTCGCACCAGTACCGTGCGCTCGAGTTCCTGCTCGGCAACAAGCACGCCGAGATGCTCGACGTGTTCCTGCACGATCCTGCCGCGCACGCCGAGCTCGCCGCGATCCTGCACGCGCCGTCGCTGTACGACGAGTTCCTGCGACACCTCGCGCGACGGGGCCTGCCGGTCCCGCCCGAGCGCGTCGAACGCGACTGGTCGCAGCCCTACGAGCGCCATCCCGGGCTGGTGCCGGTGTTCCGCACCATCTACGCCGACCCGCGGCGCTGGTGGGATGCGTACGACATGTGCGAGAAGCTCGTCGACATCGAGGAATCGTTCCAGCTCTGGCGCTTCCGGCACCTGAAGACCGTCGAGCGGATCATCGGCCACAGGCCGGGCACCGGGGGCTCGTCGGGCGTGGCGTTCCTCGAGCGCGCGCTCGCGCTGCGGTTCTTTCCCGAGCTCATCGACGTGCGCGGCGAGCCGCTCTCGCCGGCCGGCGAGGGGCCGGACGCGGGCCGACCCGCGCCGCCGCCGCGATGAACGATCCCCGGCCTCCGCTGACCGGCGTCGTCGCCGACGCCGGGCGCGCGCTGGCCGCCGGGCCGTGGACCGACGCGCGGATCGCCCGTAGCATCGCGCCGCTGTTCTCCCGCCACCGCGCGGCGTTCGCCGGCCGCATCTACCTCGCCAACCATTCGCTCGGCCGCCCGCTCGATGCGACGGCGGACGACGTCGCCGAAGGCGTCGACGCGTGGTACCTCGCGATGGGCGACGCGTGGGATGCCTGGGAGGCCGAGGACCGTGCGCACCGCGCGCGACTCGCGGCGCTCCTCGGCGCGGCGCGGGCCGACGCGGTGATCCCGAAGGCCAGCGCCGGCCAGGGGCTGCGCGCGGTGCTCGGCACCTTCGACCGGCCGCCGCGCGTCGTGACCACGCGCGGCGAGTTCGACTCGCTCGACGTGATCCTGCGCGAATGGTCGCGGCGGGGCGTGCTCGCCCTCACGCACGTCCAGCCGCGCGCCCCGGTCGCGGGCGCGCGCGATGCCCGCGCGCTGCCCCACTACGACGCCGCCGACGTCGTCGCGGCGATCGTGCCGGGCACCGACCTCGTCGTAGTCTCCGAGGTGATGTTCCAGACAGGCGAGCGCCTAGGCGACCTCGACGCGGTGGTCGCGCACGCTCACGCCTGCGGCGCGAAGGTGCTCGTGGACGTCTACCACTCGCTCGGCGTGCTGCCGGTCGACGTGGCCGCGCTCGACGTCGACTTCGCGGTCGGCGGCAGCTACAAGTACCTGCGCGGCGGGCCGGGGGCGTCCTTCCTCTACGTGGCGCCGCGCTGGCTCGACGCCGGGCTGCGCACGCTCGACATCGGCTGGTTCGCGAAGGACCGCCGGTTCGACTACGCGAGGCCCGAGCCGCCGGCATTCGCCCCCGGCGGCGACGGCTGGATGGAGTCGACGCCGCCGGTGCTCGCGGCATTCCAGGCGCGCGCCGGCCAGGAGCTCGCGCTCGCGCTCGGCGCCGCGGCGTTGCGCGCGGATTCGCTCGAGCGGCAGCGTGCGCTGGTCGACGCGCTGGGCGCGTCGGGCGTGCGGGCGATCGGCGGCACCGCCGATCGCGGTGCCTTCGTCGTGGTGCCGGTCGACGGGCCGGATGGCACGGCCACGGCGGTGGTCGACACACTCGCCGCGGCTGGCGTGATCGCGGATGCGCGCGGCCCCCTGCTGCGGCTGTGCCCGGACCTGCTGACGCCCCACGACCAGATCGCCACGGCCGCGCGCGCGGTCGCGGCGGCGCTCGCGCCGCCGCGATGAACGACGCGGCGATCGCCGCCGACGCGCGCGCGATCGCGACGCGCAATGCACGGTGCGCCTGCGGCAGCGGCCTGCGCTTCAAGCATTGCTGCGGCCGCGCGATACCGCCGCCGCCCGAGCGCGATGCGGTGAGCGCGATGCTCGGGGCCGCGTTCGACGCCCACCGCCACGGCCGACTCGACGAATCGCGCACGCTGTACCGGCGCATCCTGCGCGACGCGCCGGGACTGCCCGATGCCGAGCACATGCTCGGCGTCGTCGAGCTGTGCGAAGGCGATCTCGCCGGGGCCCTCGCGACGCTTCGTCGCACCGCTGCGCGCCAGACGCCGGCGCCCCCCGAGGTCGTGTTCAACCTCGCCGTGGTCGTGGCGGGCCTGCTCGCGCCGACGCTGCCGGACGAGACCACCGGCCTGTGGCTTCGCTACCTCGCCGAGCGGCCGGCGGCACCGTGCCGTCCGGAAGCGCGCACCGAGCGTGTAAGCGTCGTCGTCCCGAGCCACAACCACGCCGCTTACGTCGGCGCGGCGCTCGAGTCGGCGCTCGCGCAGACGCGCGCGCCCGACGAGATCGTCGTCGTCGACGACGGGTCCACCGACGGCTCGTCGGCGCGGCTGCACGCGATCGCCGCTCGCGCCGGCGGCCGCATCCGGCTCCTCGCCCGCGAGCGCCGCGGTGCGCCGGCGACGATCGACGACGCCGTCGCGCGCTCCACCGGCGAATGGATCGCGATCCTCAACTCGGACGACCGCTATGCGCCGGAGCACCTGGCGACGATGATCGAGTCGATCGCGGTGAGCGGCGCGAGCTGGGGCTTCGCGCGCGCGTCGTTCGTCGACGCCGGCGGCGATCCGTTGCCGCGGGGAGTGTCGCCGCAGGCGGATCGGCTGCGCGACCTCGTCGACGGCGTGGGCGCGGCGGACACGGTCGGGCTCTCGCTCCTCGCGTACAACCGCGCGACGTCGAGCGGGACGCTGTTCTTCTCGCGCGAACTGCATCGCCGGGTCGGCGGCTTCCGCGACTGGCGCTATTGCCACGACTGGGATTTCTGCCTGCGTGCGTCGCTGGTCGACGAGCCGGTGTTCGTGCCGGCGTCGACCTATCGCTATCGGCTGCACGGCGCGAATACCGTGCTGGCCGCCGCCGAGGACGCCAATCGCGAGGCGATCGCGATGCTCGAGGCGTTCGTGCGCCGCGCCGAGACGCTTGGCTCGCCGGCCAACCGCTACGCTCCGGTGCCCGCCGTGTGGGGGGACCTCTTCGCGCTCCGCGTCATCGAGTCGGGGCGCGCGACGCTGCTCGCGCCCGGCACCGTCGAGAGGCTCGCGGACCTCTGCCTCGCGGGGACGCCGGGATGACGGCGAGCGCCCGCGCGTCGCTCGCCAGCGTCGTGGTGGCGCTCAATCCGCACGAGCATGCGTTCGGCGCCGTCATGGACGCGTGGGCGGCGCAGGCAGGCGCGGGCGATTACGAGGTCGTCGTGGTCCACGACGGCTCGCGACCCGAGGTCGACGACGAGTATCGCGACCATCGCGCCCGCCATCCTTCCTCGCCGGTGCGGCTCATCGATTCGCCGGTGCCCGGGCGCGCCGCGTCCAACAACGCCGGCGTGCGCGCGACGCGCGGCGCGCTGATCCTGTTCGTCGCCGACGAC
>DASTCK010000392.1:0-3286 GCA_035711225.1 Casimicrobiaceae bacterium
CGCCGCGATGCGGGCCCTCACGTCCGGCGAGGCCACGGCGCGGTTGATCGCGGCGTTGAGCGTGCGCACCGTTGCGGGCGGCATCTTCGCCGGCCCGAAGATGCCCCACCAGGTGACGAAGTCCGCCTCCGGGTAGCCGGACTCGATCATCGTCGGGACGTCGGGCAGGTCGGCCAGGCGCTTGCCGCCGGTCACCGCGAGCGGGCGCAGCGTGCCGGCCTTCACGTGCGGCAGCGCGGAAGGCACGACGTCCATCATCATCTGGACGCGTCCGCCGATCACGTCGGCGATCGCCGGGGCGCTGCCCTTGTAGGGCACGTGCACGAGGTCGAGGCCGGCCGACTTCTTCAGCATCTCGACCGCGACGTGGAGCGACGTGCCGTTGCCGGCGGACGCGTACGAGAACCTGCCCGGTTGCGACTTCGCGAGCGCGATGAAGTCGGCGAGCGTCTTCACCGGCAGCGACGCGGGCACGACGACGATCAGCGCGCCGTGCCCGACGAGGCCGACCGCGGTGAAATCCTTCGCCGTGTCGAACGGGAGGTCGCTCTTGAGCGCCGGCAGCAGCGAGTGCGTGATGCCCTGCAGGATCAGCGTGTAGCCGTCCGCCGGCGAGCGCGCGACCACCTCGCAGGCGATGACGCCGCTCGCACCGGGCCGGTTCTCGACGACGACGGGCTGCCTGAGCTCGTCGGTGAGCTTCGGCGACAGCGCGCGCGTGACCGAATCGAGCGGCCCGCCCGGCGCGTAGCCGACGAGGATGCGCACCGGCTTCGACGGGAAGTCCTGCGCTGGCGCCCCCGCTGCGACGATCATCGCCCCTGCCGCGGCGATCGCCGCGAAGACTCGCCTGGTCACATCCATCCCGCCTCCTCGCTTCCGCCGATGCCCGTCATCGTGCGCCCTCTCGCGGCATCCCGGCGTCGCGATGCCGCGCGTTCCCGTCGTCGAGCACGATCAGTGCGTCGACAGCAATGAGGTCGCCGGACGAGCGCCCCGCCGCGATCAGCGGGTTGACGTCGATCTCGGCGATGCGATCGGCGTGCGCGACGGCGAAGTCGCCGATTCCCACGATCACCTGCGCGAGCGTGTCGAGGTCGAGCGGCCGCGTCCCCCGCGCGCCAGACAGTAGCTTCGCACATCGCGTCTCGCCGATCATCGCCAGCGCATCGTCGCGGGACACCGGCGCGGGCCGGAGGCTGACGTCGCGCAGGATCTCGACGAATACCCCGCCGAGACCCACCATGACCATCGGGCCGAACACGGGGTCGCGCCGTGCGCCGACGAGGATCTCCACGCCGGGCGGCACCATCTCCTGCACGACGATGCTCGCGCCGCCGCGGGCGTGCAGCGAGTCGAGGCGCGCGACGATCGCGTCGTAGGCGCCCGCCACGTCCGCCGCGTTGGCGAGGCGCAGGTGCACGAGGCCCGCCTCGGTCTTGTGCGCGGTCGCCGGGTCGAGCCCCTTGAGCGCGACCGGATAGCCGATCGCCTGCGCCGCGGCGAGCGCCTCGGCGCGCGAGGCGACGCGCGTCTCGCGTGCGACCGGGACGCCGAGCGAGGCGAGGACCCGCTTCGCCTGCCATTCGCCGAGCGTCGAGATGCCGGTCTCGCTCGCCGCGCGGAACGCGGCACCCGCGGCGGCGAGACCGGGCGTTCGCCTGGAACCGTCGCCACCGGGCCGGGCGCGACGCAGCGACGCGAGCCACGCGTCGAGCGCGCGGACGAAGCGCGTCGCTCGCGTCGTCGAGGTGAACCAGGGCAGGTCGCCGTCGCGCAGCAGCGCCTTCGCGTCCCCCTCGAACGCGCCGCCGACCCAGGTCGTGACGACGACCTTCGGCGACGCTGCGGCGATCCGCAGGA
This sequence comes from Casimicrobiaceae bacterium, assembly GCA_035711225.1. GTDB lineage: Bacteria > Pseudomonadota > Gammaproteobacteria > Burkholderiales > Casimicrobiaceae > VBCG01. Next base: position 1,864 of record DASTCK010000392.1, read on the forward strand.
AGTCGCGCACGGCGGGATCGTAGTTGCGGGCGACGGTGAGGATCGGCATCGCGACGCCGACCGCGGGATCGGCGAGCAGCGCCTCGAGCGTCCTGCCCCAGATCGAATGGTCGGCGACCATGCCGCCGGAGAGGTCGACCGGATTCGCGACCGGCCCGGCCTTCTGCAGCACCGCCGCGATCGCCGCCTGCGTCGCCGGCGAAAGCGGCGGGAACCCGAGTCCCTGCTGCGCGCCGAGGTCGGCCATCAGCCCGACGTGACCGCCCGACACCGACAGCGCCGCGCATCGCTCCGCGACGGGCGGCGCGGCCGGCGCGAGCTTGCCCGCGCGGCGCAGCTTCGAGAATGCCTGCGCGTGCGCGAGGAGCTCGTCGACGTCGTCGACCAGCGTCGCGCCGTGCGCTCGGCAGACCGCGGCGAACACCTCGGGCGATCCCGCGAGCGCGCCGGTGTGCGACGCGGCCATCGCCTGTCCGAGCGCCGAGCGCCCCGACTTGAGCACCAGCACCGGCTTGCGCTTCTCCGCTGCGCGTGCGAGGAAGCCCCGGAACGCGGCACCGTCGCGCACCGCCTCGAGCGTCAGCGCGATGACGCCGGTGTGCGCGTCGTCGACGAGGAAGGCGGCGAAGTCGACGAGGTCGAGGTCGGCCTCGTTCCCCGAGCTCACGAGGTGGCTGAACCCGATGCCCTGCTCGAGGCCGGCGTAGAGCATCGAGCCCAGCGCGAGGCCGCCGCTCTGGCTCACCACGCCGATGTCGCCGCGAACGAGCGACGGGAACTCGAGCGCCGCGGCGGCGGCGGCGGCGACGCCCGCGATCGCGTTGACGAAGCCGACGCAGTTGGGTCCGAGGACGCGGATGCCGGTGCGCTGCGCGAAGGCCGCAAGCTGCCGCTGCCGCGCGATGCCCTCGGGGCTGCCGGTCTCGGCGAAGCCCGCGCTGGTCACGACGACGAGCTTGACGTGCTTCGCCTCGCAGGCCTCGAGGACGGGCCCGGTCGCTTCCGCGCCGATCGAGTAGATCACGCAGTCGACGTCGCCCGGCACCGCGAGGAGGTCCGGGTAGCTCGGCAGGCCGCCGATCTCGCGCCGTCCCGCGTTGATCGGGTGGATCGTGCCCGCGTAGCGATGGCGCAGCAGCGTCGGGACGAAGCGCCCGCCGAACTTCGACGGATCGGACGACGCGCCGACGACCGCGATCGAGCGCGGCGCCAGCATCGTGGCCATCTGCGCCGATGTCGGGCGGACCGCTCGCTCGCTCATGCCGCGTCGGCCCGGAGCGCGGAATGCACGAGTCCGTGGCGCAGCGGCGCGGTGAGCTCGGCGACCGAGCAGAGCTCGAACAGGCCGTCGATCGCCGCGCGGAGCTCCTTGGCGGCCTGCGTCGTGAGACGGCCGGCCACGCACGCGGCGAACTTCGCGTCG
>DASTCK010000393.1:0-24476 GCA_035711225.1 Casimicrobiaceae bacterium
CGGCCGTGCCCGCGAGGTGTTCGTCTACGCGTACGGCGGGCGCGCGGTCGGGCTGTGGTGGGACAAGGCAGCCGCGACGCTCGCGAGGCAGCCTTCACTGGCCGTGATCGAGATCCCCCCGGAGGCGAGCCAGGCGCTGGCCGGGATGGCCGCTCGCACTATGCGGCTCCAGTTCACGATCCAGGAGGGCCACGCTTTCGTCACCGACGGCGAGCGCTCGGCCGTCGTGGATCCGCGTGTGCTGAAGGCCCCGGGCTGACGTCGTCGAACGGTGGCTTCGAGCGGGAAAAAAAAACGCGCCGCCCGGAGGCGGCGCGCCTTGCTCTCTGGGATAAAACTCAACGAGTCGCGTCGCGCGGCCCCATGTACGCCGGGTCGGTGACGACCCCGAGCGGCGTCTCGGCCGGATACGTGTAGTACGTGACGCCCGGCGGATCGTAATAGCGCCAGCTGTCGTAGTACGACGGACCGCGGTAGGTCACGGTCGGGCCGTACAGGTAGACACGCGGCGTGGCGTCGAAGTCATGGCGCCAGTAGCGCGCGGTCGGTTGCGGGTGCCACCAGAACCACGAGCCGTAGTACGTCGGGTCGGTGGCGGAGTTGGTGCTGTCCGCTTGCGCGAACGCCGCCGCGCCGGAGCCCAGCAGGCCCGCCGCGATCAGTGCACCAATGCCGTGTCGAATCATCTTCCGGTTCATGGGTCCTCCGTGCTTCCCGGGGCCCGAAGGCCCCGGTCCGTTGATCGATGCGCGCTCCCGGGCGCTCAACCCGGCCCCGGCTTGTCGCCGGCCTTCTTGGCCGCGCTGTGCGCGACCGCGAAGGCGCGCCCCTCGTCGCCCTTGTACTGCTCGTAGGCGTGGTTGAACGCTTCGAGGAAGGCCTTCTTCTGGTGCGCGTTGTACTGGTCGGTCTGCGCCTTCGGAAGCTCGTTGACGCTGTGATACGGCATGACGTCCTCCTCGACGGCAGGAAGGTGAGTCTCGAGCTTAAGCGTCGTGCGACGTCAGCGGCAGCGCCGAAGGTCCGAAACGGCCTCCGGGGTATCGCCGACAGGACTCGCGGGAAGCGCGCGTCGGCGTCATACTCGGGCGCCGTCGGACAGGCGATGTCGGCGCGCTGATCAGGAGGCGACGATGACGATCCGGGAGACCCTGCCTTCGCGAGGGACGTGCGCCCCGCTGGGCAAGCGCGTGCAGCTCGGCCTGGCAATGCTCGCCTTCACGCTCGCCGGCTGCGCCGCCGCGCCCTCGGGCAACGCCGCCGATCCGGGCGCGAAGCGGCGCGCAAACGCCGAGAAGCAGGAGCAGCTCGGCGAGATGCTCGAGAAGGGGCAGCGCAACTGAAACGCGCGCCGCCGCTCCCCTGGCGGCGGCGGGGCGCGACGGCTACGCACTTCTCACACGGCGACGCGCTGGATCTGCTCGCAGACGATCGTCACGGTTTCCATCAGCACTTCGCTGGCGCCGGCCTTGAGCGCGCCGATCTCGACCTTCGAGGGCCACGCGTTCTCGAGGTGGTAGCGTGCCACCGGCTTGCCTTCCGCGTCATAGATGACGAGCGCGGCCGTCTTGCGCGCGGCGGTCGCGTTGACGAGGGCGGCGAGGTGCCAATCCCACACCGTCGTGTCGCTGGTGTGCCCGCGCCTGAGGATCACCGTCGGCGGCGTCCGGCTGTCGGGAAGCTTGAGCCGTCGCGACGTCAGCGACATGTCGTCGATGTCGTAGCCCGAGCTGATGCCCGCGAGCTCGGCGAACTGCGCGATTTCGACGCCGTCGATCACGATCGCGAAACGCGAGGCGGCGATCGGGTCATCCGTCGTCGCCTTCACCAGGGCGCCGCGCGAGCTCGCCGTGAGCGAGGCGAACATGCCGAGCACGAGGAACATCCCGAACAGCGCCGAGCGGATCTCGCGGTTCTTCATCGCTTCCCTCCTTCGTCGCGCCGCGGAGGGTCCGCCCCCCGCCGGTCGGGACGACTCTACGCCGCGCCGCGGGCGTTGGGTATCGCCTCGCGGAGGCGCGGGGCTACCGCACGATGACGTTGCGGAACTGCCAGGGATCGTCGCGATCGATGTCCTCGGGGAAGAGGTCGCCGTCGCGGTTGTCGAGCGGGGTCCAGTCCGTGTAGGCGCCGACCAGCCGCCCGAGGTAGGGCTCCTGGATCGCGAGGATGCGGTCGTGGTCGAGCTCGTCGGCGTCGACGACGCCCCGCAGCGGATTCTCGATCGCCCAGATCATGCCGGCGACCACCGCCGACGACACCTGCAGGCCGGTGGCGTTCTGGTAGGGCGCGAGCGAGCGCGCCTCGTGGATCGTCAGCTGGCTGCCGTACCAGTACGCGTTCTTCGCGTGCCCGTACAGGAGCACGCCCAGCTCGTCCATGCCGTCGACGATCTCGTCGTTCATCACGCGCTGGATGGCCGGGTGGCGCAGGTTGCGCCCCTGCAGCTCGTGCAGGCTCAGGATCGTGTCGTCGCAGGGATGGTAGGCGTAGTGCACGGTCGGCCGGTAGACCGCCTCGCCGTTCTCCTCGATCGTCAGGTAGTCGGCGATCGAGATCGATTCGTTGTGCGTGATCAGGTAGCCCTGGATCGGACCGGCGTTGGGCGTCCACGAGCGGACGCGCGTCGTGGCGCCTGGCCGCGTCAGGAAGATCGCCGCGCGGCAGCCGTGGTCGTGGAACGTCGCCTCGTGCGGGACCATGCGCTCGTGGGTGCCCCACCCGAGCTCGGCCGGCTGCAGCCCCTCCGAGATGAAGCCCTCGACCGACCAGGTGTTGACGAACTCGTTGACCCGCTTGGGCACGTCGGCCCACTGCGAGTCGCGCTCCGCGATGTGGATGCCCTTGACGCCGATGCCGCGCGCGAGCTCGGCCCACTCGCGTCGCGTCGTCGGCGCGACCGTGTGCCCCATGTCCGCCGCGAGGCGCACCAGCGCCCGCTTGTAGAGGTGGCTCACCATGCCCGGGTTGGCGCCGTGGGCGATGATCGCCGTCGGGCCGCCGCTGCGGATCGCGCGCACCTCCTCGCGCAGCGCGTAGTTCGTGCGCGCCGCGAGCGGCTTGCCCTTGTCGAGGTAGCCGCCGGCCCAGGGCTCGATGCAGGTGTCGATGTAGAGCGCGTCGATCTCGTGGCACAGCGTGATCAGCGCCGCGGACGACACGTCGACCGACAGGTTCACGAGGAAGCCGCCGCTGGCGATCGGCGTCAGGATCTCGCGGAAGTTGTCGGGGCGCAGCGCGGCCTTCTCGAATCGCACGCCCTCCAGCTCGCACAGCCGGCGGCTGCTGTCGTCGGGATCGATCACGACCATGCGCTCGCGGTCGGCGTGGATGTGCCGCAGGATCAGCGGCAGCGACCCCTTGCCGATGGAGCCGAAGCCGACGATCACGATCGGGCCGTCGTAGTCGATGACTGCGGGATGGACGCGCAAGGGCGGTATTCTCTGCGTGGTCGCCCCCGGGACGGTCGGGCCGTCCGCGCTCGGGCGGAGGGTTCGGGAGGTCCGCATGATACTGGGTGAACGGTTCAAGGTGCGCGCCCTCCTGCTCGGCGTCCGCCTGGACGCGCGCCGCTGGCCGGAGGGCGAGGTCCTCTCGACGCTGCCGCTCGCGATCCGCCTGGCCGCGGGCGGGATCGCGGTGCTCTTCCGCTACGGCGTGGCGGTGCTGTTCGACGTTCCCGCCGAGGCCGAGGCGGCGTTGCGCGAACGCCTGGCGGCGATCATCGACCACGCGTACGCGAGCGCCGACGTCGAGGAGCTGGACGTCCGCGTCGCCAGGGGTCACCCGGAGGGCATGCACGAAGGCGCGCTCGTCGTGCAGGACGCCGCGACCGCGCGCCTCCAGGTGATCGCCGACGTCCTCTCGAAGAGCGTGCTGCTGGCGCACTACGAGACGCGGATCGCCGGGGACTTCGACCGCATCGAGCCGCTGGCGCTGCAGCTCGAGCGCACCGGTCGCATGCGCGGCAGCACGCGCGCGCACGTGCGGCAGATCGGCGCGCTGCTCCTGATCGAGCAGCGGATGGTGGGACGCGCGGAGACCGGCGAGAAGCCCGACGTGCTGTGGGAGCACCCCGAGCTCGAGCGCTTCTACGCGCTGCTCGAGGACGAGTTCGAGGTGCGCGAGCGCCTCGCCGCGCTCGAGCGCAAGCTCGGCCTGGTCGGGCGCACCGTGCGCATGCTGGTCGACCTGATCGACGCGCGCCACTCGCTGCGCGTCGAGTGGTACATCGTCGCGCTGATCGTGTTCGAGATCGTCCTGACGCTGGTCCAGATGCTGACCGGCTGAGCGCCGGACGCCCTAGAGCGGAGGTCGCACGCCGTCCTTGCCGACCTGCACGCGAAGCGCGGTCGCCACGCCGTCCGCGCCCGTCTGCGCGGAGACGAACACGTATTCGCCCGGCAGGAGATCGGCGCGAGTCCCGGGGACCGAGCGCGCGATCGGCGTTCCCTCGGGCACCACCACCTTCTGCTCGCCGCTCCCGACCCGCAGGACGAGCACCCGGGGGCCGTTCCCGACAATCTTGCCGACCACGGTGGCGTTGGTCATCCGCGAGTCGGGCTGGAGGTCCCACGGCCCCTGCCCCGGCGGCACCGTCGGGGCGAGGTAGTGGACCTCGAGCGCCACGTCCTCGCCGTCGGGGGAGCGGCGCGTCGCGCTGCCGACGTAGTCGCCCGGCCTGAGGTCCTCGAAGCTCGCCGCCTTCGCGACGGCGACGCCAAGGTTGTCGGCGAGGCGCAGGACGACGTCCCGTCCCTCGCGCGACTTCACCGACATCGTGTTGGCGTCGACCGCGACGATAGTGCCGCGGATGCGGGTGGCGGTCTGCGCGTGCGCCTGAGCGGCCGCCACGACCAGCGCCAGCACGACGAAGGGGGCAGCCAATCGCCTCATCGTGCCGCTCCCGAGGCTAGGCGCATCCCGCCACGCATCGGCCATTGCCGTCGAGCTCCATCGTGCGCCCCGAGAGCGCCGGATAGACCGGTCGCCCCTTGACCAGGTCGATGAACTGCGCCGACCGCGAGCCCGCGCGCACCTTGCCCCCGGTGGTGCCGACCTCGTTCACGTGCGACAGGATCACCGAGGCCGGCTGGATCAGCTCGTTGGCGATGTAGGCGCCCGAGGCCATCGTCACCGCCGAGATGCCGAGGTTCAGGATCATCGCGTTGGGATGGTGGAAGTCGTGGACGACCGCCTTCATGTCCGCGTGGATCGCCGTGTCGCCGGTCAGGTAGAGGACGAGCCCGTTGGTGAAGCGGATCACGTAGCCGCTCGGCGGCCCGAGCGTGAGGCTCAGGTTGTCGGGCTCGAGGTTGCGGCGCTCGGATTCGCCCAGCAGCGTGCGCGGCACCGTGCTGTCGTGGGAAGCCGGGACGATCGTGATCTCGACGCCGCGCGTCGCGTTCGCCGTCCTGAACGTGCGCGCGCCGCCGAGGTTGTTGCCGGCGACGCACGGCGCGGCGAACGGCACCACGTGGTCGTCCCCGTTCTGCGTCGGGCAGGCGGCGGTCGGCTTGCCGGTGATCGCCTCGATCCTCTTGCCGAGGAAGCCCGCCATCTGCGCGATCATCACCAGGCCGGCGTTCTTGGCCGCGGCGATCTCGCCGCTGGTCGAGTTCGGCGTCGCCGATGCGAGCTCCGGGTTCCCGCAGGTTCCGGCCTCGAGCGCCCTGAGCCGCTGGTCGCCGATGTGGTCGCCGTGCGCGTGGCTCACGAGGACCACGTGGACCGCGCCCAGGCGTGGGTCGGCCCCGCCGAGGACCGACTGCCCGGCGTCGTAGAGGATGCGCACGCCGGTCGGGTCCTCGAGAATCGTCGCGCGATCGCGGCTGCACAGCTCGCCGGCATGCGAGCCGAGCGGCGTGATCTTCACGTTCTGTGCGGCGGCGGTGCCGGCGAAGGCGGCGAGGAGCAGTGGCGCCAGGGCGCGGGTGGTTCGACCTGTCATGGAAGCGTTCCTTCGCAAGCGTCCCCGGGGGGCGGGCGTGCGGCGAACAGAAGTGTTCGGCCCCCTATTCCTCGACCCCGTGCAAGAAGCGGCGTCCGACACGGTGCCCGACACCGTGGCGACACTGGGCTCGGCGGCCTGGGCTCGCGGGAACCTCGGCGGGCAGCTCCGGACGCTAGGAAGCGCCGGGCCGCAGGCGCCGGCACACGTCGATCGCCTCGAGCGCCATCGCGAGCTCGCGCCCGGCGCCTTCGTACCCGGCGAGGCGCGGCCGCCAGAACGCCTCGACGGCCGCGCGGTCGCGCGACGAGCACAGCGCCTGCGCGTATGCCGGCCAATGGGCGGGAGCGTAGGGGCTCACGCTCTTCGCGAGCGCGTCGAAGTTCGCGACGATGAAGTCGTGCGGCGCGCGCCTCTCGGGGTTCCACTCCGAGGCGGCCCCCAGGGCCGTCCAGCTCTCGCGCACGTCGAAGGCGGGATCGAGCAGGAGGGCGAGTCCCCTCTGCGCGAGTCCCGGGTCGCCGAACGACAGGAGCGCCAGCATCAGGTGACGACGCTCCTCGCGGTCGGCGGTGGATCGCGCGGCCTCCGCCAGCGCATCGAACACCGCGGCGTCGCCGGTCCGCGCCGCCGTCACGAGCGTCACGTCCACGAGCCCGGGCGCGATGGCCTTGCGGTCCTTGACCCACGCGAGCGCCAGGCGGCGCGCCGCTGCGGCCAGCGCCGGATCGTAGGGAGCGGCGAAGCGCAGCAGCGTTCGTCGCAGCAGCTGGTCGTCGTCGCTTTCGTCCGCCTTCGGGACGAAGCCCAGCTTGCGTGCGCGCGAAGCGAACGCGTCCCGGACGAGCGCCTCGAAGGCAGGCCGATCGTCGTCCGCCACGCCCATCCGGCCTTCGAATCGCGCGAGATCGACCGCCGCGCGCACGACATGCCGGTCGGGGTGCGCCGCACCGAGCCGGACCCATCGCATCGCCTGGGCATGCGAGACCGACCCGGCGCGCACGAGCGCGCGCAGGTCGTCGAGCACGCTCGCGAACTCGGCGGGCGTGAGCGCCCGGCGGTGGCGCTCCAGCCGCTCGAGGGCGCCGTCGCGGTAGTCCGGCACGTAGTACCCGGTGCCGCCGGCGTTGGCAAGCACGAACGCGGGGCACGCGCCGCCGAGCGGAACCGACGCCGTCTCGGTCGCGAGGAGCGTGCAGAAGCGCTTCGACGATCCGTTGCCGCCGACCCTCGCGCACACCGGGATCTGCCAGCGCTGCGGGGCGGCAGGCGCCGCGCCGACGAGCGTGAGCCGGCGCTGGTGCAGGTCGAGGCGCGCTCCGCCCTTGCCACACGACAGGCGCGTCTCGACGAGCGGGATGCCGCCCTGGTTCAGGAACGAATCGAACGCCGCGGCGACCGGCCGCAGGCTCGACCTCGACTGCGCTGCGAGAAAGTCCGCCGACGTCGCCGAGCCCCAGCGGCGCGACTCGAGGTAGTCGCGCACGCCGAGCCGGAACGGCTCTTCGCCGATCCATGACTCGAACATGCCGATGACCGTCGCGCCCTTCTCGTAGGTGATGTGATCGAACGCGTTGGCGACGTCGCCACGCGCGACCACCGGCTCGCGGATGCGGCGGGCGGAGGCCAGCGCGTCCGCGTCCATGGCCTCCGCGCGCGCTTCGATCCGCGCGGCACCCCGGTCGTAGTCGGGCCGCCAGCGGTCGACGGTCTTCTCCGCGATCCAGGTCGCGAACGCCTCGTTGAGCCAGATGTCGTCCCACCACGCGGTGGTGACCAGGTTGCCGAACCACTGGTGCGCGATCTCGTGCGCGCCCACGTTCGCCGAGACGCGCCGGAAGCGCGGGCTCGCTTCGCCGGGCTTCGCGAGCAGGATCGGCATGCCGTAGGTGATGAGGCCGGCGTTCTCCATCGCGAAGCCGACCGTGAGCGGGATCGCGATGTGGTCGAGCTTGTCGAACGGGTACGGGATCCCGAACCAGCGCTCGAGCGCGACGAAGAGGTCGGGATACGACGCTGCGGCGAACGCCGCCTCCGCCGCTCGTCCTTTCGGCACGATGATTCGCGTCGGCGTGCCGCGCGCGCCCAGCCGTCCGAGGTCGACGATCTCCCACGGCCCGACCGCGAACGCCACCAGGTAGGTCGGCAGCGGCGAGGTGCGCGCGAAGCGCACCGTCTTGAAGCCGTCGTCCCCGACGGTCTCCTGCTCGACGAGCGTGTTGGACACCGCGACCGCGTCGCGCGGCACGCGCAGCGTGAGCTGCCAGGGCGTCTTGAAGCCGGGCTCGTCGAAGCAGGGGAACGCGCGGCGCGCGGAGAGCGCCTCGAACTGGGTCATCGTGTACGAGGCGCCGTTCTCCTCCAGCGTGAAGATGCCGCGGGTGGCGTTGGTGCTCTGCCCCGCCGCGAAGGCGAGTTCGAGCCGGTGCGCGCCGGTCGCCAGTGGCGGGTCGAACGCGAGGCCGACGAACTGGTCGTGCCCGGCGATCACCCGGGCGCGCGTCGCGTCGCCGTCGACGACCGCTCGCTCGACCGTCACCGCGTCGGCATTGAGCCACAGCACCGGATGCGGGCGCGCGAGCTCGACGTCGATCGCGATGTCGCCGGCGACGCTCGTCGCGCCCGGCACGACGGTGAGCGTCGCCGCGTACGCGGTCGGGCGCGCGCCATCGGGGAGACGGAACGCGGGCGGCACGGGCGCTCCGGCCGGCTGCGCCGCGGCGAGCGGTGCATGCAACGCCATCGCGAGGCTCGCGAGCGCGACAACGGGAAGCGTCGGGGTGCGCATGGTCTGCGATGCGGGCGGCGTGGTCGTCGGCGAGCGACAATGCTACCTTGCAGCGGCGGCGCCGCGCACGGCGGCGTCGAGCGTGCGGCCCGCGCACGGGCGCCGGTCGACGGCCTCGAAGGACGACGCGTGTCGAGTTACCGACTCAGGGATCTCCCCGACCTCTTCCGGACTCCCGCCGGGCGCCGGCAGGTCCACGAAGGCGTGCTGTTCCGGCTGTGGCCGGCACTGTCGCGGCTCGCGCACGTGCACCGCCACACCGTGGCGAGCCCGGTGCGCGTCGTCGCGATCACCGGCTCCTACGGCAAGTCGACGACGGCGCGGGCGGTCGCCGCCGCGCTCGGGGCGCCGACGCACCCGGCCATGTCGCACAACGCGTGGAGCTCGCTCGCGCGGGCGGTGCTGCGCATCCGGCCCTGGCAGCGCCACGCCGTGATCGAGACCGGCATCTCGGGAGCCGGCCAGATGGAACGCTATGCCGACATCGTCTGGCCCGACATCGCGGTCGTCACGTCGATCGGCAGCGAGCACCACCCGACGCTGCCGACGCTCGAGCACACGCGAGCGGAAAAGGGGAAGCTCCTGCGCGCGCTGCGACCCGGCGGCATCGCGGTCGTCAATGGCGACGATCCGCACACGATGTGGATGTCCACGCTCGCCCGCGGGCGGGTCGTGACGTTCGGCCTCGGCGAAGGGTGCGACGTGCGCGCGAGCGACCTGCGCCTCGACTGGCCGCGTGGCACGCGGTTCCGGCTCGACGCTTTCGGCGAGACGCGCGACGCGCGGATCGGGCTCGTCGGGCGCCCGATGGTCTACCCGGTGCTCGCGGCGATCGCGGTCGCCGGCGTGGAAGGCGTCCCGCTCGACGACGCGCTGGCTCGGTGCGCCGCGCTGCGGCCGACGCCAGGCCGGCTCGAGCCGATCGCCCTGCCGAGCGGCGCGATCGTGCTGCGCGACGACTACAAGGGCTCGCGCGAGACGATCGACGCCGCGCTCCACCTGCTCGCCGAGGTGCCGGCCAGGCGCAAGTTCGTCGTGCTGGGCGACCTCTCCGAGATCCAGGGCCGCGAGTGGCGCCTCTACGTCACGCTCGGCATGCGCGTCGCGCGCGTGGCGACGCAGTTCGTCACGATCGGCCGCGGCTTCCGGCGCTATTGGGCCGGGGCGCGCAAAGCCGGGATGCCGCGCAGCGCGGTCAAGGACGGCGGCCGGACCGTCCAGGAGGTGGCGGCCCACCTGCGCGCCACGCTCGGGCCCGGCGACGTCGTGCTGGTCAAGAGCCGGCGCGGCCAGAAGCTCGACCGCGTGCGCCTGATCCTCGAAGGCCGCGACGTGCGCTGCGCCATCAAGCACTGCTCGGTGACGACGATGGAATGCGCCGAGTGCCCGATGCTCGAGCGCGGCTGGGGCCGCAACCGCGCGGTCACGCCGGGATGGTTCCCGCCACGCTCGGACCGCCGGGGCCGGGCTGGGCGGGAAACGGGGGCAGCGTGGGACGCGGCGGCGCTTCGCCGTGGCGAGGGGCGATAGGCGATAGGCGATGGGCGATAGGCGATGGGCGAAAGCCGCGCAGCCTAGCGCCGGAAATCGCGGATCCTGGCGGCACGCGCGAGGTCCGCCTTCACGTCGTCGCGACTGCGCTCGTAGACGATCTCGCGACCCATGGCGTTGCCGACGTACGCCTGGCCGGTGCGCGTCGGCGTCAGCTCGACGCGCACGCTGTGCACCCCTTCGCCGAGGACGACGGTGATCGCGCCCTCGCGCTTGTCGTACACCAGGACGTCGAGCACCTGCCCGCTCGCGGTGACGCGGACCCGGATCTTTTCGTCGGTCATGGCTCTCGGGCGAAGGTGTCGTAGGACGGATCGGGCCGGGCGATCGCGGCGTCGTTGACGCGCGGAACGCGGCTCCCCTAGCATACCCGCTGGATCGCGCCACGGCCTGCCGCGCGGCGGCGCGATCGGCATCGATGGCCGCGGCGCGAGCGCGAAGGACGGATCCTGCGCGGCCGATCCCGACGACGGCGGAGATCCTCATGACAGGCGAGCTGACGGTCGTGGCCCGGCTGCGGGCCGCTCCCGGCAAGGGCGACGCGCTGGCGGCACTGCTGATCGAGCAATGCGGCGTGGTCCGCGCCTCCGAGCCGGGCTGCCTCGCCTACCGGTTGCACCGCGCGAACGACGATCCCGACCTCTTCCTGTTCTACGAGGCCTACGTCGACGACGCGGCCTTCGACGCGCACCGGCGCTCGCCCCACGTTGCGGCGTTCCGCCAGCGACGGGAGGCGGCGGCGCTGACCGCCGGAGGCGCCGAAGTCACGCTGTTCCGCGCGCTCACCGCATGAGCGGCGCGCGAGGGCCTTGAGCACGCCGGCGCGCCCCGACATCCGCCCGGCCTGCACGGTCGTGATCGTGCGCGACGGTGCGACGGGCCTCGAGGTCCTGCTGCTGCGCCGCGATCCTGCGGCGCGCTTCCTGGGCGGCTACCACGTGTTCCCCGGCGGCGCGATCGGCCCGGAAGATCGCGACGTGCGCGCCTACGCACGCGTGCGCGGCCTCGACGACGCGGGGGCGAGCGCGCGCCTCGCGTTGCCTGCGGACGGGCTGGCGTTCTGGGTCGCGGCGGTGCGGGAGACGCTGGAGGAGTGCGGCCTCGCGCTCGCGTGCGACGAATCGGGCGCGCCGCTCGCCGCGGATCGCTGCGAGGCGGTCGTCGCCGACCGCCAGCCGATCCACGCCGGCACGCTGCCCCTCGCCGAGTGGCTCGCGAGGCACCGGCTCGTCGTGCCCGCGCAAGCGCTCGTGTACTTCGACCACTGGCTCACGCCGCCGACGCGGCCGCGCCGCTTCGACACGCGCTTCTTCCTCGCGCGCGCACCCGAGGGCCAGGTCGCGTTGCACGACGGCGTCGAGCTCGTCGAGGCGCGCTGGATGCGCCCGGCCGACGCCCTGGCGGAAGCGAAGCGCGGCACGATCGAGATCGCCAATGCGACGACGGCGACGCTGCGCACGCTCGCGCAGCGGTCGGGCGTCGACGATGCGCTCGCCGCCGCGCGAGCGACGGTCGCAATCGAGCGGCACCGGCCCTGCGTCGCGCAAGGGAGCGCCGGCGCGAGGACCTTCCACCGCGACGACGCCGCGTACCACGAGATCCACTGGTCGGATCCCGCGGAGACGATGCAGACGACCTACGACCTCGCGCCCGGCGTGCCCAAGCGGCTCGACGCGCACGTCGTCCGCCTGATAGCTCCCAACGGCGGGGCGATGACCGGACCGGGGACGAACAGCTACTTCGTCGGCGAGCGCGAGCTCGCGCTGATCGATCCGGGCCCGCTCGACGACGGCCACGTGGCCGCGCTGTTGGCGCACGGTGCCGGTCGCATCCGCTGGATCCTGTGCACCCACACGCACCGCGATCACTCGCCCGCCGCGGCGGCGATCGCGGCGGCGACCGGCGCAGAGGTGATCGGCATGCCCGCGCCCGCGGGGCCGCGGCAGGATCCGACGTTCGCGCCCCAGCGCGTCGTGCGTGACGGCGAGCGATTGACGCTGGGCGAGTCGTCGCTCACGGCGATCCACACGCCCGGCCACGCGTCGAACCACGTGTGCTGGCTGCTCGCCGCGACGTCCATGCTGTTCACCGGCGACCACGTGATGCAGGGGACCACGGTGGTCATCCCGCCGCCCGACGGCAACATGCGGCAGTACCTCGCGTCGCTCGAGCGTTTGCTCGAGCTCGAGGTCGCGGTCATCGCGCCCGGGCACGGCTACCTGATCGGCCGGCCGCACCGTGAGGTGCGGCGTCTGATCGCGCATCGGCTGTGGCGCGAGGCGCGCGTGCTCGACGCCGTCACGCGGCTGGGACCGGCGAGCGTCGCCGATCTCGTCGGCGACGTGTATCCCGACGTGCCCGAGCGGCTGCGCGGGCCGGCGTCGCGCTCGCTGGAGGCGCACCTGATCAAGCTCGTCGAGGATGGCAAGGTCGGCGAGCGCGCGGGCCGTTTCGCGAGCGTCCCAGACTGATCGTCCCCGCCTCGCGCCGGGCCGCGCAGGACGGCGGACGCCGCTCGATGGGCAGCCCTTCCCCCGCGCCGCGACAACTTGTATGCTATCCGGGCCGATTGTCGACTGTCGAGGCCCCTGCGATCTCCCGGGGCCGGTTGCCATGGACGCTCCCAGGACGCTTTCGCAGACCATTTGCAGCACGCTCGCCGGCGAGATCATCCGGCGCGAGATCGCACCGGGCGCGCGGCTGGACGAGCAATCGCTCGCCTCGCGATTCGGCGTGTCGCGCAGCCCCGTCCGCGACGCCCTGCGCCAGCTCGCGACCACTCGGCTCGTCGACTACGTCCCTCATCGCGGCTTCTCGGTGGTCGCGGTCGACCATGCCGAGCTCGACGGGCTGTTCGAGGCCTCGGGCGAGATCGAGACCCTTTGCGCACGGCTGTGCGCGCTTCGCGCCGGTCCCGCCGAGCGCAAGCGCATCGAGCTCATCCACCAGGGCGCCGCGAAAGCGACCGTCGCCGGCGACGACAAGGTCTATTCGACGCTCAACGAGGATTTGCACCAGGCGATCTTCCAGGGAGCGCACAACAAGACGCTCGCGGAGGTCGCGCAGACGCTGCGCCAGCGGCTCGCCCCGTTCCGCTCGCGCATGTTCTTCGCGGCGGATCATAGGATGGCCGCCTCCCACGACGAGCATGGAGTGCTGGTGCGCGCGGTGCTCGCGCAGGACGCGGACGGCGCGGCGCAGGCGATGCGCGAGCACGCCGCGAACTCGGCGATCAACGCGCTCCAACGGCTCGGCCAGGAGACCGGCATGGCCGCACCAGCCGACGTTTCGTCCGAGGGCGTGGACGCCGGAGCGAAACCGACGAAGGTTTCCGGGGCCTGACGTTCCGCCGCTTGACTCCGCTCTCGCGGTTGTCCATAGTTGCATACAATCTTTTCTTATCGCATACAGGCATTCCTCCCGCTCCCGGAGCTTCGCCACCATGACCTGGATTGCCCTCGCGTCGTACCGACGCGGCGACGGCACGGCCCCCGCGCTCGTGCTCGACAACCGCCTCTACGACCTCGCGGCCGCCGGGGCGGCCGGCGTGCCGGCGGCTCCCGACGCGTGGCTGCGCGGCGGGGTCGCGGCGATGGTCGCGCAGTGGGACCAGGCGCAGGCGTGGCTGCGCGCCGCGACGCCCGATGCGGCGCGCCTCGCCTCCGGCGGCAAGTTGCGACCCGTCGGCGACGGCAACGACGCTGTCGCTGCGCCCTACCGGCCGGAGCGGATCTTCTGCGCGGCGTCGAACTACGTCGAGCACGCGAACGAGATGGGCACCGTGCTCGCCGCGAAGCACGACAGCAAGCCCTACATGTTCCTCAAGCTGCGCAACACGGTGATCGGCCCGGGCGAGGCGATCCGGATGCCGCCCGAGACGCGCCAGCTCGACTGGGAGATCGAGCTCGCCGCCGTCATCGGCAAGCGGTGCCGGCGCGTGCCCGTCGAGCGGGCGCTCGACGCGGTCGCGGGCTACACGATCGTCAACGACATCTCGGCGCGCGACCTCAACGTGCGCAGCGACTACCCGTTCAAGTTCGACTGGTTCCAGGGCAAGTGCCACGACACGTTCGCCCCGTTCGGGCCGTGGATCGTCCCGGCGTGGCAGATCCCGGATCCGCAGGACGTTCACCTGAAGCTCGAGGTGAACGGCCAGGTGATGCAGGAGGACACGACGCACAACATGATCTGGACGGTGCGCGAGCAGATCGCCTACCTCTCCACGATCGTGACGCTCGAGCCCGGCGACGTCGTCGCCACCGGAACGCCCACCGGCGTCGGCATGGGACGAGGCATCTTTCTCAAGGACGGGGACCGCCTCGCCGCGACGATTCGCGGCATCGGCACCCTGGCCAATCGCGTGCAGGCGGATTCGCTGGGCTAGCGCCCGGCGGACACTTCGGAGGACGACATGCGCACCCTTTCACGCTCCATCGGCAGTCTCGCAATCGCAGCGGTCGCGCTCGCCGGCACGACCGGGGTCCTCGCCCAGGACAAGGTGACGTTCAACATGTCGTGGCTGCCCCAGGGCAGCGTCATCGGCGTGGTCGTCGCGGTCGACAAGGGCTATTTCAAGGAGGCCGGCCTCGACGTGAACATCGTCCGCGGCTACGGCGGCAACCGCACCGCGAACGAGCTCGACCAGGGCCAGTTCGAGATCGGCTACGTCGATCCGATCAGCCTCGTGCTCAACCGCTCGAACGGCGGAAAGATCCGCCTGGTCGGCGCGATCAACACGACGTGGCCGGGCGGGATCTGCTACGTCAACAAGGCGGGCAAGGAGAGGTCGCTCGACGACCTCAAGGGGCTCGCGCTCGGCGGCGGCTCCGCGTCCCCGGTCCACAACGTCGTTCCGGCATGGCTCGAGGCCAACGGCAAGCCGAAGGACTACATCCGCCTGCTGCGGATGGATCCCGCCGTCGTCGACGCGTCGCTGATCGAGGGCAAGATCGACCTCGCCGAATGCTGGCGCGCGAGCAATCGCGCGGTGATCCAGAAGCAGGCTGCGACCGCGGGCGTGCCGATCGCGTGGATGGAGTACAGCGCCTACGGCCTCAACGCCTACGGCAGCGGCTTCGCCACGACCGAGGACATCATCCAGAAGCGGCCCGACCTGGTCAGGAAGTTCCTGCGGGCAGCGTACCGCGGCTACGAGTTCTCGATCGCCAACCCGGACGCCGCCGCCGACATCATGGTGAAGATGTACCCGACGGTCGACCGTGCGGTCGCGCTGCAGCAGATCCGCGAGATCAACGACCTGGTGCGCGACGCGTCCGCGGCGGACCGCGCGCTGGGCTACCTGCGCGAGGACCGCATCCGCTCGACCGTCGATTTCGTCGACAAGGCGTTCGCGCTCAACGGCAAGGTCAAGCCGGCCGACATCTACACCAACGACCTCTTGAAGTGACGACCTCGGCCGCCGAGGGCGGCCGAGCGACGCGAGCGCGGGATTCGAGGAGACGGGATGGCCAAGCGTCCGCAGCCCCGGCGCCTGGGGCACGTGGTGCTCAACGTGCGCGACCTCGCGGCCTCGGTGCGCTTCTACACCGAGATCGTCGGCCTCGAGGTGTCCGACTACATCGCAGACCAGATGGCGTTCCTGCGCTGCGGCCACGACCACCACGACCTCGCGCTGGCGCAGATCCCGCCGGACGCGCCCCGGGGCCGCGACACCTACCAGCCTGGCCGCCCCGGCCTCGAGCATTTCAGCTACGAGGTCGGCTCGCTCGCGGACATCGAGGCCGCCGCGGCGTTCCTCCAGGAGCGCGGCGTCGAGATCGTGCGCGGGATCGGGAAGCACGGCCCGGGCGAGAATCTCTTCCTGGTGTTCAAGGACCCCGACGGCAACTACGTCGAGTTCTACGCCGACATGGTGCAGGTCACCGCCGAGCGGCCTTACACGGCTCGCGTGTGGCCCAACGACCTCGACGCGTTCGACCAATGGCATTTCGAGCGCTTCCTCGTCCCGCCGCCCGCGTGGGGTCCGCGGAAGCCGTAGCGCCGCCGGTCCCGCTGGAGAGGCGCCTTGCCCCGAAACGAGTCGCGCTGGCACGCCTGGCGCCGCGTCATCGATCCCGCGCTGCTGTTCCTGGTGCTGGCGCTGCTGTGGGAAAAGGCGGTCGATCTCTTCCACGTCAAGCGCTACCTGCTGCCGCCGCTGTCCGCGGTGCTGGAGAGCATGTGGACCAACCGCGGGCTGCTCGCCTCGGAGGCGTGGGTCACGACGCAGGAGGTGCTCGCAGGCTTCCTGTTCGCGCTCGCGGGCGGCGTCGCGATCGGGCTCGCCATCCACGCGCTGCCGGTCGTGCGCCGCGCCGTCTATCCGGCGATCGTCGTGTTCCAGGGCCTGCCCAAGATCGCGCTCGCCCCGCTCCTCGTGATCTGGTTCGGCTACGGCTTCACGTCGAAGGTGCTGATGGCGTTCCTGTTCGCGTTCTTCCCGGTCGTCATCCAGACGCTGGGCGGTCTCGCTGGCACGCCGGTCGAGCTGCTCGAGCACTTCCGCGCGATCCGCGCCTCGCCGTGGACGACGTTCCGGCGGCTGCAGGCTCCCGCCGCGCTGCCCGCGGTCATCGACGGCTGCCGGGCGGCGATGCCGCTCGCGGTGATCGGCGCGATCGTCGGCGAGTTCGTCGGCTCCGAACACGGCCTCGGCCACCTGATCCTCGACGCGAACGCGCAGGCGCGCACCGACCTCCTGTTCGCGGCGCTGGTCGTCGTCTCCATCGTGGCGGGCGTGCTGTACCTCCTCGTCGAGCTCGCGGCGCGGCGCGTCTGGTGGCGGGCCCTCTGACATGGGTCGCGACGCTTCCTTTTGTCGCAGGATGCAGCCGGCACGAGGAGTCGCGCGGTGAGCGGCAGAGTCGCCGACGCGCGCCCGCCGATGCCGCCCGGCACGCCGGCCGCCCCCGCCATCCGCGTCTCGGCGGTCGCGAAGACGTTCTGGTCGCGCGGCGTCGCGGTCGAGGCGCTCACGCATGTGAGCTTCGCGGTCCCGCGCGGCGAGTTCGTGTCGATCATCGGGCCGAGCGGCTGCGGCAAGAGCACGCTGCTGAGGATCATCGCGGGGCTCGTCGATCCCGACCCCGGCGCGGAGGTCGAGGTGATGGGACGCCGGCAGCACGCGGTGTCCGAGGACGTCGGCGTCGTGTTCCAGACGCACAACATGCTGCCGTGGGAGACCGTCGAGGAGAACCTCCGGCTCGCGGCCGAGGTCCGCAAGCTCGACCGGTCCGAGATCGCTTCGCGCGTCGACGCGCTGCTCGGCGTGCTCAAGCTCGAGAAGTTCCGGCGCCACTACCCGCACGAGCTCTCCGGCGGCATGCGCCAGCGCGCGGCGCTCGGCCAGATCCTCGTGCTGCGGCCGCAGATCCTGCTGCTCGACGAGCCGTTCGGCGCGCTCGACGCGCTGACCCGCGACCAGCTGAACGTCGAGCTCCTGCGACTGTGGCAGGAGATGCGCCAGACCGTCGTGCTGGTCACGCACAGCATCACCGAGGCGGTGTTCCTGTCCGATCGCGTCCTGGTGATGAGCGATCACCCCGGCCGGGTGATCGAGGACCGCCGTATCGACCTGCCTCGCCCGCGCGATCCGAGCGTCACCAAGGAATCGGCGGCGTTCGCGCACGACGTGGTGCACCTCGGCCGCCTGATGGGCGTCGGTTGACGCACGACTGGAAGGAGCCTTCGATGACAGCGCAATTCTTCGGCGTGGTGCCCGCGATGGCGACGCCCTTCACCGAGGCGCTCGACCTCGACGAGGCCCGCGTCGGCGAGCTGTGCGACTGGTACGTTCGCTCGGGCGTCCACGGCATCTCGGTCGCCGGGAGCCAGGGCGAGTTCTTCTCGCTCGAGCCGGCCGAGCGGCTGAGGCTGATCGAGCTGGCGATGCGCGCGATCGACGGGCGCGTGCCGGTCTACGCCGGCACCGGCGCGGTGACGACGCGCGAGACGATCCGCCTGACGCAGGCCGCCGAAGCGATGGGCGCCGACCTCGCGCTCCTGATCACGCCGTACTTCATCCAGCCTTCGCAGGACGAGCTGGTCGAGCACTTCCGTGCCGTCGCGAACGCGACGAAGCTGCCGGTGATGCTCTACAACAACCCGCCGCGCACGTCGGTCAACCTGTTGCCGAAGACGCTCGCCCGCTGCATGGCCTCCGACAACGTCGTCGGGGTCAAGGACTCCAGCGGCGACCTCACGCAGTCGATCGAGTACCTGCTGGGCGCGCCGCGGCCCGCGCTCCTGTTCGCCGGCCGCGACACCATCGCGCTCGCGATGATGATGCACGGCGGCCACGGCACGATCTCGCCCGCGGCGAACGTCTTCCCGCGCCTGATGGTGCGGCTCTACGACGCGATGCGCGCCGGGCACCTCGCCGAGGCGAAGCGGCTGTCGAACGTCTTCGCGCCGCTGCGCGCGGCGTGGGCGCTGGGCTCGTTCCCGGTCGTCATCAAGGAAGCCATGGCGCTCGCGGGCCAGGGTGCCGGGCCGGCGCGCGCGCCGATCGCCGCGCTGCCCGAAGCCGCGCGCCAGTCGCTGCGCAGCGTGGTCGAGGCCATCCTCGCCGAGGATCGCCGCCTCGCGGCGTAGGCGGCAGCCGATCGACACCGTGTCGCCGCAGCGCGAACGGCGTGAAAGGACGAAACCGATGTGGTACCTGGTGATACGACGCGACGTGCAACCGCGCAAGGAATGGACCGTGACG
This sequence comes from Casimicrobiaceae bacterium, assembly GCA_035711225.1. Taxonomy (GTDB): domain Bacteria; phylum Pseudomonadota; class Gammaproteobacteria; order Burkholderiales; family Casimicrobiaceae; genus VBCG01. The sequence goes on from DASTCK010000393.1 coordinate 18,997, forward strand.
CTCGACGAGCACCTGGCCTGGATGAAGCGTCAGCACGAGAGCGGCACGATCCTGTTCTCGGGCCCGACGCCGGACATCCGCACCGGCATCTACGTGATACGCGCGCGCTCCCTCGACGAAGCGCGGGGCATCGCCTGCGGCGATCCCTTCACGGCGGCGGGACACACGACCTTCGAGATGCTCGAATGGGACGTGCGGCAGGTGCTGGGCGCCGGGCCGTTCAGCGTCGCGGAGCTCGACGCGCTGAACCTCGGCTGGCGACAAGCGTGGAAGGAGTGAGGTCGCCATGAGCGCGGACGCGAAGCAACCGCAGACCTGGACGCTGGGCGAGATGCGATTCCAGCTCGAGCCCGAGATCGAGCGCTACGTCGTTTCCCACGGCATCGGGTACGGGGACGCGGGCGCCACGCTCGTCGACGAGACCGCCGCGCTCGGCGATCCGGCGGTGATGATGCTCGGCAAGGAGCAGTACGCGCTGTTCCGCTTTCTCGCCGCGCACCTCGACTGCCGGCGCATCCTGGATCTCGGCACGTTCACGGGGCTTTCGGCCCTGGCGTTCGCGCAAGGCATGCGGCCCGGCGGACGGGTCGTCACCGTGGAGCGCAACGCGGCCTGGATCGAGCGCGCGCGCCGGTACTGGACGCAAGCCGGCGTCGCCGACCGGATCGACGTCCGGATCGGCGAGGCGATCGACGTGCTGGGCGACCTCGCACGAGGGAGCGAGCGGTACGACATCGTGTTCGTCGACATCGACAAGGCCCGCGTGGCGGACTACGTCGAGCACGCGCTCGCGATGCTGGCGCCGCGCGGGCTCGTCATCGTCGACAACGCGCTGTGGCACGGATGGGTGCTCGATCCGGCGCGCGTCGACGCCGACACCGAAGGCATGCGCCGGTTCAACGACCGCATCGCGCGCGATGCGCGGGTCGACGTCGTGATGCTGCCGATCGCCGACGGCGTGACGATGATCCGCCGCCGCGCCTGAGCCCGGGCGCCGCCGACTGCCGCCGGATCGTCGTGCCGCCGCTCACCGACGCCGACGCGCGGATCCGCGCATGCTGAAGGCGCGCACCGCGCGCGGCGGCATGGTCAGCGCGCCGCACCATCTGGCGGCCCAGGCCGGCGCCGCCGTGCTGCGCGACGGCGGCAATGCGGTCGAGGCGATGGTCGCGGCGGCCGCGACGATCGCCGTCGTCTATCCGCACATGAACAGCCTCGGGGGCGACGGCTTCTGGCTGATCGCCGAGCCGGGCAAGGCTCCCGTCGGCATCGACGCGTGCGGCCGGTCCGCCGCGCTGGCGGACCGCGGCTTCTACGCGGAACGCGGCCTCGAGGCGATTCCGTCTCGCGGGCCGCACGCGGCGAACACCGTGGCCGGCGCGCTCTCGGGCTGGCAGGCCGCGCTCGCGGCGCTACCGTGTCGCCTCCCCCTCGCGCGACTGCTCGCCGATGCGATCGGCCATGCGCGCGACGGCGTTCCCGTGACGCAGAACCAGGTCGATTACACCGCGCGCTTCCTGCCGGAGCTCGTCGGCCAGCCCGGCTTCGCGACGACCTACCTGGCCGCCGGCCGGCCGCCCGAGGTCGGCGGGTCCCAGCGCTTCCCGTCCCTCGCCACGACGCTCGAACGGCTCGCGTCGCACGGGCTCGACGACTTCTACCGCGGCGACGTCGCGCGCGCGCTCGCCGCCGAGCTCGAGCGCGTGGACAGCCCGGTGCGTCGCGACGACCTGGAGCGGCACCGCGCCGTCGTCGTCGCGCCGCTCGCCACCGCGCTCTCGGTCGGCACCGCGTACAACCTCCCGCCGCCGACGCAGGGGCTCGCGTCGCTCATGATCCTCGCGATCTTCGACCGGCTGCGTGCCGGTGTGCGCGAAGAAACCTTCGAGCACGTCCACCTGCTCGTCGAGGCGACCAAGCAGGCATTCCTCGTGCGCAACCGCCATGTCCGCGACCCCGCCGCGATGGAGGCCGACGCCGCGTCATTCCTCGCAGTCGACACGCTCGATGGCTGCGCCCGCGCCGTCGACCCGGAGCGCGCGCGCCCCTGGCCGGAGCCGGCGACGCGCGGCGACACCGTGTGGATGGGCGCCGCCGATCGCGAGGGCCGTGTCGTGAGCTACATCCAGAGCGTCTACTGGGAGTTCGGCTCGGGGGTCGTGCTCGCCGACACCGGCATCACGTGGCAGAACCGCGGCAGCAGCTTCTCGCTCGATCCGGCGGCGCCGCTCGCACTCGCGCCCCGCCGCAAGCCGTTCCACACGTTGAATCCCGCGCTCGCGCGCCTCGCGGACGGCCGCACGATCGCCTATGGCGCGATGGGCGGCGACGGCCAGCCGCAAACCCAGGCCGCCGTGTTTTCGCGCCACGCGATGTTCGGCCAGGACCTGCAGCAGGCGGTCTCCGCGCCACGCTGGCTGCTCGGGCGCACCTGGGGCGCGATGAGCGTCAGCCTCAAGCTCGAGTCGCGGTTCCCTGCCGCGCTCGCGGACGCGCTGCGCCGTTCAGGCCACGACGTCGAGATGCTCGATGCATGGTCGGACACCGTCGGCCATGCAGGCGCGGTCGCCGTCGACCCGCGCGGCTGCATCGCCGCGGCGAGCGATCCACGCTCCGACGGCGGCGTCGCCGGCTGCTGAGCCGGCTCCGACTCACCAGTTCCAGCTCGACGGCGTGTGGGGCTCGGCGACGACGCGGTTGCGCATGACGCCGATGCCCTCGACGTCGGACTCGACGACGTCGCCGGGCTCCAGGTACCACGAGCTCTCGCCGGGCTGGCGCCCCATCGCGCAGCCGTCGGGCGTGCCCGTCGTGATCACGTCTCCGGGCTCCAGCGTCATCTGCGAGATGTAGGCGATCAGCTTGGGAACCGACCAGATCACCGTGCTGGTCGACGCGTTCTGGCGGATCTCGCCGTTGACGCGCGTCTGCAGCCGCAGTCGATTCGGGTCCGCGATCTCGTCGGCCGTGACCATCCACGGCCCCATCGGGGCGAACGTGTCGAACATCTTCCCCAGCAGCTGGTTGGCCTCCTTGCGCTCGATGCGCGCGATGTCGCGCGCGGAGACGTCGTTGACGATCGTGTAGCCGGCGATCACGTCGTACGCCTTCGATTCGGGCACGTCGCGGCAACGCTTCCCGATGACGATCGACAGCTCCGTCTCGTAGTCGAGCTGCTTCGTCGCGCGCGGCTTCACGATGTCGTCCATCGGCCCGCAGATCGCCGAGTTCGCCTTGATCCACGCGGACGGGACCTGCATCTCGACCTTGGTGCCGACCGACTCGTTGTGCGACAGGTAGTTGCGCCCGACCGCGATCAGCTTGGACGGCCGCAGCGGGGCGCACAGGTGGCAGCGCGCGAGCGGCGTCATCAGGCGCGGGTCGCGGTGCGCGTCCCTCGAGAGGTAGCGCAGCGCTTCGCGCGCGGCCGCCAGCCCGGCGTCACCGGTCTCGAGGAGTGCCGTCAGCGACGCCGGGATCGCCGACGCCGCCGCCTGTTCCGCGTGAGGCACGCCTCGCTCGGCCAGCGCGGCCGCGTAGGCCCCCCTGACGTCGCCGACCTGGGTTGCGTTGACCAGGACGCCGACGCGCTCGCCGTCGCGCGCCCTGTCCTGCCCCGTGTAGACCAGCAGCTTCATCTCGCTTCTCCCTCGTGTGGCGCATCCCGCCCGGGACGCCGCCGCGATTGCGTCACTGGACCTGCGCCTTGCCGATCGCGTCCTCGAGCACCTGCTCCATCGCCTGGAAGCCGGACTCGTGGCGGCGCCGCGGTCGCGCCAGCGCGTTCGGCAGGTCGAGCGTGATGCGCGCCGGCCGCCCGCCGATCACCAGCACGCGATCCGCGAGGAAGATCGCCTCGCGGATGTCGTGCGTGACGAACAGGACCGTCTTGCGCGTGCGCATCCACATCTCGCCCAGCGCGTTCTGCATCGATTCGCGCGTCTGGCTGTCGAGCGCGCCGAACGGCTCGTCCATCAGGAGGACCGCGGGCTCGATCGCGAAGGCGCGCCCGAGCCCGACGCGCTGGCGCATCCCGCCGGAAAGCCGGTTCGGGTGGTAGTCGCGGAAGCTCGACAGCCCGACGAGATCCACGTAGTGCGCGACCCGCCGCTTGCGCTCGGCGGCCGGCAGGCCGAGCGACTTCAGGCCGAACGCGATGTTGTCGGCCACCGTGAGCCACGGGAACAGGGCGAACTCCTGGAACACGACGCCCCGGTCGAGCCCGGGCCCCGTCACGCGCTTCCCGTCGACGTGGATGCTGCCGCTGCTCGGCTGGTCCAGCCCGGCGACGAGGTTCAGGACCGTCGTCTTGCCGCAGCCGCTCGGGCCGATCAGGCAGGCGAACTCGCCTTCGGACAGCGTGAACGACACGTCGTCGAGCACCGGCAGCGCGGCCGCTTCGCCGCGGCGGCGCCGGCGCGCGAAACGCTTGGTGACGTGCTCGACGCGAAGCTCGCCCATCGCCGCTACTCCAGCACGCGAACGGTGCCCCAGCGCTCGACCGTGACTTTCTCGAGCGTCCGCAGCACGACGCGCTCGAGCAGGAGCCCCGCGGTGCCCACGACCAGCAGGCCCGCATACACGACGTCGGTCTGGAAGAGCTCGCGCGCCCAGTACAGGCGGTAGCCCAGGCCGGCGGCGGCCGACACCAGCATCTCCGCGACGATCAGGATCCGCCACGCGCGCGAGAACGCGAGGCGGTAGCCGGTGATGATCGACGGCAGCGCGGCGGGAAACAGCACGCGCCAGAACATGGACGGGCCGCTCGCGCCGAACGCGCGTCCCGCGCGGATCAGCGACAGGTCGATGCTCTTCACCCCTGTCCAGGTGTTCGCGGTGACGGTCAGCGCGACCTCGTAGACGAGGATCGACAGGATCGTCTTCTCCGACAGGCCGAACCACATCATCGCGAGCGGGAACAGGGCGGTCCCCGGCACGGCGAGCAGGAAGTTGATCGGGCCGACGAACGCGCGCTCCCACGCGCGCACGCTCCCCATCAGGGCGCCGAGGACGGTTCCGACCGCGGCCCCGATGACGACGCTGACCGCGAGGCGCGCGAACGTCGCCTGCAGGTCGCGCAGCAGCGTGCCTTCGACCACCATCTTGCCGAGCGCCCGGAAGATGTCCTCGAGCGGCGGGAACAGCACCTTGGGCAGGCCGCTCGAGCGCGCGATCACTTCCCAGGCGATCGCGCACGCCAGCACCGGCGTGACGATGTAGACGACGTCCGCGACGCGGCGTCCGGCGCCGGACGCGAACGGCGAGCCTTCCCGCGACGGCGCGAGCGGAGGCGCTGCGCCGTCGGGCCCGGCGTTGGCGTTCGCCATGACGCTACTTGCCTGCCCGCGCCTTCTGGTCCGCTTTCTGCGCAAACGAGTTGTCGATGATCCCGGACAGCTCGACCTTGTTCTTGATCTGGCCATCCCGGAGCATGAAGTCCTGCATGATCCGGAAGTCGTCGAGGTCGCCCGGCGTGAAGG
>DASTCK010000394.1:0-14351 GCA_035711225.1 Casimicrobiaceae bacterium
ACGTGCCCGGCACCGGGGCCGTCGCTCAGCCCATCACCGGCATATGGAAGCCGGGCGCGGCGCTGCCGTCGTCCGGCCAGCGCGACGTCATCACCTTGGTGCGCGTGTAGAACCGCACGCCGTCCATGCCGTGAACGTGCAGGTCGCCGAAGAGCGAGTTGCGCCAGCCGCCGAAGCTGAAGAAGGCCATCGGCACCGGGATCGGCACGTTGACGCCGGCCATGCCGACCTCGCAGTCCGACTGGAACACGCGCGCGGCGTGGCCCGAGCGCGTGAACACCGCGGCGCCGTTCGCGTAGGGATTGGCGTTGATGAGCCCGATCGCCTCGTCGAGCGAAGCGGCGCGCACGACGCCGAGCACCGGGCCGAAGATCTCCTCGCGGTAGATCGTCATCGACGCCGTCACGTGGTCGAACAGCGTCGGGCCGACGAAGAACCCGTTCGGATGCCCGGCGATCGTCGGGCGGCGACCATCGAGCACGAGCGTCGCGCCCTCGGCGACGCCCTGGTCGATGAGGCCGGTGATGCGATCGCGCGCGGCGCAGGTGATGACCGGCCCCATCTCGATGCCCGGAGCGTTGCCCGGCCCCGTCGCGATGCGCTTCGCGCGCTCGGCGAGCCGTTCCACCAGCGGGTCCGCCGCCTCGCCGACGGCGACGACCGCGGAGATCGCCATGCAGCGCTCGCCTGCCGAGCCGTAGCCGGCCCCGATGATCGCGTCGGCCGCGAAGTCGAGGTCGGCGTCGGGCAGGACGACGGCGTGGTTCTTCGCGCCGCCGAGCGCCTGGACGCGCTTGCCGTGGCGCGTGCCGGTCTCGTAGATGTAGCGCGCGATCGGCGTCGAGCCGACGAACGAGATCGCCCGAACGAGCGGATGCGTGAGGATCGCGTCGACCGCCTCCTTGTCGCCGTGCACGACGTTGAACACGCCGTCGGGCAGGCCGGCGTCCTTCAGCAGCTCCGCCATGCGCAGCGACAGCGTCGGGTCGCGCTCCGAGGGCTTCAGGATGAACGTGTTGCCGCACGCGATCGCGACCGGGAACATCCACATCGGGACCATCGCCGGGAAGTTGAACGGCGTGATGCCCGCGCACACCCCCACCGGCAGGCGGATCGACCAGGTGTCGACGTCGGTCCCGACGTTCTCGCTGTGCTCGCCCTTGATGAGGTGCGGGATGCCCATCGCGAACTCGACCACCTCGATGCCGCGAGTGATCGAGCCCTCGGCGTCGGTCAGCGTCTTGCCGTGCTCCTGCGTGACGATCTTCGCGAGCTCCTTCTTGTGCGCCTCCATCAGCTCGCGGAAGCGCATCAGCACGCGGGCGCGCCGGAGCGACGGTGCCGCGCGCCATGCCGGCAGCGCGGCATCCGCCGAGCGCACGGCGGCGTCGACGTCGGCCGCGTTCGCGAAGGGGACGTGGCGAACCACCTCGCCGGTGGCGGGATTGGTCACCTCGCCGTAGCGGCTCGTGGTAGGGGCATGCACGCGTCCGCCGATCCACAGCGGCAGCCGCTCGAGGGTGGTCAGGTCCATGACATTCTCCGTTGCCGTCGGGGACGCTCTTCGGCCATCAGCGGTCAGGTCGGGGGTCGGACCCCGGGCCCCGGGCCAGGTCCCCGACCTGACCCCATCGCGCGACGTAGCGCGCGATCAGGTCGACCTCGAGGTTGACCCGCGCGCCCGCGGCGAGCCGCCGCAGCGTCGTGACGGCCAGTGTATGCGGGATCAGGTTCGCGTGAAAGCGCGCCCCTTCGACGCCGTTGACCGTGAGGCTCACGCCGTCGACCGCGATCGACCCCTTGGTCGCGATGAACGCGGCGAGCGGCGCGGGGGCGTCGATCTCGAGGCGCACGCTGCCGGCATCGGCCTCCTTCCCCGGCGTCACGCCAGCGACCGTGCCCACGCCGTCGACATGGCCGGTCATCAGGTGGCCGCCGAGCCGGTCGGCGAGCCGCAGCGCCTTCTCGAGGTTCACCTCGCCCGGGGCCGCGAGGCCGTGCGTGCACGCGAGCGTTTCCGCCGAGACGTCGAACGCGAGCCGTGTCGCGTTTCCGGCCCGGTCCGCCTCGACGACCGTGAGGCAGCATCCGGCGACCGCGATGCTGTCGCCGACCGCGACATCGGCGCAATCGAGCGCGCCCGCGTCGATCACGACGCGGCGCGCGCCCTCCCGCGGCGCCACCGAGACGATGCGGCCGACCGCGGCGACGATGCCGGTGAACATCAGCCGGCCTCCCGCACCACGCGAGCGACGATGCGCAAGTCGGCGCCGATGCGCTCGACGCTCGTGAACGCGAGCGGCGTCCGCGCGGCCAGGTCGTCGAGCGGCGAGCGTCGCTCGAACATGCCGCGGGCCGGATCGCCGAACAGCGACGGAGCGAGGTAGCACACGACCTCGTCGATGAGCCCCGCGTCGAGGAGCGCGCCGTTGAGCCGCGCGCCGGCCTCGACGTGCAGCTCGTTGATGCCGTCGAGCGCGAGCTCGTGCATCAGCGCGGCGAGGTCGACGCGACCGTCAGCGTCCGGCAGCGCGATCGTGCGCGTGCCGGCCGGCCACGCCGCGTTGCGGTCGCGCGCGGTGACCACGAGCGCGTTGCCGCCGGAGAGCACGCGCGCAGCCGCAGGCGTCTCGGCGTGACGGTCGACGACGATGCGCAGCGGCTGGCGCGTCGTCGGCACTGCGCGCACGGTGAGCTCGGGATCGTCGTCGCGGACGGTGCCGATGCCGGTCAGGATCGCGCACGCGCGCGCGCGCCACGCATGCCCGTCGGCGCGCGCCTCGGCGCCGGTGATCCAGCGGCTCGCACCGCCGGCGAGAGCGGTTCGGCCATCGAGGCTCGCCGCGAGCTTGCTGCGCACCCACGGGCGCCCGCGCGTCATCCGGGACACGAACCCCGGATTGAGGTCGCGCGCTTCGCGGGCGAGCAATCCCGTCTCGACCGCGATGCCGGCGGCGCGCAGCCGCGCGACGCCCCCCGACGCGGCCGGATTGGGATCGGCCATCGCGGCGACGACCCGTCCCACCCGCGCGTCGAGCAGCGCGTCGACGCACGGCGGCGTGCGGCCCGCGTGGTTGCACGGCTCGAGCGTCACGTACACGGTCGCGCCGCGGACGTCGTGGCCGCGCGCGCGGGCGTCGTCGAGCGCGAGCCGCTCGGCGTGCGGAAGGCCCGCGCGCTCGTGCCACCCTTCGCCCAGCACCGCATCGTCTCGCGCGACCACGCATCCGACGCGGGGATTGGGCGACGTCGTGTAGAGGCCGCGCGCCGCCAGCGCGAGCGCGCGCGACATCATGGCGCGATCCCGGTCGGCGTTCATCGCGGGGACGCGCCGACGCCTCTACGCCGGGCGCTTGCCGCGGCGGGTCGGGGTCTCGACTTCCTTGATCGCGTCGCGGAAGTCGGCGACGTCCTGGAACGAGCGGTACACCGACGCGAACCGGATGTAGGCGACCTTGTCGAGCTTCCGGAGCTCGTCCATCACGAGCTCGCCGATCTGCCGCGCCGGGATCTCGCGCTCGCCGAGCGAGAGCACCTGCTGCACGATGCGCTTGATCGAGGCGTCGACGTACTCGGTCGGCACCGGGCGCTTGTGCAGCGCGCGCTGGAAGCCGACCCGGATCTTGTCCTCGTCGAAGTCCGCGCGCGACCCGTCGCTCTTCACGACCTGCGGCAGCCGCAGCTCGACGTTCTCGTAGGTCGTGAAGCGCTTCTGGCAGGCCATGCACCGTCGCCGCCGCCGGATCGAGTCGCCCGCCTCCGACACGCGCGAGTCGATCACCTGGGTGTCGACGCTGTTGCAGAACGGGCATTTCATGGTCAGGAATCAGAAATCAGAGGACAGGGATCAGAGGCACCAGCGTCGCCGGAGGCCGCGCATTCAGCGCCGGCAAGAAAGGCTCGCGCCGAGACGGGGGCATTGCGAGGTGGACAGCTGCGCGGATCGACCCCTCCCCTGCGGCAATCGCTTGCCTTCGACCACTCGTCATCCGCGCTCGATGCGCGGCCACGGGAAACACCACGCGTCTGATCCCTGTCCTCTGTTCCCTGTTCCCTGTCACCCGTAGACCGGAAACTTCGTCGTCAGCACCGCGATGCCCGCCTTCACGCGCGCGGCCGTCGGGTCGTCGTGCGGCTTGTCGAGCACGTCGGCGATCAGGTGGCCGAGCTCCTCGCACTCGAGTTCGGTGAAGCCTCGCGTGGTGACCGCCGGGCTGCCGAGGCGAATGCCGGAGGTGACGAACGGCTTCTCCGGATCGTTCGGGATCGCGTTCTTGTTGACCGTGATGTGCGCCCGCGCGAGCGACGCCTCGGCCTCCTTCCCGGTGATCTTCTTGGGGCGCAGGTCGACCAGGAACATGTGCGAGTCGGTGCCGCCGGAGACGATGCGCACGCCGCGGTCGCGAAGCACCGTCGCCATCACGCGCGCGTTGTCGATCACCTGCCGCTGGTAGGCCTTGAACTCCGGCGCGAGCGCCTCGCCGAGCGCGACCGCCTTCGCGGCGATCACGTGCATGAGCGGGCCACCCTGCAGGCCGGGGAACACCGCCGAGTTGATCGCCTTCTCGTGCGACTCGTCGGCGAGCACGAGCCCACCGCGCGGCCCGCGCAGCGTTTTGTGCGTCGTCGTGGTCACGTAGTCGGCGTGCGGGACCGGCGACGGGTAGACGCCCGCGGCGATCAGGCCGGCGTAGTGCGCCATGTCGACCATGAGCCTCGCGCCGACCCCGTCCGCGATCGCCCTGAAGCGCTTCCAGTCGATGACGCGCGAGTACGCCGACGCGCCGGCGATGATCAGCTTGGGCTTGTGCTCCTGGGCGAGCTTCTCCGCCCCGTCGTAGTCGATGAGCTCGGATTCCGGGTGGAGGCCGTAGGCGACGACGTTGAACCACTTCCCCGACTGGTTGACCGGTGAGCCGTGCGTCAGGTGGCCGCCGTGCGGCAGGCTCATCCCCATCACGGTGTCCCCCGGCTTCAGCGCCGCGAAGAAAACCGCCTGGTTGGCCTGCGCGCCCGAATGCGGCTGCACGTTGGCCATGCCGGCGCCGAAGAGCTCCTTGGCGCGGTCGACCGCGAGCTGCTCGGCGATGTCGACGTATTCGCAGCCGCCGTAGTAGCGCTTGCCCGGGTAACCCTCGGCGTACTTGTTGGTGAGCTGCGACCCCTGCGCCTCGAGCACGGCCGGGCTGGCGTAGTTCTCGGACGCGATCAGCTCGATGTGGGTTTCCTGGCGCCGGTTCTCGGCGACGATGGCGGCCCACAGGTCAGGGTCCGACTGGGCGAGCGTCTTCGAACGGTCGAACATGGTGCACCCGGGGGTCGGCGGCGAGCGGCGATTCTAGCACCGCCCCCTCTCGGCGCCCCGCGCGCCCGCCGGCCGAAAACCCTCCTATAATGCGGCGGCGCCGGGGAACGGGCGCGTGCATGCGCGATCCGCAGGAAGCGTTCGGCACCTGGCGCGGACCGATCAAGGAGGACCGATGAATGCCCTGCTCGCCCTCGCTCGATTGATCGACGCGCTCAACGAGCGGATCGGCAAGATCGTCACCTGGCTCGTGCTCGTCGCCGTGCTGGTCAGCGCCGCGAACGCCATCGTCCGCAAGGCGTTCGACATGAGCAGCAACGCGTTCCTCGAGGTCCAGTGGTACCTGTTCTCGGCGGTGTTCCTGCTGTGCTCGGCGTGGACGCTGCTGCGCAACGAGCACATCCGCATCGACGTCGTCGCGGGGCGACTCGCCAAGCGGACGCAGACGTGGATCGACGTGTTCGGGACGCTGTTCTTCCTGCTCCCGATGACCCTCCTGATCCTCTACGAGTCGGTGCCCTGGGCATGGCGCGCCCTGGAGAGCGGCGAAATTTCCGGCTCCGCCGGCGGGCTCATCCTGTGGCCGGCCAAGATCCTGGTGCCGATCGGCTTCACGCTGCTGGTGCTGCAGGGGATCTCGGAGCTCGTCAAGCGCATCGCGTTCCTGCGGGGGCTGGGCCCCGACCCGACCGAGCGCTACCACGAGAAATCGGCCGAGGAGCAGCTGGCCGAGGAAATCCTGAAGCAACGCGGCGAAGCGACGTGACCCTCGCGGTCTCGCGCCATCCCACCGGCTCCCGGGAGATCCCCGCATGACTGCGTTCCTCGCCGCCAACCTCGCGCCGATGATGTTCGCGGCGCTGGTCGTCTTCCTGCTGCTCGGCTACCCGGTGGCGTTCGCGCTCGCCGCCAACGGCATCATGTTCGGCCTGATCGGCATCGAGCTGGGCCTGCTGTCCCCGTCGCTCTTCGGCGCGCTCCCCGAGCGGCTTTGGGGGATCATGTCGAACGACACGCTGCTCGCGGTGCCGTTCTTCACGTTCATGGGACTGATCCTCGAGCGAAGCGGCATGGCCGAGGACCTGCTCGACACGATCGGTCAGGTCTTCGGCCCGGTGCGCGGCGGGCTCGGCTACGCGGTGATCTTCGTCGGCGCACTGCTCGCCGCCACGACCGGCGTGGTCGCGGCGAGCGTGATTTCGATGGGACTCATCTCGCTGCCGATCATGCTGCGCTACGGCTACGACCGGCGCTACGCCGCCGGCACGATCGCCGCGTCGGGCACGCTCGCACAGATCATCCCGCCGTCGCTGGTGCTGATCATCATGGCCGACCAGCTCGGCCGCTCGGTCGGCGACATGTACGCCGGCGCGTTCATTCCCGGCATCGTGCTCGCGTCCCTCTACGCCGGCTACACGATGGCGGTCTCGATCGTGAAGCCGCAATGGGTGCCGGCGCTGCCGCACGAGGCGCGCACGCTGCGCGAGGCCGACGGCTCCGAGGGAACGCGTTCGCTGTCGGTGCTGACGGCGCTCTCGGCCGCAGCCGGCATCGCCTTCTGGTACCTGTACTTCAACCGCCTGTACCCGGAGACCGCCACCGACGAGCGGCTCGTGATCTGCATGTCGATCGGGATCGGGTTCGCGTTCGTCGTCGCCGTCGTCAACAAGGTCCTGAAGCTCGGGCTGCTGTCGCGCCTCGCCGAGCGCGTCACCTTCGTGCTGATTCCGCCGCTCGCGCTGATCTTCCTCGTGCTCGGCACGATCTTCCTCGGCGTCGCGACGCCGACCGAAGGCGGCGCGATGGGCGCCTCGGGCGCGCTCATCATGGCGGTCGCGCGCGGCCGGCTCTCGTGGACGCTCCTGCGCCAGGGCATGGAGTCGACGGCGAAGCTCACCGCGTTCGTCGTGTTCATCCTGATCGGCGCGCGCGTGTTCAGCCTCACGTTCTACGGGGTCGACGGCCACAAGTGGGTCGAGCACCTGCTGACCGGCCTGCCGGGCGGCCAGATCGGCTTCCTGATCGTCGTCAACATCATGGTCTTCCTGCTCGCGTTCTTCCTCGACTTCTTCGAGCTGTCGTTCATCGTCGTGCCGCTGCTCGGCCCGGTCGCCGAGAAGCTCGGCATCGACCTCATCTGGTTCGGCGTGCTGCTCGGCGTCAACATGCAGACGTCGTTCATGCACCCGCCGTTCGGCTTCGCGCTGTTCTACCTGCGCAGCGTCGCGCCGGCGAAGGAGTACGTCGACAAGATCACCCGGCTCAAGATGGCGCCGGTGACCACCGGGCAGATCTACTGGGGAGCGGTGCCGTACGTCTGCATCCAGATCGTCATGATCGGGCTGGTGATCCTGTTCCCGCAGATGGTGATGGTCTACAAGAGCGAGGGGACGGGCGTCGACCCGTCCAAGATCGAGATCAACATCCCGGGCGTCGACACGGGCGCGCCGCCGCCGTTGCCCGGGAGCGGCGACAAGCCCGCGGAGGGAAGCGCGCCCAAGAGCGGGGACTCGCTGGAGAACTTGCTGGAGCAGCAGCAGGAAAGCGCCGACAAGGCCGGGCAGGCGCTCGAGGACGCGTTCAAGGCGAAGTGACGGCGCCGCCCGCGACGCCGGGCGCAGGCAAAGAAAAAGCCCGCGGACGTCGCCGTCCGCGGGCTTCGACTGTCGGCCGGCCGCTCAGCTCTTCTTGGCCGGCGCGGCGGGCGCGCTGCCCGCCGTCGCCATGTAGTTGTCGTAGGTGTTCTCGCAGACGCGGAACCACAGCACCTGCTCGCGCTGGAACGCCGAGTAGTTGTCGTAGATCTTCTTCCACTTCGGGTTCTTGGCGTTCTCCTCGGCGTAGCGCTCCATCGCCGCCTTGTGGCAGGCGTCCATCACCGCCTTCGGGAACGGCCGGAGCTGGGTGCCGCCGGCGACGAGCTTGCGCAGCGCCGCCGGGTTCTGCGCGTCGTACTTCGCCATCATCCAGGTGTTGCCCTCGGCGCAGCCCGCGTTGAGCGCGGCCTTGTAGTCGGGCGGCAGCTCGTTGTACTTGGGCGTGTTGCAAAAGAAGTGCAGCGCCGGGCCGCCTTCCCACCAGCCCGGGTAGTAGTAGAACTTCGCCACCTTGTTGAATCCGAGCTTCTCGTCGTCGTACGGGCCCACCCACTCGGCCGCGTCGACCGTGCCCTTCTCGAGCGCCGGGTAGATGTCGCCCCCCGCGAGTTGCTGCGGCACGACGCCGAGCTTCGCCAGCACCTGCCCCGCGAAGCCCCCGATGCGCATCTTGAGGCCCTTCAGGTCGTCGACGCCCTTGATCTCCTTGCGGTACCAGCCGCCCATCTGCGCACCGGTGTTGCCGCACAGGATCGACGTGATGTTGTATTCCTTGAGGAACTCGTTGTAGAGCTCCCTGCCCTGGCCGAAGTACCACCACGCGTCGAACTGTCGCTGGTTGAGGCCGAACGGGATGGCGGTGCCGAACGCGAACGTCGGGTCCTTGCCGATGTAGTAGTACGGCGCCGTGTGGCCGCACTCGACGGTGCCGTTCTGCACCGCGTCGGCGACCTGCAGGCCCGGCACGATCTCGCCGGCCGCGAACACCTGGATCTGGAACTTGCCGCCGGTGGCGTCGCTTACCATCTTCGCCGCGGTCTCGGCCGCGCCGTAGATCGTGTCGAGGGATTTCGGGAAGCTCGACGCGCAACGCCACTTGATCGTGGGCGAGCCCTGCGCGAAGACCGGGGCCGAGCCGGCGGCGAGGATCCCCGCCATGCCGGTGTTTTTCAGGAACGAGCGGCGTTGCATGCGATTCCTCCTCAGAAATCGGGAAATCCGGACCGCCGGGCGCGGTCAGCCCCGGGATTCTAGTGACGTGCCTTGCGAAATGCCATGACTTTCGTCGCCGTGGAGCCGGCTCCGGGCCGGGGCGTCGACGACGATCCGACGCGACTCACGCTAACGGCCCGCTCCGCGGGGCCGTCGACCCTGGACGGCGGAGCTCGCCGACCGATGCGGTGCCGAAGGCGGGGACAACGGCCTGGAGACCGTCGCTGCGCGAGTCTGCGCAAACGCCATGCAGCCTTCAGGACCCCAGCTTGCGCACCGCGCTGAAGAGCGCCCACGCCCAGCCGGCCTGCCGCTCGAGCGTCTGGGTGAACCGGATCAGGTAGCGCGCGTTGCCGGTGTCGAGCTCGATCATGCCGCCGGTCACGAACTTGTCGTCGGGGCCGATCAGGCTGCGCTGCGCCGATTGGCGGTTGTCCGCGTGCGCCGGAAGGTAGATGCCGAAGAACGGCCTTTCCGCGGGCTGGCGGGCCCCATCGGCGGGCGCTGACCAGCTTCGCAGCAGCACGCGCACGAGGCGCCGCGCGATGATCTCGACGCCCACGGTGATCTCGTCGACCTGCTGGCGCTGCATGCGGCGCACGACCGCGAGGGTCCACCGGTCGCTGTCCTGGATCGCGAGGATCTCGCCCAGCCGCGCCGGCGCCTCCTTGGCCGGCGCGAGCAGCCGGCAGCCCGTATCGCTGCGGTCGGTCATCGTCCAGGTCGTGCCCCTGATGCGACGCGCGACGCTCTCGGGGTTCGCCGTCGGGTTCACGAGCTGCGTGACCTCGTCGAACGCGGCGCCCGCGCCCGGCGCCCGCGCCTGCTCCGGGAGCCGGTCGATCTCGGCCACCGCTCGCGTGAGCGCCTGCAGCCCGGTGACCACGCGCACCTGCGCCTCGGTGCGGAACCGCTCCGCCCGCGGTGCCTGGGCGATCGCCTCCGGCCCGTAGAGCGACGCGAGCCGCATCAGCAGCAGGCGTTGCTCGCGCGGCGGCAGGTCGCCCGGCTCCTGCGCCGCCTCCTCCTGCTCGGGGAGCCAGCGCATGCGCTCGACGACGCGCGCGTAGACCGGCGCGAGGTCGAGGAAGAGCGTGCGGCCGCCGACCGTGGGCTTGTCGCGGCGGCGCAGCCCCTGCGCACCGGTGAGATCGACGAAGAAGCCGGCGCCCTCGCCCGGGGGCGGCACCAGCTGCAGCGTCGGGGCCCAGTCGGCGAGCTGCTTGGCCACCCACTCGACCTGGTCGGGCGTGAAGTTGCCCGAGTCGAGGCGCATCAGCAGGAGTGTCTGGACGTACTCCTGCTCGAGCGTGATGCCGGGCTGCGCGAACGCGCCGCCGCCCAGGACCAGCTGCTCGCGCTGCCAGCCGCGCATGCGCGCGAACTCGTAGAGCTCGTGGAAGTCGCGCCACTGCGCCGGGATCCAGTGGCTGTAGCGGAACAGCCGGAAACGCCCGTCGAGCCCGCGGTGGTGCGCGAGCCGCACGAGCACCCACGGCAGGATGGCGCGCCAGCGGCGGTTGTCGGCGCGCGGGTAGCCGGCCTTGAGCGCGAGCTGGTAGGCGCCGATGAACGCCTTGACCAGGTCGAACGCCGCGTGCCACAGCCGCGACTCGACGCTGGAGCTCTTCTGGTAGTTCACCGTGTACTGGCGAGTGATCTGCGTGAGCACCGTCTCGAGGCGGCTGTCGATGCGCAGCAGCGCCTCGACCTGGGCCGGACCGACGTCGCGCCGCGAGCCGGGGAACCCGGCGACGAGGTCGAGCGCCTCCTTCTGGATCGCGAGGACGTCTCCGCCCGGCAGCTCGTCGATCCAGCGCTGGGCGTGGTTCGCGCTCGCGAGCGGGTCGGACAGGCGCTTGACCCACGCGACCAGCGGATTGCCCATCGTCCGTCCCATTCCGCTCGCGGCGCGCTGGGGCGTCGCCATCAGCGCCCCGCGACCGTCATGCGGCCGACGAGCAGCGAGCCCACGTGCCGCGAGCCGCGCCGGTCGACGTCGCGACCGACCGCGACGATGTCCCTGAACATCGTGCGCAGATTGCCGGCGATCGTGACCTCCTCGACCGGATGCGCGATCTCGCCGCCCTCGACCCAGAAGCCGGCGGCGCCGCGCGAGTAGTCGCCGGTCACCGCGTTGACGCCATGCCCCAGCTGCTCGGTGACGAGAAGCCCGCGCCCCATGCGCCGCATCAGGCTCGCGAGGTCATCGTCCCCGTGCGATACCACCAGGTTGTGGCTGCCGCCCGCGTTGCCGGTCGAGCTCATGCCGAGCTTGCGCGCCGCGTAGCTGCCGAGGAAGTAGCCGCGCAGCACGCCGGCGTCGACGACCGTGCGCGGTGCCGTCGCCACGCCCTCGGCGTCGAACGGCGCACTGCCGCGGCCGCGAGGAAGATGCGGCTCCTCGCGAATCGTCAGGTGCGGCGCGAACACCTCGGTGCCGAGCGAATCGAGCAGGAACGAGCTCTTGCGGTACAGGCTGCCGCCCGAGACCGCGTGCACGAACGCGCCGATCAGGTCGACCGCCTCCGGCGCTTCGAACAGCACCGGGCAGTCGATCGTCGCGAGCGGGCGCGCGCCCAGCCGGCGCGCGGTGCGCTCGCCGGCGATGCGGCCGACCTCGGCGACCGCCATCAGGTCGGCGGGGCTGCGCGCGGCCGTGTACCAGTAGTCGCGCTGCATCCCGCCGTCGTCCTCGCCGATGACCGAGACGTCGATCGAGTGGCGCGAGCTCTTGTAGCCGCCGCGGAAGCCGAGCGAGTTGGCGTAGACGAACTCGCTCTCGCCCCGCGACACCGAGGCGCCGTCGGAGTTGGTGAGACGCTCGTCGACGGCGAGCGCCGCGCTCTCGGCGTCCCGTCCCATCGCGATGGCGTCGTCGACCGACAGGTCCCAGGGATGGTAGAGGTCGAGGTCGCCCCACTGGCGCGCGAGGCGGTCGGCGTCGGCGAGGCCCGCGCAGGGATCCTCGGCCGTGTAGCGCGCGATCGCGAGCGCCTTGTCGACGGTGGCGCGGATCGAGGCGTCCGCGAAGTCGGCGCTGCTCGCGTGGCCGCGGCGTCGCCCGTGGTAGACGGTGACCGAGATGCCCTTGTCGCGGTTGTAGGCGATCGTCTCGACGTCGCCCTTGCGAACCGTCACGCTCTGGCCGATGCCCTGCGACACCTCGACCTCGGCGGCCGACGCGCCGCCCGCCGTGGCGGCCTCCAGCACGAAGGCCGCGACCCGGTCGAGCTCGGCGGTCGCGACCGGGAATCGGTCGGCGTGCGAGGGCCGGTCGGAGGAGCGTCGGGCGAGAGCGGTCGGGGCGGTCATCGGCGAAGCGGTTCCCGCGCTGCCCGGACAGCTGTTCCCGCCGCGGCGAGCCAACGAGCGACGAGCGGTCGGAAACCGTCGTCTATCATAGCAAAGCCCCCGCCGCCCATGACCCCCGCCCCCCGCCGCCCGCCGGGCCGCATCGACCTCCCGACTGCCGGCGAGGGGGAGCGCGGCCGGCCCTCGAAGACCCGGCTCAAGCGCGAGATGGACGCGCTGCAGGAGCTGGGCGAGACGCTCGTCGCGCTCGATGCGGCGCGCCTGGCGACGCTGGACCTGCCCGAGCGGCTGGTCGACGCGATCGCGCTCGCCCGGGGCATCACCAAGCACGAGGCGCGACGCCGGCAGATGCAATACGTGGGCCGGCTGATGCGCGACGTGGATCCCGGCCCGATCCGCGCGGCGCTCGAGCGCTTCGACGCCGTGCCGCGTGAGGAGAAGGCGCGTTTCGCGCTGCTCGAGCGATGGCGCGAGCGCCTGCTGGACGACGCCGGCGCCCTCGACGCGTTCGTGGCGGAACACCCCGCCGCCGACCGCGACGCGCTGCTCCGCGCGACGAATGCGGCGCGCGCGGAGCGCGGCCGAGGCGGGCCGCCTCACGCATTCCGCGAGCTGTTCCGCGTGCTTCGACGCGCCGTCGACGATGTCGCTCGCTGACTCCCCTTCCCCGGGCACCGCCATGCAGACCGCGACGATCGGCCTTCTTTCCGTGTCCGACCGCGCCTCGCGCGGCGTCTACGACGACCAGGGACTGCCCGCGCTCGAGGCGTGGCTCGGCACAGCGCTCGCCACGCCGTGGCGGACCGAGAAGCGGCTGATTCCCGACGAGCAGCCACTGATCGAGCGCACGTTGATCGAGCTCGCCGACGTCGCCGGATGCGACCTCGTGCTGACGACCGGCGGCACCGGTCCCGCGCCGCGCGACGTCACGCCCGACGCGACGCTGGCCGTCGCGCACCGGTTGATGCCCGGCTTCGGCGAGCAGATGCGCCAGGTCTCGCTGCGCTTCGTGCCGACGGCGATCCTGTCGCGCCAGGTCGGCGTCGTGCGCGGCCGCACGCTGATCCTCAACCTCCCGGGGCAACCGAAGGCGATCCGCGAGACGCTCGAAGGGCTGCGCGACGCGGAGGGTCGCGTGACCGTTCCGGGCATCTTCGCCGCCGTTCCGTACTGTCTCGACCTGATCGGCGGGCCGTACGTCGAGACGCACGAGGCGGTGTGCAAGGCGTTCCGGCCCAAGGGGGCGGTGAGGCCGTCGGTCGCGTGAAGGTGGCGATGGGCGATGGGCGATGGGCGATAGGCGATAGGACCGCTCGCAACACTCCCTGTCCCCCGGAAAGGCGGCGCTCGGTCGCGCGACGGGTTCCCTATCGCCCATCGCCTAGCGCCCATCGCCTTTCGCCACTTCTTTCCGTCCATGCCCGCGCGCTCGCCGCCCCTCGCCGGCTTCGCCTTCGTCATCGCCTCCGCGACCGCATTCGGCGCGATGGCGATCTTCGCGCGCTACGCGTACCGCGACGGCGCCGACACGACGACGCTGCTCGCGCTGCGCTTCTCGATCGCCGGCGCGATCCTCGTCGCCGCGTGCCTCGCGATGCGCGTGCGCTGGCCGCGCGGGCGCGACCTCGCGACGCTGGTGGGGCTCGGCGCGGTCGGCTACGCGGGCCAGGCGGCGAGCTTCTTCACCGCGCTCACGCTCGCGCCCGCCGGGCTCGTGGCCCTGTTGCTGTACCTCAATCCTGCGATCGTCGCGCTGCTCGCGGCGTGGCGGGGCCACGAGACGCTCGCGCCGCGAGCGATCGCCGCGGTCGCGACCGCGCTGGCGGGCACGGCGCTCACCGTCGGCCCGGCGGTGTGGGGAGCGTCGGGTGCGGTCCACCCTCTCGGCGTCGCGCTGGGCGTGCTGTCCGCGCTGATCTACG
>DASTCK010000395.1:0-2199 GCA_035711225.1 Casimicrobiaceae bacterium
TCCGGCTTCGTCGGCGAGTTCCTCGTGATCCTGGCGGCGATCAAGGTGAACGTGTGGCTCGGCTTCGCCGCGGCCGTCACGCTGGTGCTGGGCGCCGCCTATACGCTGTGGATGGTCAAGCGCGTCGTGTACGGTGCCGTGGCCAACCCGCACGTCGCGGCGCTCACCGACATCGGCCGCCGGGAGTTCTGGATGCTCGCGGCGGTCGCCGCGGCCGTGCTGGCGATGGGGATCTACCCGAAGCCGCTCATCGACGTGATGCACGTGTCGGTCGTCGACCTGCTCGCCCACGTCGCGAAGTCGAAGCTCTGACCGGAACCCGCCGATGAGCGCCCAGCTGGTGGCCGTCCTCCCCGAGATCGCGATCCTCGTGGCAGCGTGCGTCGTGCTGATCGTCGACCTGTTCGTGCCGCCGACGCACCGCCACGTGGGCTTCTGGCTCACCCAGGCCGCGCTGGCGGCGACCGTATGGATCGTCGTCTCGACGGCGCAGGTCCAGCCGTCGCATGCGTTCAACGGCATGGTCGTCGACGACATGCTCGCCGACGTGCTCAAGCTCTTCGCGCTGATCTCGGTGTCGCTGATGCTGTTCTACGCGCGCGCCTATCTCGTCGCCCGCGGCCTGTTCCGCGGCGAGGCGTTCGTGCTGGTGCTCTTCGCCCTGCTCGGCATGATGGTGATGATGTCGGCGGCGAGCTTCGTCACGCTCTACCTCGGGCTCGAGCTGATGTCGCTCGCGCTCTACGCGCTGGTCGCGCTGCAGCGCGATGCCGCCGCCTCGTCGGAGGCCGCGATGAAGTACTTCGTGCTGGGCGCGCTCGCGTCGGGGATGCTCCTCTACGGCTTCTCGATGGTGTACGGCGCCACCGGGTCGCTCGACCTCGACCGCATCGCGGAGGCGACGCTGGCGGGGCAGGGCAACCGAACGCTGCTGGTGTTCGGCCTGGTGTTCATCGTCTCCGGCATCGCGTTCAAGCTGGGGGTGGTGCCCTACCACATGTGGGTGCCCGACGTGTACCACGGCGCGCCGACGCCGATCACGCTCCTGATCGGCTCCGCGCCCAAGCTCGCGGCGTTCGCCTTCGCGCTGCGCGTGCTGGCCGGGTCGCTCAAGGGCCTCGAGTTCGACTGGCAGGGCATGCTGATCGTGCTGTCGCTCTTGTCGATGACGCTGGGCAACCTGATCGCGATCGCGCAGACGAACCTGAAGCGCATGCTCGCGTACTCGACGATCGCGAACATGGGGTTCATGCTGCTGGGCTTCCTCGCCGCGGACTTGAACGGCTACTCTGCCGCGCTCTTCTACACGGTGACCTACGTCCTGACGACGCTCGCCTCGTTCGGCATGATCCTGCTGCTCTCGCGCGAGGGCTTCGAGGCCGACCAGCTCGACGACTTCCGCGGCCTCAACCGGCGCTCGCCGTGGTGGGCGTTCATGATGCTGCTCGTGATGTTCTCGCTCACCGGCATTCCGCCGACGCTCGGCTTCTACGCGAAGTTCGCGGTGCTCGAGGCCGCGGTCAACCAGGGCTTCGTGTGGCTCGCGGTCTTCGCGGTGCTGACCTCGGTGGTGGGCGCCTTCTACTACCTGCGCATCGTCAAGCTCATGTATTTCGACGATCCCACCGACGACACGCCGATCGCCGCGCCCGGCGACGCGCGCGCGCTGCTCTCGGCGAACGGGCTTGCGCTGCTCGTCCTCGGCGTGCTGCCGCAATACCTGATGGGCCTCTGCACGCTGGCGATCACGCAGTCGTACTTCTGAGGCCGCCGTGGCGATGCGCGTCGGCCTCTTCGTCACCTGCCTGGTCGACCTGATGCGCCCGTCGATCGGCTTCGCGGCGCTCAGGCTCCTCGACCGGCCGGGCCTCGAGGTCACGGTCCCCGCGCGCCAGACCTGCTGCGGCCAGCCCGCGTACAACAGCGGCGATCGCGCCGATGCGATCGCGCTCGCCCGCAAGGTCGTCGGGGAGTTCGAGGGGTTCGACGCGGTCGTCGCGCCGTCGGGCTCGTGCAGCGGCATGATCCGCACCCACTACGCCGACCTGTTGGGTGACGACCCGGCGTGGGCGGAGCGCGCCGGGCGGCTCGCCGCGAAGACCTGGGAGCTCACGCAGTTCCTCACCGACGTGGCCAGCGTCGACGCGGTCCCCGGCCGATTCGACGGCACCGTCACCTACCACGACAGTTGCGCCGGCC